>NZ_JABAIL010000011.1 GCF_012641475.1 Flammeovirga agarivorans | reverse complement strand
CGCGTAAGTACTGATGAAGATGATGCGGAAGAAGCCGAGGACGGGTCTATAGATCTTAGTAGTTCTGATTTAGAATTGGTTTACGATCCTCATGAAGCTGCAGGTAATCAGTCAGTTGGTATTCGTTTCCAAGCATTGGATATTCCAAAAGGTGCAATAATCACAGAAGCCTATATTCAATTTACGGCAGATGAAGATAAAAATAACGAAGGTTCGATGAACATCTACGCTCAGGACGTTAATTCTGCAGCAGCCTTTTCTTCAATTGTTAATGATATTTCATCAAGAGCTAAAACCAATGCATCTGTAGCATGGACACCAACTACATGGAGTACTATTGGTGAGGCAGGTGATGCTCAGAAAACTCCTAACTTAAGTGCACTTGTTCAGGAAGTGATTGATAGAGATGGATGGACTTCAGGAAATAATATGGCATTTATCATTGAAGGTACAGGCCGTAGAGTAGCAGAGTCTTACAAAGGTTCAAGTACAGCCGCACCACAACTTATCGTTGAGTATAAGAATATCTATTCTTTATCATTAGCAGCAACCAATGGTACTATCACTTCTTCAGTTCCTAATCAGAATAGTATTGAAGAAGGTCAAGAAGTAACATTAACAGCTAACCCTGCTTCTGGTTATGAATTTAGTGGTTGGTCTGGCGACATCACAAGTAATGAAAATCCTGTGACTGTGCTTATGGATCAGAATAAAAATATCACTGCGAATTTTACAGAGCAACCATCTGGTACTACAATCACAGTTAGTGTGATTAAAGGAAATGATGACGCCGAAGAAGCAGAAAGTGGGTTGGTAAGCACAAGTAGCACTGATCTTGAATTGGTATACGATGATCTTGAAAATGCTGGCAATCAAATGGTCGGTATTCGTTTTAGAGATATTAATATACCGCAAGGGGCTACAATCACCAATGCCTTTATACAGTTTACAGCAGCTGAAAATAAAAATGATAATGGTTCTTTGACTATACATGCACAGTTTGCCAATAGACCAAGTACGTTTACTACAAATACAAATGATATCTCTTTACGACCAAAAACCACTGCATCTGTAGCATGGACTCCAGCAGCTTGGAATACAGTGGGTGAAGCAGGTAGTGCACAAAGAACTCCTGATCTTAAAAATATTGTTCAGGAAATTGTAAACAGATCTGGCTGGGCTCAAGGGCATTTAGTATTTATTATTCAAGGTACAGGCAGAAGAGTGGCGAAAGCTTACACTAATTCTTCTCCAGCAGATGCTCCAAAACTTACTATTACCTATGAAGATAATGGCTCAAGTAGTAGAACAATGAGTACAGAATCTGTATTTGGAGGTAGCTATGATGAAATAAATCAATTTAAAGTCTACCCGAATCCGATCACAGACATCGTAAACCTAGAATTTGAAGCGAGTACATCTGAACAAATCGGTATCACTTTCTATGATATTTTAGGTAAGGTAGTCTTAACTACAAACGCTGTCACAAACAGTGGGCGAAATAAGATTGAAATCAAAACATCGTCCCTACTTCCGGGTAAATATACGGTTAGAATCGTAGGACAAAACCTACAGAAAACTGTCAATCTAGTGAAGTAATTATCATAATAACTTCAGATTATTGGCACTTATTAATATTAAGTTAGCCAATTAATATAAACCCATGATATGCTACCGTACATGCTATTAATGATGTCGGTAGCATATTTTTTTTAATATTTTTTGACTGAGTTCTGAAAAGAAGCCCACATTAATTATTCATTAATATCGCATTAAGCGTTCTAAATACATTTGATGATCATAAAGTCGAAGTGAAAATTTTTAGATTAATCAGCTATTAGAATAAGTTTCTACTCATTGAACTCAAATTTCACTCTATAATAATTTAACTTTTTAAGTATTACGAAATGAATTTTACAAAACTATCATTATTATTTTCTTCTCTAATTGTGCTTTTTTCAGCTTGTAACAAGGAAGTACTTCCTGAAGTTGAATCAAGTCAAACTGAAAGCTCTTCAGCAAGAACACTTGCTGCAGGAGAAGTGGTTGCAATTGCAAACCCTTTGAACGGATCGAATGTGATTCTAGGGTCAACAATCAATGTCGAAACAATCACTGATACAAATGTTGATCTTATTGCTTGTCGTTTATGGATCGATGATGTTTTTCACAGTGTGGTAAAAACGGCTCCTTATAATTTTGATGTAAGTGGACTTGCCTTAGGTACGCATACTTTAATGGTTAGGGCCAATGGAGCAGACGGTGTAAACCATGATAGTGAAATTATATCAATCACAGTAGTTGATGGTGATTTACCAGGTTCTGTTGAAATTACTTCTTTATCAAATGGAGATACTTTCACAGAAGGAGAAGATATCCTTATTACCTCTACTAGCTCTGATGGAGATGGTGTGAAAAACATGAGACTTTGGATTGATAACACTTACATTGATTTAGACCAAGAGGCTCCATTCCAATTTACTGTAAATAACCTTACTCCAGGTTCACATACAATTGTTTTAAAGATGAAAGATCAAAAAGACAGTGTAACATCAAGTGCTCCTGTGACGATCGAAGTAGAAGCAGCACAATCTCAAGATATTGTATGGGATGATTTTACTTTAAACATCCTTCCATATACGCGTATGAGCGGCTACCAAGATATCATTTTCAATAATAGTGTTGTTGGAACTACAGAATTCTTAATCTTATCAGCTAGTCATGGTAACCCTCCTCCAGGTCAGTACGGAAAAGAATCTGCTGTACAAGGTGGCGATTGGACAAAAATTGGTTACGGTGGTGATGATGATAAGAGTGCTGAAGTATGGGTACGTCAGGTTACAGCTAGTAATAAAGATGATCATGGTCAGATCAATACAAAAAATGCAGCAGCTAAATTAACTATCCTTTCTTATGATGGATTGATTAATACAGGTGCTACTCAAGATTTATATTTCTTTAATAAAAAAGCAGGTATTGATCACAAAGGTGCTCCAGGTCCGTTCTTAGTAGTGATTGCAACAGACAATGGTCAAGAATCTACTATGTCTAACTTAAACTATGGGTATAATTCTAATGGTACAGCTGGTGATGATATGACAATGTTATATCTAACTCATGATGATCAATTCTACGATAACACATTCACTGTAAGAGGTGGTGCGGTAAGTATACAACTATTACCATAATAATTTAGATGATGAAGAATTGGCTTCCTTTGAGTTTCTCGAAGGGGGCCATACTTTATATAAAATGGTTAATTTTATTAATCCTAAACACCAACAAACAAAATAATAGACTATAAAAGCTTATGAATGTTCTTGTTAATTATCAGGTGAAAATGTGTAGCCTTGTGTTGTTCTTCCTTAGTTTATCGGGATCAGCACAAACCTTTGACATTAATTATAATAGCCCAACCACTTTAGGGACGATAACAGACCCTTTGATTGATGAAGCGAGTGGACTTGCAGCCTCATACAATACTGAAAATGCATTTTGGCTACATAATGATTCTGGCGATGGCCCCAACCTTTGGCTTATTGACAAATCTGGTGCTGTATTGACTCATGGTATTGTAAAAAATAAGAATGGAAGTAATGCTAGTTCAAGAGACTGGGAAGACATCTCTTCTTTTGTGATGAACGGAACTTCTTACTTGATTATTGGTAATTTTGGCGACAACCCAATCAATAAATCAGAATATTATTTATATATCATTGAAGAGCCAGAATATGATCCTCAAAGTACTTCCAATAATAGCTATGAAATTCTAAAAACTATTACCTATCAATATGAAAATGGATCACAGAATTGTGAATCAATTGGTGTTGATGTCGAAAACGAAAAAATTATATTAGTGAGTAAATCTAGTGTCGGTGGAAATAAAATTGCTTATGAAATTCCCCTATCAATTACATCAGAAGATATTACTACTACAGCAAAAATTATTGGACAATTTCCAATGGATGGTACAACGGCTATGGACATTTCTAACGATGGTCAACATGCAATTGTATTAACTTATACGGATGCTTACGAGTTTACTCGATATGATGGTACGTCATGGGAAGATGCTTTTGGAATAGCTCCAAGAAAAATAACTATGCCACAAAGAAATGGTGGAGAGGCTATTGCCTATGGGGTAAATGGTATTGATCTATATCTTGTTAGAGAGGGTAAATCATCTCCAGTTTGGGAATTAAAAGGAGGCATTGAAACTGGTACATTGTTCCAAGTTGATATGGCTGAAAAAAATGATATTTACAATAAGCAGGTTTGGGTAAATATCCAAGGTCAAGATCAACCAATATTAATGACAGATACTGATGAAGACGGTATTTATGCTTGCAAAGTCGATTTAGCAGTAGATAAAAATTATCAATATTTTTTCAGCTATCAAAACGGAACGGATGCAACAAATGATATGATCTACGAGTCTACAGGAGCTTCTTGTATTAATGATGACGGTAACCGTGAAGTCTTCGTTTCCAAACAAAATCTCCTACTCAGAAAGGTGCTATTTAGTAATTGCGAAGAACGTCCTAATTATTATATTATTGATGAGTGTGAATCATTAACAGGATGGAATACAAATGGGTTGAGTTTAAAAAATACTGATCAGAAGCAAGGTTTAAGTTGTATCGAATTTAAGGGATCATCGAACGTTGAATTTGAGAAAATATTAACAACTCCAACACATGCCAATGGTACAGAAGAAGGAACTGTATTGGAATTTTGGTACTATGTATCTGACCCATCTTTGTTTGAAGATAGTAATCAAGTTGAAATTACTAGTTCGGGCACATCTGATGTCGATGAATATAGTTGGAGTCTCGATAAAGCCAATCTAGTATCGGGGTGGAATTTCTTACAATTATCAACGAAAGACGCTAATAAAAGAGGAAATCCTGACTTAACTGCCATCAATTACTTTAGACTTTACAGAAGCAAAACTTCAGAAGTAACTACTCGTATTGATGATATTCAACTTATTGGTGAAAATAACTCGTTTGCAAGAGATGCCAGTCTTTCTTTATTAACGATAGAAGCCGGCACTTTAGATCCTTCGTTTAGTCCTGGAATTTTGGAATATTCCGTAGAACTACCCTTTGGTTTTAACACAATCCCATCAGTAACAGCAACAGCTAATCAAGATGGAAAAGCTACAGTTACTATTACAGAAGCAGAGACAATGGATGAGACAACTACGGTTGTGGTTACCGCTGAGGACGGGGTAACTCAACGTACTTATACCATTAGTTTTTATGCAGCTTTAGGGAAATATTTAGATGAATGTGAAGTGAAGGATGGATGGAATCCGAGCATATTAGCCATAAACACTGTTGATCAGAAACAAGGAGAAGGTTGTTTAGAATTTTCAGGGACAGACGACGTAGAATTTGTAAAAAATTTCACTGAAGCTTTCGATTCCAATGGTTCAGAATCTAATGTAAAATTATCTTTTTGGTATTACGTTTCTAACGTTACTGCATTAGAAGACAAGAACCAAGTAGAAATTAGTAGTTCTGGACAAGCTGATGTGGATGAATACAGTTGGAGTCTTGATAAAAACAATTTAAAAGTAGGTTGGAACTACATCCAACTGGAAACTAGTTTAGCAGCGAAAAGAGGCACACCTGATTTAAGTGCTATTAACTTCTTCAGACTATATCGTGGGAAAACAACAAGCATTACAACTCGTATAGATGCAATAAACCTGTACGGCGGTATTGCATTATCTACAGATAACAGTTTATCATCTTTAACGGTTGATAATGGTACCTTATCTCCTACTTTCTCCGCTGAGGAACTTAATTATACTGTAATTTTACCATCTGGTACTTCTGATATTCCACAAGTTTCTGCAACAGCAACAGATCAAAATTCTTCTGTTCAAATCACTCAAGCTGCTACATTGGATGATTTAGCATCAGTGACTGTTTCTGCAGAAGATGGATCTGTTAGAACCTACAGAATCAGTTTTGAAATAGGTGATCCTACTTCAATTGATGACAAAGACATGTCTATTCAGATTTTTCCAAACCCTGTAACAGACCTCTTATCCATTCAATCGAATACGGTGATACAGTCTATTTTAGTACTGAATGTCAATGGTTATCTTAAGTATTCTCAAGAGATCTACGATCAAGCGATTCAAATCAATACAGATCAATGGGAAAAGGGTCTGTATTGCTTAAAAGTTACATTACAAAATGGACAAACCATTGTGAGAAAAATTATCAAATAGTAAAGTCATTTCTATCGGATTTTAGGTTCTCACTTCTCAGTAAGAAATATATTTAAAAGAGTTAGAAAGGAATGAAAACTTTCAACTTCTTTATCACAAAAAGGGTCAAACTTCGAAAAGTCTGACCCTTTTATTTCACTTATATAATTCTACTAAAATGTTTCTTATTCGACAATTACTTTTATCGGCTGATGATTATTGATGGATAATAAGTATAACCCATTTTCAAGATGATGTACATCGATCGCACTATTTGTTGTTTCAGACTGAATCAATCTACCTTGGAAATCATAAAGCTGATAAGGTACCGATTTATCTAACCCATTAATATAGAATTTATCATTAGATGGATTGGGATAGACGACAAACTGAATAGGAAGTTCGTCTGTACTTGTAATCACCTTTTCTTTTAACAGAATACTAAATACAGCATGATCTAAATCGTTTGTATAAATTTTTAAAGTGCCATTTGCAGCGTTTTTATCTGCTACATTATAGTTCACCTTCACTTCTACTGTTTCATCCGGACGTAAGAAAGTGACATCCGTATCAAATGTTAATGTAAATTCACTGTTGTCTTCGATCTCTAATTTATCTAATTCAAGGATTTCAGTTCCTGTATTCTTTAGCTCAATCGTATATTCATTGGTAGCTCCGAAATCCAATACTCCCCCATTCTCGATACTCTGACCAAATACCACTTCTAACTGTGGTACCTTGTTATCAAAAACCAAATCGAAAGCAAATATGTTAGCGTTGGTTTCGTTCGTATTAATAATAAATTTTGATTGGAAAGTCCCAGGTTGGATCGCTTCCACTTCCAAAACCAATGTCTCAGAAGTATTGGGTTGTAATGTGATCGGGAAGTCAACTCCAGAAAAACTCACTTTATGTCCTTCGGCACTTTCTACAGTCAAAGAATTTAGCGTTAATGGTGCTCTACCTGTATTTTTTAATGTATAATCACTAGAAAACTTATTATCGTAAGTTAAACTACCCTGATCAATAACTGCTCCATCCCAAACACTGAAACTGTCATTATAGTACGTTACAACTAAATCTCCTTTAATCATCGTTACCTCAATTTGTACTTTCTGTACTGGAGTATCATGATCATTCGTCGTCACTACAAGTGTTTCTTGGATAAAGTGTGCTTTCTCTTTTTCTTTCACATAAAGCTTTACTTTACCACTTGTGCTCGGTAGAATTTCATCTTTAGGTGAAGAAATAATTTCAAACGTAGTCTGGTCTATATTTTCAAATTTCAAGTCTTGCACAGTGATTGGAAGATTACCAGTATTTTTCACTTCCAAATCAAACTCAAGACCGTCATTCATATTTACTTCTCCCAAGATAATTGGGAAGGACTCCGTAACATGCTTCCCTTTGTACACCAATTGAGATTCATTGAAGAAATGTTGCGTATGAATTTGTAAAAGAATGTCCTTATTCTCTCTATTGTTGGATTTAATTTCAACAGGAAACTGAGTTTGTGATACTCTATTTATTTTTGGAGTATAGGTCACTTCTACCTTTTGTTGCTCATTCGGTCGGATTACACCACCAACATAACTTAGTTCTAATTCATGGTTAGAATCATAAACCTCTGTAAAAGAAGTAATATCTAAATCCATATTGCCAATGTTTTCAATATAGAGTTCATCATTTACTACTTCCCCATTGTAGTTTTTCTTTAGAAAGAAGCCCGCTGCATTAGATACTTCATTGTTATCTTTATTGACTAACCTTAGAATAGCCGCTTCAACCACTGTCGATAATTTCACCTTAACATGGTCTAAAGGTGAAGCATCTGTATAAAAATTAAGTGTTACATCTTTCTGACCAATGCTTTGTGGTGATAAACGCACTTTGAATGTTTTTGATTCTGCAGGTTGTAATGTCTCATGATTTCCACCATTAAGTAGTGAAAATGCACCATTCTGCTCCGTTATATTAACACTTGTGATTTTTAACGGTGCATTACCTGTATTCACTAAATCAAATTCAAACTCTGTAGTTGCATAGCTTATTCTGCCTGCATCTATTGTTGCATTATTTGCAACAACTACATTATTATACTTTACCTCTGCTTTCCCAGACACCACTCTTCCTATAATGATATATTTAATTATGTCTTTATTGGCATTCTCTAATTTTTGTTCAAAGGTCGTATTGATGTCTCCTAATGTCGTTGCTTTAAAAGTTAGGTTATCATTAAACGAGTATCCATTACCGTAAATATGTTTTTTAGTAATCGATGCACTGATTTCATTGTTTGTAGAGAAATTAGATAAAGGAGATACGTACATAAACCCTTTTCCAATGTTTTCATTCTTTAACGTAAAGTATATAGTCTCTCCAAGCTTTACGTCGCCCAAATCGATAGTGTAATTTGTAATGACATAATCATCAGAAGTAACTTCTAATTCCCCTTTATCTTGGTTTGCCTCTGCATTAATAGTGAATGAAGGAACATTGTTATCTGATGTATTAAATGTCATCGTTCCTCTTTGAGCACTGATATCCTCACTTGGCGAGTAATAAATAGCTAAATCTGCCTCATCATTAGCTGGGATGGTAAAATCATCCGTATTTGGATAGAAGAAAAAGGAAGAACTGCCACTTGTTGCCAATGATGATATTGTCAACGCTTCAGTTGTCGATGTATTTTTTAGTTTGATGGTTTTGAAAACAAAAGACCCTGAGTTTCCAAAATTTCCAAATGGTATCGTTTCATTGTTAGATAAAGGAGTTGAACTTCCATCGTCATTAGAGAGTGCAATAGACAAAGCTCCCTGGCCAAAAGTATAGGATACAATAAGTAGGTTCAAAAGTAATATCCTAATGAGAGATAATGAGTATTTTTTCGACATAGCAGGTTAATGATTATTTAAGTCTGATTGATGATATAGATTTTGAAATAATATGTTCGAGTATTCAAAAGTATGTGGAATGTTATAATAATAAAAATCACATTTCAACCGATTGCATTTGAAAAAATTCTACTATTCAACTTAATTACACTTCATTAATTTTTACTATTTAGATTACTACAGAATATTATTTCACAGATACCCAATTTATATAGTCGATTGTGTTTTTTAGAATTTTTCACAATGTTAGGGTACGTTAACTTAATGGATTTATATACACCAATCAGTTGAAAATATTCAAAATCTATTTTTTTAGTGGTCATTGAAAAAACCATGGTTTGTGAAGAATAATGCTAGAAATAGTGCTTTTTTGGCGACTAATTATGGATTTTAATTCAAATTAATCCGTTATTAACCCTAAACTATGCTTAAATTAAGAGTTGTTCCTACGTTTGTTATCAGTTACAGACGGCACTACTATCAATATTTTTTAGTGGAACAAAAGTGACGATTTACTCAGTTTTCTATTTTTTAAAAATTTCAATTAAATGAAATATACCAACTTATTATACCTTCTATTTTTTGGAACATTATTCAGTTGTGGTACAAAACCTCAATCGAACCAAGCAAAGGTAAACGAGCGCCCTAATATTTTATTTATTATGTCTGATGATCATGCTTACCAAGCCATCAGTGCATACGACAAGACCCTAACAACAACTCCTAACATTGACCGTATAGCCAATGAAGGAATAAAATTTAATAATGCATGTGTAACCAATTCAATTTGTTCTCCTTCTAGAGCAGTGATTTTAACGGGTAAACACTCACATATTAACGGTAAAACAGATAACAACTTCCCGTTTAATCGAGATAATGTTACCTTCCCACAGATATTTCAAAAAGAAGGATATCAAACGGCAATGTTTGGTAAGCTACACTTTGGAAATAATCCAAAAGGCTTCGATCAATTTAAAATCTTAATTGGGCAGGGACATTATTATAACCCGACATTTATTACTAAGGAAGAAGGTAAGAAAACATACCCAGGTTATGTCACCGATATTGTTACTGATATGACATTGGATTGGTTGGAGAAAGAAAGAGATAAAGAGAAGCCATTTATGTTGATGTATCTTCATAAAGCACCGCATAGAGAATGGTTACCAAAAGCAAAACACTACCAAGAATATACAAAGAAGACTTTCAAAGAACCTTCTACTTTATTTGATGATTACGCTGGAAGAGGTACTGCTGCCCATACTGCAGAAATGAATATCCTTAAGCACATGAACTGGGCCGGAGATTCTAAATTATATCCAGAAACAATGGAAGCTTTGGGTATTCCTGAAGGGTCACATTGGGATTATGATGCTTTCAACAAAGAAAGAGATCGTATGACTGAAGAGCAAAAGAAACAATGGGATGCCGTTTATCAACCTGTTAATGAAGAGTTCAAAAAGAACTACGCATCAATGGACAAAAAGGATTTGATGAAATGGAGATACCAACGATATATGCAAGATTACCTAGGAACAATTGCTTCTGTAGATGAAAATGTAGGTAGAGTATTAGACTATTTAGATGACAATGATTTAGCAGACAACACTTTAGTGGTGTATACTTCTGATCAAGGGTTCTATCTTGGTGAACATGGTTGGTTTGACAAGCGTTTTGCATATAATGAGTCGTTTAAGACACCATTATTAATCCGTTGGCCAAATAAAATTAAAGCCGGAATTACAAACGAAGAAATGGTTCAAAACCTAGATTTCGCACAAACATTTTTAGCTGCAGCAGGTATTGCTGCTCCAAATGATATGCAAGGTGAAAGCTTAATGCCATTATTAACTGGAAATGATGCAGAATGGGATAGAGATGCTGTATACTATCACTATTACGAATACCCATCAATCCATATGGTAAAACGTCACTATGCAATCATTACTAAAGAGTACAAGCTTATCCACTATTATTATGATGTAGACGAGTGGGAATTATTCGATAGAAAGAAAGATCCTAATGAGTTAAGAAATGTCTATGATGATCCTGCATATGCAGCTACAGTTACACAACTGAAAAAAGATCTTGCAGACCTTAGAGTAAAATACAAAGACAGTTCAGAAATTGATCAAAGATTATTGAACATGTACTTAGAATCAAAATATGCGAAAAACAGATAAATAAGTGAATTTCTATATAATAGCTTAGAATTAGATGATGGAAGATAAGGCTCAATTTTTGAGCCTTATTTTTTTACACTTTAGTAGGTATTGAGGTGTATTATCCTAAGATTACATACAATTCTTTAATATAAATAAGAGGCTTAAAAGTTTTGCAACGAGAAATAAAAATTTGTAATGAATGTAACAGTGAATATTATTCAGATACTTCCGAGATGTTACATTTATGTTCAGAGTGTTCAAGTATTTTGTATGGTTATAAAAAATGTAATCATGATTTTGAAAATGGTAGATGTAAAAACTGTTTTTGGAATGGAAGTAAATCAGATTATATAATAAATATTGAAGGGCAGAATAAAACTACTTTTGAACCTATTACAAAAGAAGAACTGTCTACTCTAATATTAAAAGGTGTATCTCAGATGAGTCTTTCAGAAAAGGAATTGTGGGAGGTAATATCCATTAATCCTGAAAAATGGAAGGAAGATGAATATGGCTACGATATTGAAGGCTTTTGGGTAGTTGCAATTTATCAAGAGTATTCTATTTGGTATAATGATATTGAAGAAGGTTTTAATATCTCAGAATATAATGGGGTAGATAAAGTTTTAAATTATGCATCAGAACAAGATGAATTACAATGGACACTTGGTAAATTAATTAAGCTTATTTAAAAATAAACACCCCACAATAACAGTTAAAATTCAAAGTTCGGGTGACGCAACCGCTCAAGAGTTTAGTAAAACTCGTTATTGTAAGTGTTGTTCCAATAAACCTAATTCTTGATATTGATATCAAACATGATAATAAAAAAAAGAGGCTACCTCCAATAAAAGGTAGCCTCAATGCTCTCTGTAATATAAACTTACTTTTTCTAATCGAATATTATCTTCTTTGAAATACTATGCTCTCCAGAAGTGATCTGAATAATATACAGACCTTGTGGTAGGGACAATTCAAATGTATTTCCAAAAACTTCACTTTTTGCCACAACAGTTCCTGTTAAGTCGTACACAACATACTCCGATTGAGAGGCATTCACCTCAAAGTTCATGGTATGTGATGTAGGGTTAGGGAAAGCGTTAAGTTGGATTGCATGATTATCTAATGAAAGAACCTCATCGCCAGTAGTGAAACTAAATAACTCACTATACTCTGATAGTTGATTACTTTCTTTTGTTCTTGTTCGAATGACTACGATATATTCCTTGTTTGGAATCAGGTCTGTTAATTCAAAAGATAGATCTTCTGTTTCATACCAACGTCCATACACATCTAACTCATAAATAAGCCCTTTATGTCTTTCGACCTCCCAAGTAATCGTTGCTGAATTACCAGATACCTCAACAGCTGCGAGATTATATGGAACTAGTGGAACAATCGGCTTATCAGTAAATTGATAGAATTCTAATGGTTCCGATGATTTTCCTGAGAAATCATAAGCTACTATGGTAAACTTATATTCAGTATCCATATCCAATTCAGTATATCTCATCGACATTTCATTCGTGATCACTGGATCTTCATCGTTAATAGCTATCGTATAATATTCTGTAGCTACATCATCAATAGCTTCATCCCATTCTAATTCTAAAGCGGTATCTAATATTTCTGTAAAATTGACATTCTCTGGTTGTTCAGGTGCGGTCTCATCTTGTATTAGATCTTCAACGGCTACCCTACCATTTCTTTGGTAAGCACCAACATCAATAGATCCTGATAGTTTTGATCGAATCATTCCTAACTGATCTACTAAATAAGGGTGATCGTTATCTGCTTTGACGATTGAAGGATCACCATAATTTGCTGCGACACTATGATCTGGGAAAGATACGATACCATTGTCATCAATAGGCAACAGCTCAATCACTGGTCTAGTCTCTTCATTACCAAATAAAACTCTTCCATCGTTTACTATATCTTCTGTTAATCCACTAACAAAATTTCCAATAATTGATGAATTAATCTCTATTGATTTATACTCTACAAAATTGACATCTGATGGATCTCCAGTACCATCATTTTGAACTTTACTTAAGTTTCCATGAATAATGGAGTTATTAATGATGAACTCGTGATTGGCATTACTACTTCTAAGTCCACCACAGTTTTTCACACTATTAGCATTACCATTAAAAGTCATCGTCACATTATCAAAACGTGTGGATGCCTCAGAGTTAGATACAACGTTGATAGTTCCTCCTTGAGTGCTTGATCTATTTCCGTAAAAAGTACTATTTCTAATATGAGTAAATACTGCACCGTAAATGTACATCGCCCCACCCTGACGGTTCGACTTATTATCTTGTACTAACGTTTCATATATATTTAAATTGACAGTATTTCCACCTATCCCTGCAACGATTGCTCCTCCGTTTCCTAATGCATCATCAACGAAAGTAGTATTATTCGTAATTTTACATGATAAAAGATTCAAAGTTCCTTCAATTTCTGCAGCAATCGCTCCACCGTCATGAACAGTAGAGTTATTTGTGAAATTACATTTTTGAAAAGTCACTTCACCACTACCGCTTACCCAAACAGCTCCACCTGTTTCTTGAGTGGTATTAAACATTCCATTACCATTGGTAAACGTCACATTTTTAACGATTAAGTAAGCATCATCTTGAACGTTGGTGTAGTTAAAAAACTTAGTCGCACTACCTCCATCCAAGGTCGCATTATTTTGACCTATGATTGTAATATTTTTTTCTACAGAAAAAGCTTGAGAGTGTGTGATTGTTCCATTCAGATAAATCACATCCCCATTTTCTGCTAACGCGTATGCTGTGTTTAGAGTAGCAACTGCCGTATTAGAAGTTAAGCCATCATTGGAATTATTTCCGCTATTACTTACGTAAATATCTTTTGCAAATAGACTTGAGATTGAAAGGCAGCTCAAGAAAAGTAATAGTACATTTCGTTTCATATAGCAAAATTTGTTTTTAAAGTTCATTCATTTCGGATAAAGCAAATATGGGTGTAAGTCCAAAATTTTTGCTAATTAGACATTAATTTGGAATTAATTTGCTGGTTAATCGGGATAATAACGTAAAAAATACATTTAAATTTATCGAATATTTTTCATAACTACTCAATACTTAAATACAATTCTTACTCTTAATGTAGCGTAAGAGTACGGCTCCCATCAGTTCCCCATTCCTTATTCGGTAATTCACCCATAATTAATTCGAGTTTTCCACCTTTCATAATATCATCATGTTTAATAAAAGGTTCATTAATTTCCTCCCCATTTAAGAAGGCTTGTTGAATATATTTTTTCTCTTTTGATGATCCCTTTGCATGGATTTCAAAAATTCTACCATTTTTCAATTCAATAGAAGATTTTTCAAAAATTGGGCTAGTGATATCATAATAAGGTAGACCAGGTGTTACCGGATAAATGCCTAAAGAAGTCATCACCACAAAGGCTGTCATTCCCCCACCATCTTCATCTCCAGGGATACCAAAAATGTTGTCTTTAAACCAAGTGTCTAACAAAAATCTTGTTCTCTTTTGGGTCTTCCAAGGTACACCAAAATGATTGTATAAGTATGGAATATGAAATGAAGGTTCATTACCCATAGAAAATTGACCCACCATTCCTGTAGAATTTGCTCCATTCACATAAAATGCTGCTTTTCTCATTCCTAACGGTTCTCTAAAAAGTTGATCCAAGCGTTGTTCTGCTTTTTCTTTACCTCCTAAAAGTTGTATAAGCCCCGAGATATCTTGTTGAACATCCCAAGCATACGTCCAAGCGTTATTTTCATCAAAGTAATTTCTATATCCAAGACCTCCCCCATTTTTGGGATCGATATTAATCCAGTTCCCTTCACTATCCTTTGGCATAAATAATTGAAGTTTATCATTCCAAAGGTTTTTGTAATTCTTTGAGTAAGCGTAATATTCCTTGCTATTCTTTACATCTCCAAGATATTCTGCAATTCCACCTAACGCCCAAAAATCGAATGAGATCCCTAAAGTCACTGCAACAGGTTGTCTCTTTTCGAAATTGTCCACATTCTTAATGGTATCTTTCTCTCCAAGTTTTAGTGCTGGATAGTAACCTTCCTTAAGGAAAAAGTCATCGATATATCCTTTTTTGTGACCTTGTCTCCAAGGTAAGAACGTTCCTTCTGTAAGGTTTTTCTGAATACCTTCGTAAGCAAGTTGATGATCAAAATTTGTGATACCTTTATTTAATGCATCCAGAATAATAGAAGAAGTATGGTAGGAATTCATACACATATGGTTACCAAACACTTGAGGGAATGTCGGCATCCATCCACTATGTTGATACATTTGAACATAAGACTGCACCATGTCACCTTGTTGTTCAGGATTTAAGATCGTTCTGAGAGGATGAGTAGCTCTATAGGTATCCCAAACCCAATCATCTACATAATAAGGTCGGTTGGATGAATATACTTTTCCATCATAGATATTATAATATTTCCCATATTCATTGATATCTACCATTCTTTCATAAGTACGGTATAAAGAAGTATAGAAAGTTCTCTTTTGTGCGGTAGTTCCACCTTCCACTTTAACTTGGTTAATTGCCTTTTGCCAAGCTTTCTTCGCCTGTGAACGTACAATATCAAACGTCTTACCTTTTAGCTCTCTCTTAAAGTTATCACGCGCTTGTTCTTTACTTACATAAGAAACCGCATATTTTACATAAACAGTTTCAGGAGCATCAGTAGTTGATGTAAGAGAAAGCATAGATGTATTGTTTGAACTTTGCTTCAGCTTTACAGGTTGGGCATCCTCATCTACTAATTCCATATAGGCATAAACTTCCATAGAAAGAGTATCCGCTCCCACTCCTCGTTCTTCGTTATAGATGGTTTCAGTCAAGACAAATGTATTGGCATTCATTACCTCTACATCCATTTTACCTTTACCCTTCACCATTAATTCTTTTTCTCCTTTTGGGAACTCTATTTTATAAATACCACTCTTATCAGAAGGAGTAAAACTAACTCTGATATTGTCTTCGATAAGAAAAGTAGTAAAATGCCAAGGTTGATATTTTTCTAGATCATGATCGATAATCATCGACTGATTACGTAATGATGCTTTATTATTTGCAGCCACTTTTAAATGAAACAATCCTGTATTACGATGCATGTAAACATGTAGAGGGAAAGCTTTAATTTCATCAGATAAGTAGTCTTTTCTAACTGGAAAAGTTCTTAACATCTGATTTGGCAAATGTGTTGTTGGATAAGTGGGTACAAGAAATGGAGCAACATTACCTATTGTTGGATCTATATAATCTACAAAGTCTACTTCTTCATCAGGTTGAAGCTGCAAACTCAACAAACTTAATAATGACAATATTGCTATTCCTGATATTATAATTTTTTTATCGATTCTCATTCTTAGTTTTTCTTTCATCACACATTGTTTACTTCAAAGGTATCTTGTGATGCAAATAGATGATTAATGCATCGTTAAATAGTACTTAATTAATGGTATCTGCTTTCCTTTTATTAATTTTTTAGTCGTTACAGCAGTTGGTATAATAATGTAGATAAGCCACTACTCTATACATAGAATAGCAGCTTATCGTACCTATTGTTAAAGAGTGAAAGTTTTCTATTGGAAGCTGATTTTCTTCACAATAGCCTTTTCATTTGTGATAATGTTCAAGATGTACATACCACTAGGTAATGATAAATTGAATTGGTTAGTATCTAAATTTCCTACTTCAACTTTACGACCATTAAGATCACTCACATAGTAAGTTCCTTGTAAATGAGAAGGAAGTTGAATAGTCATTTTTGATACAGAAGGGTTCGGGAATGCCTTCACAAGAGCACTTAAATCATCTACTAAGCTTAAAGGTTCAGCAGATAAAGTAGAGAATGTTACGGCATCGCTATTTTCTGATGCTTCCTCTTTTTCATTCACTGTTTTAATTGTAAATGAATAATCTGTTGCTTCAGTTAGTTCTTCAAAAGTAAATGATGTTGCTGAAGTTTCGTATTCTTGCTCTCCCATTGTAATCACATAAGAGATTTCAAAAGCATGTAGTGGTGCAGTCCAAGAAATTGTTGCTGAGTTTACTGTAATCTCTGTTACTTTAATTTCCGATGGACTTACCGGAGCAAAGTAAGTCGTTAACACACTTTGTACTTCGCTTACCTCAGACTTGAAGTTATATTCATCTTCAACATGTAATGTGAAGTCATAAGATGTATTTTCATCCAAATCAGTTACTGTATATGATGTTCCTTCTACCGTCATTTCTGTCTCACCAAATGTCAGAACATAATCGAAATCTGAAGAGTGAGTGATCGCATCCCAAGTGATAGTCACTGAAGTCTCATTTACTTCAGAAACAGTAATATTCGCTGGTGTAGAAGGGTAATCAATCATCGTTGTGAAAGCTACTGATGCACTTGTCTCAGAAACAATATCGTTTTCATCAACAGCTTGTACCGTTACATCATATTCTGTTCCTTGAGCTAATCCTGTCAAGTCCAATGAAGTCTCAGCTGTAGTATACTCCATTTCACCTACTGTCACCGTATAAGTAACATCTAGGATATGAGTTGAAGCTGTCCAAGATACTGAAGCAGTTGTATAAGATACATTCGAAACAGCTACGTCTGCTGGAGTAGTTGGTGCAGAATATAATGTTGTGAAAGATACTGATTCGCTAAATTCAGAACTTACATCATTTGTGTCTACTGCTTTTACTTTTACAGTATACTCTGTATTTTCTGTTAATTCAGTTAGTGAAAGAGAAGTTTCTGACGTTTCCACTTCTTCTCCATCGATATCGACTACGTAAGTTACATCCATGATGTGTGTTGAAGCACTCCAAGAAATCTCTGCCGTTGTTTTATCAGCCACTATTGTAAGGTCTTCTGGCACTGTTGGAATAGGAATAATCGTTTGGAATGATAGTTCTTCGCTTTCCTCCGAAACGTTACCTACTGCATCTACAGCCACGATAGTTACTGTATAATCCGTTGAATGCGTTAATTCTTCTAAAGTATATTCCGTTACTGCCGTCATTGTGTTGAATTCAGCATCACCTACTTTTAGGATATAGTGATCTACTACATCATTATCCGTTGAAGCCGTCCATTTGATTACTGCAGAATAAGATTGAACTTCTGAAGCTGATAAACTTGTCGGTGCTGTTGGGGCAGTTTCGTCTGTAGTTGTCACATCAATCGATGAGAAATCTGTAGCATTATCAGCATTATCTACCGCTTTAATTGCTATCGCATATTCTGTATTGGTTGTTAATTCTGAGAAATCATAAGAAGTGACCTCTGCACCAATTTCCATTTCTTCATCATCGATCGATAGAATATATCCTTTTAACCCCGATTCATCGTCTGTAGCAGCTGACCAAGTTACAGTAAAACCTGTTTCAGTAATAGCTGATGATGTTAACGCTGGAGTAAAAGAAGGTAAGGTTTCATCTAAAGTCATAATGTTTGATGTTCCTTGACTTGATTTACCAAATACATCATAAGCAATTACCTTAACATCATACGAAGTATATTCATCTAATGAAGTTAATTGATAAGTAAGTGATGTTGTTTCATCGATCAATTCCTCATCTACATAAATTTCATATTTCGATACGAACGCATTTGCTGCTGTCCATGACAAATCAGCTGTAGTACCTGTTACATTAGAGGCTGTAATTATTGGCGATACCGGATCTGTTACTTCTTGAGCATCCATTTGGTAAGCACCAGCATCGATCATACCATTTGTATTTGGTCTAATATTTCCCAACTGATCAAATACGAAGTCATTCGGTTCATCTTGTAAGTACTCTCCTTTACCTAGACCAACAGCTACTGCATCACCAGAAAATGTCATCACTTCTTTTTCTGCATCTAAAGTAAGTGTAAGTTCAGCCTTGTCAATAATATTATTTCCACTATTATTTTTTCCTACAAGAGAGAGTTCATCGATGGTAAACAACCCTTCTGTTTCTACTTCACTCTTATCAGCAGCACCAATAATTGAAGTATAAACATTTACTGGAGAGGTTACCTGAAGATCTGATTCAACTATTGTTTCACCTGATGAGTATACATTTTCAAAAAGAATCGTATTGTATAGGTTCGTAATGTAGTTAACATTATTTACTCTTAAACCACCTGCTTGTCCGAAACTATTTGTTGTAATGTTTCCGTAAACAGTTGCGTTGATTAGCTCTAATGAACCTGTGCCTGTAGAAGCAATACTTACAGCACCACCGTTATTATCTGCGCTATTGTTATACAATGTTGAATTTATAATCTTAACAGATGATGGATTTTTTTTGTTTGCAATTACACCAATCGCACCACCGTTATTTACCGCAGTATTTGAAGCAAAATAAGATTGAGAGATCGTAAGTTTTATCTCACCGTTATTAGAGTTAAAGAAGATAGCACCACCATCGTAAGAACTTGTATTACTTACAAATCTTGAGTTTTTGATCACCACCTGGGCATCCTGGCTTAACGCCATTGCACCACCCATATTACTGTCTTCTGCAGGACCCGTCGTAGAGTTATTGGTAAATGTACAACCATCAAAAGATACCATACCACCATCAACTGCTACTGCACCACCGTTGTTGGCTGTTGTATTTTGATCAAAAGTACAATTGATCACTTCAATAACTGGACTTGCACTACCAGCGAAAGTTACGGCTCCACCAATGTTATACGATCCTTCTGTATTGTACTCCCCATTACCATTTCTTAATGTAAGATCAATAAGTTTGAAGTAAGGCATTTCATCCTCTTCAGATAAACTTACATTGAAAAATTTAGTTACACCGCCTGCATCTAAAGTACCATTGTTTATGCCTTGTACAGTGATACTTTTAGCAATGGCTAAAGATGCTGTAAAATCAACTGTTCCGTTGATGTAAATAATATCACCAGATTCAGCCAGTGAATAGGCTTTGTTAAATGTCTTGAATGATGTTTCTGGAGTTACTCCGTCATTTAAATCATCATCGCCTGCACTACTAACATAAATGTCTTTTGCCCATAATGAACTTGTTATGGCAAAGAAAATAAAAATTAGTGTATTGAGTTTTTTCATAACTTTTATTATTTGCTTGCTATCGGATTGTCTTTGTTAGCTTTTAAAATTGTTATCCCTATTGTGTCTTGATGTCGGTCATTTCACTCATTTCTACCAATTTTTGGGCATAACAAAGAGGCAATACAGTAGCATGTATTTTAAATAGTTGAAGAAAAATAAAGGGAGTAGTAGAAGTAGTTTTCTACTCCCCCCTTTCTAAAAATATATCTTTTGATTTTTTATTGAATAGAGCCTAATTCAACAGATTGTACCTGTACCGTTTTAAAGATATTCTCTTTACGGTTCTTCATAAACGGCTTCTCTTTATATCTTTTGATGGTATCTTTTCCACTAGACCATAAGGTAATTACGGTACCATCGGCCTTTCGAGCAATCAGATTATCAATATAGAAGTGATACGTTCCTGGCTTTCTAGATTGGAATGACATCATATTGTAAGAGAGTTTTTGTGGAGTTGCTTCTCCAATACCAATCACTCTATGTTCCCATTTGCCTTTACCTGCTTTCACTCCAGGACCTTTTTTCTGATATCTTCCGTATTGGTCATAACCAGACTTAGCAAACAATACTTTCCATGTACTAGTTGGAGAATAAAAGAAGCCTTCATTCATACCATCTTCAGCCACCATGATATCGTATTCCACAACATCGCCAGGTTCGATAGTATATTTCATTTTATCGTATCCTTCTGCAAAAGCAAACCTCATAATATCTTTTCCACTTTTAACGGCAGCAGTTTGTTCGATAAAAAATTCTAAGACTTCACCATCAGGCTTTGCCTCGGCCGTTGCACTTGGTAAATGATCAGTCGGTAAATAAGAAGGGTTAATGGTATTTGCTCTTAGGAAGTCGATATGCAATTTTTTCATTGCTTCTACCTTTTCAGGATATTGACTTGCTAAGTTATTTTCTTCTTTTAAATCTTTACTAAGATCGTAAAGTTGAATCTCCTGTGGATTATAGATCAATTTCCAATTTCCCTCTTTTACTGCACCTTCACCAGTCCAAACCCATTGTTGAACAGTAGCTGCATTCTCTGTATTTGAAAGAATCGATTTTGATAAATCTCTACCATCTATTGCAATTGTTTCATCTCTTTTTGCACCAACCATTGATGTTAATGTTGGATAGATATCTAAGAAATTGAAGTCTCCTTCATATTTATTTCCTTTATTCAACCCTCCATTTTTCCACATCATCGCCATAGGAACATGTATACCACCTTCATAGATAGTATGTTTATGTCCTTTAAATGGTAAGTTGTTTCCTTCTGGAGTGGCACCATTATCTGAAGTGAACATCACAATGGTATTGTCTAACAGATTTTCTTTCTTTAGGTATTCCAATACTTCTCCTACGGCATCATCCAAACTTAAAAGCATCGCTGAGCGTACAATTTGCTTTTGTTCTTCAGACATTTTCATCCATGCCTTATTCCCTTTAAAGTACTTTTTATATTCCTCTTCTGATAATATTTCTGTACCCTGTTTTACCGCCTCAGGAACTCTCTGAATATCCTTATATTTTGCTTGAAGAGGATTGTGCATCGCTTCATGTGGAATGTAAGCTAGGAACCTCTCCTCTTTATTTTTCTCAATAAATTCTAGAGCATACTTTGTGATTAAATCTGTCGTGTACCCTTTTTCATTTGGCTTATTAGTTTTGTCATGATACCATGATACTTGACCATAAACATTAGAATAACGAGTAAAATAATTTCCGCCACCACCGTAGTAGCCCACAAATCGATCAAAGCCATGTGCGTTTACACCTGCACCTAATTGATACCTTTTGCTATTCTTCTTTTCATTTTCTCCATAAGAAGTGGGAGAACCATTATGCCATTTACCAAATGCACCCGTCACAAATCCATTGTCCTGTAAGGTCTCTGGAAATGTCTTTTCATCTGTCGATAATTCACCTCCAGTTTTTGGCCCTGAGTTAGTTTTCACATAATGCTTACCTGTTAACATTCCAGCCCTTGAAGGAGAACATACACAGTGTGTATTATAATTATTAAAAGTAAGCCCCGTTGTAAATATTTTATCAATGTTAGGTGTAGGTGTTAATCCACCATTTACTGATAGGTCACCATATCCTAAATCGTCTGTATAAAAAATGACAATATTGGGTTTACCTTTCTTTCCTTTATTCGTATCATCCCCTGTTCCTGATGTTGCATTTACAGTGGTAATACCTGCTAGGTAAATGAATAATGTTATGAATAAGTTTCTTTTCATCAGTAATAATTCTATTAAAAAATCTAGATGGTTGATCATTGACTTACACAAAATTGTACAGACTACACTAATTATACATTAATTAATCCTTAACTCCTTGACAATTAAGTGATTTTTTTATCAAAAATTCAACTATTATCTATTGTATATCAACACTTTACACCATTAATACTTAATGATTTTTCTGTAAATTATATCGTTATTATCACACTGAATTTTTAGTAAATAAACCCCTGGATTTAGTGTTTGTATATCCAATAATATTGATTTTTTATCAACATAAATACTTTTCAAGGGTAAACCTAAATAATTACTGATAACAATAGTCGAAATACTATTGGAATTGCATGATACTCTGAACTTTCCATGAGATGGATTCGGATAAATCTTAACGTAATTCTCTTCTGTATCTAAAGCGGTTACATCACCATCTTTTGGATCTTCAGGGTCCGGATCTTTATCGTCATCATCACCATCTCCAGGTGTTGGTTCTTCAGGGTCTTTGTCTTCATCGTCATCAGGATTTGGCTCCTTATCCTCCTCTTCCTCATCTATTATCTTTTCTATTGCTTTTACTTCAAATGATATTGATTGAGAAGCTTCAAAACAATTCTCATCTTCAATATTTAGCACCCAAATCCCTTCTTCTTCACCATTAAAAGAAGACGTCCAAGAAGGATTCTCATTTTGTGAATATTCCTTACCACTTGGTGAGGTCCAATAGTAAGCGTTAGGGAAATCTATATCAGATCTAAAGGTGATGATGTCTCCTTCTTCTACTTCAACATCATTCCCTTTTAAGTATTCCCCATGATTCACTTGATATGACAACTGTTCAAAGGTTTCATAAAAAGTATTGGGATCAATCACTTGCATACGAATATCTGATGAAGAACTAAATTGAGGAGATATAATTAGCTCTCCATATTTTTCTTGTGAATCAACGATATAACTAAAACTCCTTTTGGAATTATTCATGTTATACTTTTCTGTAGTCGGTAATGTAATTTCAATATCTAAAGGATCATGGAATTTATATCTGTTGGTTGAACTTAATGAATAGTCCAAATTCCATTTATGAGCCAAATACCCTTCGATCATTTCTTGTTCTGAGGTCGTTAGTTTACGATCGAAAATCAATACCTCAGCTATATATCCTTTGTGATGTCTTGATTGATTCGATGAACTTCCAAATTGACCTAGATACAATGCATCACTATTACTCAATTTATCATTCTCGTCGATGTCAATCTTTACATCTCTAAAGCCATTGGTATATAAAGACATTTCCTGACCTTCTCTAGTAATCGTATTGATACTTTGAGTAGGCAAACCATAAGCACTACTTGAGTAGTTTACATTACCACCACCAATTGACATTTTACCAGAGTCTGAAGTCCTAAAAAACATTCCATCATCCTCTGTTGAATTTTTATTACATAGCGTATTGCTCCACACTTCTATGGGATCTATCTGTTGAACTAAGAAAATGGTAAAGTTATCATCCAAGAAATCGGTTTCATTTGCCCCAAAAACTGTCAAACTATTGCTTTCTGTTGCTCCAAAAGAAAGCGCTGGTAATCCATTAAAACCGCTCGATGAATACTTAGGTGCAATAGAGGTATTCCAAGCGACTAAATCATTATTATTTTCAGATTGATCTTCCCATTGAGTGACTCTTGTACCGTCTTCGATTCCATTAATTGTTGATGCATCAACCCATAAAAGGGGCTCAATATCAAATCCAACTCTAATATCAATTTGATCGTCGATACATGCATTAATATTATTGATATTCTTCCAATCTCCTTGATTTACACTCATCTGAATATTTAAATCTCCAGGTACTCCAATCGTATCCTTTGCACTGTAAAGATCAAGGCAACTAGCAGTGGAAGTAGCATGACAAACGATAATATCTCCAGATGTGAAATCTGATACTAACAATCTATTGCCATCGGCTTCTATTTCTTGCCCATTCACATACCACACATATTCAGGGTTATTCCCTTCGTCCGATAATATGGCTTCTACATACCTAACATCTCTAAAATATTCGGCATTATTACTTAATTTCAACTGCAATCTTGGTTGTATTTCGAAAGACCAATCAATATTAGGCCAAGCTTCTTCACTCCAGTCTATTAACTCTCGGATAATTTCACAATCCACTCCAAACTTTATAGCTTCTCCTATTACCCAATACATATGATCGGCCCATAGGGGTTCACCAATTTCATCTTCATCTCCTTCGGGAAACTCATCATTAGATAATGTTACATCAATCACAGAAGACTTTTCGATGGGGTCTAATACATTCGATCCGTTCATACCTGGTTCCCATCGTTGCCAATTGGCAATATCATGTTTTCTCACTGCTTTGAGAAACTCTCGTAGTTGTGCATCCAATACCCATTTTGCTAAGCCTGGCTCAATCTCATCTAATAAACTTGGCCAGAAACCAGGTTCAAATCCATGTAAATTGTTTTTTCCTCCATCGCCTTCTTTTCCAAAGAAATACCAAGGGCCTTGTACTCTAATTCTAAAGCCCATGCCATCATTCGGTGTAAGGTCTCCCGACCAAGTTTTGGTTTTATATAATGTCCCCAAAGAATGGTAATACCTTAACGGTTGGAATAAATTAGATGATCTCGAACTCCTTAGAATAAACATCGGCTGATAATTGTAATCCACAGGTCCATTCCACCATTGGTAACCTTCTCCACCTGCTAAAATCGCTTGAAGATGATACCATGAAGTAGACTCAAATTGCCCAGTTTCTTCTGGCTGTGTACCGAAAGTCTGACAATCACCATCCAAGCATCCCGTAATATGGGCTGGAACTTCAAAAACATGCTTCGACAATCCATGAAACCACTGACGCTGATTAGGGTTATCTTCTGATAAAATATAATCTTGTGCCTGATCTTGAAGATTGAATTCTTGCATAATCTCAAAGTTTTTAACGGCCATAAGCCTTGCCATACTTGTCGCGGCAAACTCCTGTGGAACATTATCGTCCAAAGCATCTAGTCCATTTCCTTTTTTAGAACGCCAATGATTGGTCTCTCCTCCACCCTGAGACTGGAAGAATCTGAAATTATACCTGAATACTTCATGAGCCTCTCTAAATTCAGCTAATTGGTTATCTGTTAATGCAGACATATCTACGGTTTTTCCATCACCTTTCTTTGGTAGAGATTCTATCATTTCTCGGATAATCTCTATCCCTTTTTCCGGGTTAAGAAGACTTTCTTGTGAGTTTTTATATTCCTCTCGGTTCTTATAAGTATCCTCATACAAAGTCCCTTTTGTAAAAGCATCTTTTGGGTGAATCATAGGTAACCAATGTTTCCAATCGGGGAATTGAAGTGCTAACGGTAAGGTGGTTCTATCTTCTCCAGTATCCTGATTAAAATATTCTTGAACACTGTTTTTATTTACTCCATTTGGGAACATATAAGGCAGCATATCTTCATCTTTCTCCAACACTGCTTCTAAACCTGCACCTGCAGCCCAATATTCGATTGATTTCCCTTTTAACTGAGGTCCTGGTTGATAAGGTGGATTCCAAGGTCTACCATGACGATTAATATTTTCACTTTTATCTTTTAGAGATCTGATATATGAAGCGATCTTTCTTCCCTCATCTTCTGTAAGGTTATGAAATACCGAACGTTCAATAATCGATTTATTCGAATAAGAGAAAAGTTCAAGGTCTCTACCATCTTGAGTATGACAATCAGCACAAGTAGCTTGAATTGGAGCATGAGGCAATAACTCATATCCATACCAGAAACCTTTAGTATCCTCTTTTAAATAATTAGACCATAATGCCCCTTCTCTCCATAGTTCTTCACCTTCTTTTATAGACTTATCATCTGTATATGGTCCAACCCAAAACTCAGGGTCGTCATCATAGAAAAAATCTTCTGGTAATAGATTTTCTTTGTTTGCATCTTGAAGGTTAAACTTCACTACTCTAAACCCATTTGAGATAGCATCCGATCTATTAAATCTAAAGTAAACAGTGTTAAGGCCTTCCATGAAACCATTGGCAGGAATTGTAAGATGGATCGTGTTGTAACCTCCATGCTGCATACCGCCTCTTGCTTTTGCTTGCAATGCCATATCTACAGAAGAGTGGTTTAGATCGTACCAACTACCATCGTTTACTTTTACGGATACCTTATTTTCATAACTCAAATTATTAATCTGCAACCAGATCTTTTTTGCTTCTTGAACCTCCGTTGAGGATAGATGAAAAGACCTGTGTTCTACTAATTGCTCAGCACCTATTACTTCAATTGGTAAGATAAACTTATGCCAAACATCTCGCATTTTACTGTATTCCAATTTAAAATCAGCATCCGCTAATACTTTATTGTATATTTTTACCTCACCAACCATGCCTTTCACTTGTCGATTCCCATTAGTAAAAGAACCTAGATAAAGTTGATCAAAATTAAAGTTGGCTTTCGCTACATTTACCTGATGAGTTAATAAGTTTTGAGAGTCCCAAAATGTTAATTCTCCTGACGCTGCATCATAATTACATGCCACAACAATAGAATGATTTAATCGAGCTTTTGCCCCAGGAATATTAACTACTTGTCCGCCTAGGAAAATTTGAAATTCTCCATCTGTACCATAACGAATACCAAACCCTGCATTAGCATTATTAGACGTATTACCGATCAGATCACTCCAATTATTGTGGTATTCCTCAATCTGAAAAGCGACCATAACACTAAACCCTGTATTGGCACTTGCTGCTCCATCAAAATCGAATACGTTGGCAGCCTCCTCTTTTGATAAGAGTGTGAGTCCGGAACGTTCCAACCCAAAATCTACTCCAGTAACACCAGAATAAGATGACATAAGTGAAGGGTAAACTGCTTGACCAAAATATGTGGTAGCATGGAAATCATTTCCTGAAATATCTTTCCATTCTGTAACATTATTGAGTTCATCGACAACAATAGTTGATGGATCATATGAAGAAAGATGTTGAACGACGTTTTGTGAGTAAGCACCTGTAGATCCCAAGAGCCAAATGATTATTGAAATCAATAAAAAATAGGAGTGCTTGATTGGTAATTTTTGTAGTATATAATTCATACAAATTCGTATTGTAACGTGAATTGTTTGTTCAATCCAGTAGTGTTTTCATTTCTATACTAACAAATCTATCCCACGAAGTTAATTTTACATTAATAAGCAATTAAGTACATTCAAATGGGTAAATGAGACAAAAATTAATTTCCATTATAAAAGAAAAACACCCACTTCTTAGAAAAAAGTGAGTGTTTTATTCCTACTATATTCGCTACTTGATACTTTATTTTTTCAATACTTTCTCATTTAAGATTTCACCGTTATCCAAATGTATTCTTAATAGATACATATCTGTGGCCAGTGTATGTAAATTGATGGTCTCCGAAGAGTGCCCTGCCTTTTTACAATACACCTTTCTTCCTAGGTTATCAAAAATTTCAATTCTTCTGATGTCTCTTTTCGCTTCGATAAAGAGATTACAACTGGTCGGGTTCGGGTATACTCTTAAAGTTACCCCGTTAAGGTCTTCCTCAAGATTATTGGAAACTTGTCTTGCATTACTATTCATGCCTGCATTCATATTTTCCATTCTTAAATAGCCTACTTCCTCAAAAGGATGGTCCACTTCTTCATCTTTGGACTGTTCTTCCTCTACCATAAAATCAACTCTATTATAGGTGAGGTTTCTATATCTTAAGCCTGATGTATTACTTCCATTTCTTGTCTGCATATTGGCTAATACTCCAACATTTTGAAGATCCGAAGTGAAGTCCATCTGATACCATTCATCATCCACAATATTTTCAGTAGCTCCTACTTCAATTGTTTCTCCATTAATAGTACCAGTACCTTTAGATAACACAATATAATGTATCACTTCATCTGCATGTACTTGGTCTGCATTTTCTTCTTCTCGCATTCTTATGGTAAAACCTGTTGTCGTTACATCTTTAATCTGAAGTGTCGTGGCGTTGGCTTCGTTATCAGAAACTTGTACTGCTAAAACTACAGGCGCTTCCGTATATTCATTGATAAATGATTTATTTACCCAAGTCATTTTACCTGTAAGGCTACCCGCTTCGGCTATAACACCTCCAAAATCGTATGTTCCTTCCTCAAGGGCTAAGTAATAAAGCTCTTCTGTTTTATTATGGACTCCATCCAAATAATCCCATTCATCCACTTGTATTTCAAAACCATCAGTAGTGATATTTTTTACTCTAGGGATAGCTGGAGCGGAACCGAAATTACTTACAGGTCCAGTGATTACAATTGGAGAACTTGCCATTGGGTATCCAAAATTGACCGAGGTCCAATCACTTGCATTGGCTTGAGTGATATCGACTCTACCAAAGTAAGGTCCTGAATTATTCAACTCATCTACAGTGACATTCACTTCTATTTCAGGGAAGGTACTTAGGCATCGATCTTCCAAGATTCTAAGCTTCCATACACCATTATAGGTATCTTCTAATGCTGCAGTCCATGTAGGGTTAGTATTCTGAGTCAGACTAATTCCTTCTGGAGTTACCCATTCATAATCAACATCTATTTCCTCAAAAGGTAAGAGAGTAACACTTTCTCCATCGTACAAGTTGACAATATTTCCTTGTTGTGAAGCACCCCCATCAATACTATACAAAACAACCGCTTGATTATAGTAATCTTCATATGAGGATAATGGAAGGGTAAAATTATTTTGCTCAGATTGTGCAGGAATAAAGTTAAACTCACCTAAGTCATGCTGATCACTTACAGTATAAGAGAATGTGTTCGATAACTTTGTAAACTGATAGTCGTCTCCACTTGGCGCTTCTACGAGCATTTCTAATGGAGAGTGATCTCTGAACTTATTGTAGACAGTTAGATCACTTGTTAATCCCCATTTGTGTGCTAAGTAACCTTCCACCAATTGTGTTTCCGCTGTATTAAGTTTGCGGTCTAAAATAATTACCTCAGCGATATACCCTTGATGGTATCTACTCTGACTTGTAGAATAACTGATCTGTCCCAATAAAAGGTCCTCCCCATTATCAAGCTTATCTCCTTCAGTAATAGTTAATGTAGTTTCTTGAGTACCATTGACAAACAAACTCATTACATCATCACCTTTTGATATGGTATTAATTGCGAGTAATGGTAAATCGTAGGCATCACCAGAAATATCCTTTTTACCTCCCGAAATCGCCATTTTACCATTATCTGAAATTCTAAAGAACATACCATCATCTGTTGTTGTGTTTTTGTTGCCTAGAGTATTACTCCAAACATCAATCGGATTAAGTTGATGGACCATAAAAATCGTCCAGTCTTCTTCCAAAAACTCTGTTTCTGTTCCCTCAAACAATGTCAATAAAGAACCTCTTGTTCTACCAAACTCTAAAGCAGGTTTACCATTAAACCCATCTACTGAATAATAAGGTGCTAATGTCGAATTTGATACTTCTGCATTGGCATTATTTCCACTGATATCTTCCCAAACCATCACTTGGTCTCCATCATTATATGTAGCAGTTGTTGAAACAGACTGTGCGTCTAACCATAATATAGGTTGAATATCTACGTCTGCTCTAAATGTGATTTCATCACCAAAACAAGCTTGTAGAGCCGTTGCCTTTTGCCAATCCTCTGTATTAATTTTTGTATTTATAATAATGTCGCCAGGAACATCAATGGTAGTTGAAGCTATATTGCTATCGACACAATCAGAGCTACTAGTCATTGTACAACCAACAATATCCCCTGGCTCAAAATCTGTAGTATAAAGTTTATTGCTATTATTATTTACCACTACTCCATTTACTGTCCATGAGTAAGAAGGATGTCCTCCTCCACTTGCAGGAATAGCCTCTATGAATTCCACATTTCTATACAATTGGGCGTTTGGACTTAATCGCAATTTCACACTTGGAGAAATATTAAAGTCCCAATTGATATTTGGCCATGCCTCTTTACTCCATGCGATCAACTCCTCAATCGTTTCGCATTTTACACCAAACTTAATGGATTCTTGAATCACCCAATACATATGATCTGCCCAAAGCGGTTCACCTAATGTATCTTCATCACCAGAAGACGTCGCACTAATTTCATCGTTGGAAAGCGTTACATCTACAACTGACGATTTCTCGATCGGGTCTAACATATTGGAACCATTTTCTCCGGGTGTCCAACGTTCCCATTCTGAAATATCATGCTTTCTCACTGCTTTTAAGAACTCTTGTAATAAGGCATCCAATACCCATTTTGACATCCCTGGTTCAATATCATCGAGTAGTTGAGGCCAAACACCCGGCTCAAAACCTAAGAAATTGTTTTTGCCACCATCTCCTTCTTTACCAAAGAAATACCAAGGGCCTTGCACTCTAATTCTAAAGCCCATACCATCATTTGGATTATCATCACCCGACCAAGTTTTCGTTTTATACATGGTACCGATACTGTGGTAATATCTAAGTGGATGGAAAATATTTGATGAGTAAGAACTCGCTAATATAAACTGTGGATGGTAATTATAATCAACCGGACCATTCCACCATTGGTAACCTTCACCACCTGCTAATATACCTTGTAGGTGATACCAAACAGAAGATTCATATTGTCCTGTAGTTAACGGTTGTCCATCAAATGTCTGACAGTCTCCATCTAAACAGCCCGTAATGTGTGCGGGAACTTCAAATACGTGTTTTGATAAACCATGGAACCACTGTCTTCCTGAAGGTTGATCTACTGCATCGATATAATTTGGAGCTTGATCCTGAAGATTAAATTCCAACATAAACTCAAAGTTTTTGACAGCCATTAGTCTTGCCATACTTGTTGCTGCAAACTCTTGTGGTACATCGGGAGATAACGCATCTAAACCATTACCTGTTGTAGACCTCCAGTGTCTAGTATCTCCTCCTCCTTGTGCTTGGAAAAAACGATAGTTGTATCTAAATATCTCATGTTGTAAACGAAATTCTGCCAACTGATTTTCCGATAAGGCATTCATATTTACCGTTACACCATCTCCGTTAGTAGGTAGAGTAAGAATGTATTCTCTCAACACTTCATACCCTTTCTCTGGATTTAATAAACTTACTTGATTATTAACATAAGGTGTTCTGTCTTGATAAGACGTTTCATATAAATTTCCTTCTGTAAACGCATCTTTAGGATGAATCATTGGCAACCAATGTTTCCAATCTGGAAATTGAATGGCTAATGGTAAAGTAGTTCTGTCTTCTCCTTGATCTTGATCAAAGTAATCTTTCACTGTTTCTTCATTGACTCCATTAGGGAACATGTAAGGAAGCATTTCTTCATCCTTTTCTAATACTGCGTCTAACCCAGCTCCCGCAGCCCAATAGTCAATCGACTTTCCTTCTAATTCTGGACCTGGTTGGTATGGAGGATTCCATGGACGACCATGTCGGTTGACATTTTCATGTTTTCCTGATAAGGAACGGATATAACTCGCAATTTTTCTCGCTTGCTCATCATTAAGATCATGAAACTTTGCTCTTTCAATAATGGATTTATTTGAGTAAGAAAAAATCTCTAAATCCCTACCATCTTGTGTATGGCAATCTGCACATTTCGCATTCATAGGAATATGTGCTTTTAAAGAATATCCATACCAGAAACCTTCTGTACCTTCTTCTAAATAGTTAGACCATAAACCTGCATTTCTCCACAAGTCTTCCCCTTCTGCTATAGAAGTATTGTCCGTATATGGAGAGACCCATAGATTCGGATCATCGTTATAGAAAAAATTATCTGGTAAAAGTGGTTCATCATTTTCATTTAATAAATTAAACTTAACCACTCTAAAACCATTGGAAATTCCATCTGAATGGTTAAACCTGAAGGATACTGTATTTGTCCCTGTTTGTATATCTTTTGTTGGATAAGTAAAACGGATGGTGTTATAACCTCCATGTTGCATACCTCCTCGAGCTTTTTCTTGCTCATACATTTCGACACTACTATGATTAATATCTATCCAGCTTCCATTGTTTATTTTCACTGAAGCCTTATTCTCATAACTTAGGTTATTGATTTGCAACCATACTTTCTGTGTGTTACTGGCTTTTGTTTCTCCTAACTCAAACGTTCTTGTTTCTACTAAACCTTCTCCTCCTAAAACTTCAACAGGTAGAGTAAATCCCTGCCATAAATCATATAACTGAGAGTACTCTGTTTTAAATTTTGAGTTGGACAAAGCTTCATTATAGATTTTTACATCTCCAACTATCCCTTTGAAATAACGGTTACCATTAGAATTTGAGCCTAAAAATAAATCGCCAATATTGAAATTAGCTGCAGTCACATCATAGGTCTGCTTTAATTTATTTTGGGAGTCCCAAAAAGTTAATTCCCCTTTTGTTGCATCATAATTTACAGCAACAACTATAGATTGACCTGGAATCGCTTTCGCTCCTGGAATCTTGGCATTTAAACTACCAAGATATACCTGATATTCTCCATCGTCTGCATAACGGATACCAAAACCACCGTTATCAGTATTGGAATTGTTGCCTATGATATCACTCCAATTATTATGAAGTGATTCCATCTGAAAAGTTAATAGAACAGCAAAACCTGAATTACTTGCTGCATCGCCTGTAAAGTCGAAAACCTGAGCTGCATCTGTCGATGATAACAGTTTTAAACTATTTCTATCTGCACCAAAATCAAGTCCTTCTTGACCAGAAAATGATGTGATAGTTGATGGAAATGTTACACTACCAATTTTAGAAGTGGCATGTTGTTCATTCCCTGAAATATCAAGCCATTTAGAAACTCCTCCCTCTGCATTTAATTCTATAGAAGTACTATTTTTAGAAGTTAAATGTTGAATTGGTGTTTGTGCTTGTGTGGGTGTAGTGAATAACAGACAGCACAACACGGCAATAAATGTTGCACTGCAGTCAAATAGTAAATTATTCTTCATTTCAATTCTTTAAGGTAATTACATTAAGCTGGTCTATGAACCATGATTGTTTTATTTATCTGTAATAATCACACTTAAAGGTAGGGAGATGCATTAATTTGACATTAATTTTCCGCTAATTGCCAAGAAGAACTCATTATTTTGATTCAATTAATGGATTAATACCTAATCTTTGGTAGACTTTACCGCCTCTTCCTAGGTTTTCACCTATCCCAAAATATCCAGAACCGTTCCCCATCATAATAGGTCGAAGCTTATTTATATCAACAAATTTCTGGTTCTTCTTTAGAATTGCCGTATCCACTTTTACATCCATAATCTCCCCAACAAAATGAGTATGTTTTCCCAATTCCGTAGAACGAACAACTCTACATTCGAGCACCACTGGAAATTCATGCACATAAGGAGCGTTAACTAGTTTTGAACGAACCGGAGTTAAAGGAAGTACATCAAATTTATCGATATCTTTTCCTGAATAATGGCCCACCCAATCGACATATTCCACAAGCTTTTCGTTAGCAATATTTACAGTGAACGCTTGTGTTCTCATTACATTATTGTATGTTTTTGTTGAAGGGCGTAACGAAACACCAATACTCATTGGTTTAGAATTCACAATCCCGATCCAAGATGCAGCCATGATATTTGGTGTTCCAACACTATCATAAGAACCAATAATACCAACAGGCATTGGGAATAAAAACGGTCTTTTACCTACCGATTTCTTGGTATGTAAAGAATCCATAACCGCTGTTGAGTTCACAACTGTCGTCTGGCTAACCTCGTCAGTAGTTCCGTTGACATTGTATCTAACCAATACGAAAATTAGGATGACCGTCAATACAATATTTAAGAGTTCGCTTGATTTCATAACACATTATATTTTTTATTGTCTCTAGCAGTCTTCTTCTTACAATTATCTAGAAGGAAGCCTGTTGGACAGATCTTACACCAAGGTTTAGAGTAGAAAAATGATAGCCCAATAAACAGTAGACCAAAACCAATCATCCACCATGAGACGATTCGAAAAGAGAAAGAGGGAAAAGGTTCTACATAAGATAACTCAGGATACTTTCCTATCAGAATACAACTGATAAGGATGATAGTAGCAATGGTTTGTAATGGAATAGAACGTAACTTCATCCAATTCATGTTCTTCTTTTTTAATGGAGATACTTTACCCACTAATTCTTGAGCTGCACCAAAAGGACACATATAGTGACAGTAAAACTGTTTCTTTGTTGTCAAAGGAAGCACCACCGATAAAACCAAAAGGACAATTGATACTAAATTCGATTCTAGAGAAATTCCATGAACAATCCATCCATGTAAAAAGGATACCGAGATCATTTTCTGATAAACAAACCCCATCACTATAGTGACCATAATGAGCATGGGTGTTCTATAGTTTTTCATTGGTTTATAAAAACACACCAATAATCCGAAAATGATGGTGATTGACGTTAGTACCCATTGTAAAATCAAAGACCATGAATACTCTTGATGTACCAATTCTTTACCTGTTATTTCAGATAACGTAACATGTATCGTTTTTATAATTGCTTCGCTTGTTTCTGTGGCAGAGGTAATCCCATCGACCTCATGGTACAAGGCTCTATCGAAGGTTAGCCCATTCCATTTATCTAATAATCGATCATCAAGTATAAATTCAATATATTCTCCAGATTCATTATGCTGAAGCATTTCCATTCCTTTAATAGTGGAGTCGTTATCAAACCCGATCAGTACCGGAACTTCACCTGCAAAACCTCTAACATGACTTGCATAATCATGCGTAGAAATCGCATAACCAATGATGTCTTTAAATTGATTGTAAACAGTATATTTCTTCTGCTCATCCACAGTAAAGTATTTCGCTTCTTTAAAAATACTTTCCAAGTGAGGTTGCGTCACTATTATTTTCTTTGGATGTGTATCTTCTTCTAGAAATGGTATTTTCCATCCTCCAGATATTCCTACAGCTACAACTAATAAAGATATTAATACTATTCTATAAAGATTATATGCCTGTAAAGAACTAAGTCCTTTACTTTTTTCCTTTTTAACTACCTTTTTTACAGGACGCTTTGGAGCAGGGCGTTTCCTTACTTTCTTTACTTCAGTTGTCATTTGCTTTTCCTTTTATTTTTCTTCCCTTCTCCTTTTATATATGATGTTGGCAATGTTGAATTCCATTGCTTCGCTTTATCTATTAATTCTTTAGTGATCTCAGGATGTTGTAAAGAAATATCTTTCGTTTCTCCTTTATCTTTTTCAAGATCATAAAGCACATATTTTTGCTCCTTCTTGATGTAATGTAACTTCCAGTTATTTTTTAGAACGGATACACTTCCGTTAGGAGAATTTGTCTTCCAATATAGATAGCGTTCAGGATTGGATTCTTCGCCAAACCAAACCTTTGATACATCCTTCCCTTCAAATTTATTTACCGAATAGGGTGTTTTAGTGATAGCACATAATGAAGGCAACCAATCTAAACCAGAAAGCACTGATGTTGTATTTACTTTCCCTTCAGGTACATGATTTGGATATCGAATGATAAATGGAATACGGACACCTCCTTCAAATTGCTCATGTTTTCCTCCCCTTAGGCCTCCTGCCCATCCCAACATATTTGCTACTAATTTTGGGTCTTTTTTTGGTTTCATGCGTACAGGAGCAGGGCCTTGATCACTTGAGAAAACAACAATGGTGTTATCAGCTAATCCTAGTTCATCTAACTTTTTTAATAACCGACCAACTGCTAAATCTAAAGAGTAAACATCTCCCAAATAGTTTCTAAAAGATTGATCAATATCTTGGTTCAATTCAATTGATTTTTTTAGCTTCTTCTGATAGTATTTATCAAAACGACTAGCATCTAACTTTACATCCTCAAACTCTTTTGGAAATTGATCACTAGGGTCTACTGCATAATGTGAAATATGTCCCCAAACATTTAAATAAAAAGGTTGATCTGATTTACTTCTTTTCTCAAGAAACTTTTCTGCTTCAGTGAAAATATCATCATCCCTACCAATATCATCGTCTTCGGCATTTCCCATGATTTTAATATAATCCATCCCATACGTACCTATTGGAGGGTTTTCATTACCACTAATATGCCACTTACCAATATGACCTACATAATAACCGTTATTGTGTAATAATTCTGTGATTGTAGTTCTCCCCGAAAAGCCATGAAATGCCATATACTTTTGGAAAGAGGCCGGGTGTTTACTCGTTAAAAAACCAGTTCTACTAGGGCTACATGTAACACCCGTTGCGTAAAATCGAGTAAACTTTGTTCCTTCACTCGCCAAACGATCAATATTAGGTGTTTTCATATATGGATGACCATAGGTACCCAAATCACCATAGCCTAAATCATCGGCAAAAATAAATATAACATTTGGTGGTTGTTCAGTATTTAATGCCTTTGAGCTTGCCTTCTGAGATAGAATAAGGCAAAGTATCCCCAACAAGATATTGAGTTTATACTTGTAGATTGAATTCATTTCAATGATATGTCTTAAAGGAAAAATGGTGTTAGTTCTAGGATAAAAGAATACCCAATAGCAGTTTCAGAAGTATTGCTACTATTGGGTATTGAATATTAATGTATTGGTTTCTTATGGATTTCTTTTTTCCATGCTCTAAGCAGTTTTCCATATTTGCTGACTAACTCGGGATGCTCTGAAGCAACATCAGTTGTTTCTCCCAAATCTGCTTCTAAATCATATAAAGTGATTTTGTTTAAATGAAGATGTGCTTTCCATTTACCATCTCTTAGCACTTGCCAATTGGGCTTATCACTCCAATATTGGATTTTATTTCTTTTCTGAGGTGTTCCCAAGACAGAAGTACTTAAATCTTCTCCGTCTAATTGCATTTCAGGAACTTCCACACCCGTTAATCCTGCTACTGTTGGTAAAAAGTCTACACCAGTAAAAATAGTTTCTTCATCTGTTGTCCCTCCTTTAATCTTCTTCGGCCATTTAATGATCCAAGGTGCTCTGATTCCACCTTCGTACATACTGCCTTTTCTTTGTCTAAACGGACCTGCTGAACCTACTGAATTGACTAATGTCGGTTTTTTAGCATAGCGTTCTCTTAATTTTTTCATGTTGTTAAGGATCGGCCCCGGACCATTATCACTTGAGAAAATAATGATGGTATTATCATCCAACCCCATCTCTTCGATTGCAGCTAACAGACGGCCAATTTCATCATCTAGGTTAGAAACATCTGCACAATAAGCTCTCATTGCATCATTGATATCATGAGTCTCACTGACAAAGTTTAAAAAGTCTCTTTGGTATTCTGATTCAAAATCATCAATATTCACTTCTAAGTCCTTAAAGCGATCTAAGTATTTTGGAAGTGGATCGATGTAAGAATGTGTAGGATACAACCAAAGGTTAATAAAGAATGGATCTTTTTTATGACTTTTTGCAAAGTCAATCGCCATGTCAATATAGTGCGTCGTTGTATGCTCTCTATAATGTGGTTTCTTTTTATCTTTTGATGTAAAACCAGGTCCAGTACTCTGAGTCGTAAAACTTAGATCAATACCATAATCTGCAGGAGGTGGAGCATTTTCTCCTCTTTTGTTATCTCCAATATGCCATTTACCAATATGAGCAGTCTTATATCCTGCATCACTCATAATACTCGTAACGGATGGTTTTTCAACGTCAATAACAAAAGTCGTTAGAAATTCTCTTGATGGAAATAAACTTGTCATCAATGCCGCCCTAGCTGGCATACACCAAGAACCTGACATATACCCTTGAGTAAAACGTTTTCCCTCATCAGCTAACTTATCTAAATGAGGTGTTTTTGTATAGGGGTGTCCATATTTTGGAAGATCACCATATCCTAAGTCATCTGCTAAAATGAAAATGACATTCGGTTTATCTTGTGCTGATGATGTGATATTTATTCCTGCAAATAAAATGAGGAGGAATAAATTCACTATTAATTTCTTATCGTTCATTTTATGTTATGTTTATTTACTTTTGATATCAATAATATTTGCCTCTGTGACCTTGTCTTTATAGATCTTTCTCATTTGTTTAAGAACATCAGTGTAATCAGGATCATTCACTTTATTCATATATTCTTTTGGATCTATTTCGTAGTCATACAATTCCGATTGGTTTTCATCCTCTCCCCACTGTGTGTATCGATATCTATCTGTTCTAATTGACTTACCCATTAATTTACCTCTTTTTGCATAAGTAAGTGCAACTTTTTGGAAATTTTTATCCTCAGGGTTTTTCAATAGAGATACTAAACTTGTTCCTTCTACAGTCGTTGGATTAGACAGTCCAATCAGTTCCGTTACCGTTGGGTAGACATCAATTAACTCTACCGTTTTCTTTACAGATGTACCATTATTCTTGTTATCAGGCACTCTAATGATTAGTGGTGATTTCGCACTTTCTTCATATAAAGACACTTTACCGTATAGATAATGATTACCCATATGGTAGCCATGATCACTAAAGAATACTATAATAGTATTATCCCATAAATCTTTTTCTTTCAGCTTATTTACCATCTGACCAAGAATGTCATCGATATATGAAATACAAGCATAGTACCCTTGCATATATCTCTTTCTAGCTTCCATAGATGACAGTCCAAAATAGATATCTTCAAACGCCTCATATCTCTTCCAAGAAGCAATTAATGGTTTATTGTTCCAGTCATCAATTGGCACTTTTTCTGGATGTATTTTGTCCAACGGATACATATCAAAAAAACGCTGTGGTGCTGTATACTGCACATGAGGTTTATGGAATCCATAAGCAATAAAGAAAGGTTTATCTCCGTAAGATGCCTCGTCGATCCACTCTGAGAAAGTGGCTAAATTCAGGTCATCCTCTAAAGGAATACCATCTTTTATAGGTAATGGCAAAGCATGTTTTCCTTGGCGATCATCATCTTGATATTGTTTCTTGATCACTTCCCATGCTTTTCTTTTTTCTTCGTTATCAATGGGGCCATATTCTTTTTCAAACTTCCCTTTTAGATGAAGTACTAAATCATTGTCCTCCATTTTTAATGTTCTTTTGGCATCCCACTCAAAATCTTCTGCATTCGGATGATATACTTTACCAGTATTTGCTACCCAGTAACCATTTTCTTGGAAAACTTTACCAATACTTACCGCATCCGGTCTGGTATCCGTAACATGAGGTCCGTTTGAAAAAATTTTAGTTTGAGGAGGATACATACTTGTCAAGAAAGAAGCTCTTGATGGACCACAAACTGGATATTGGCAATAGGCTTGTTGAAACAATACACCTTGATCTTTTAACTTCTCAATATTGGGAGCACTTACACTGGTATACCCAAAGGATGGTAAGTGAATATTTAAATCATCTACAGAGATAAAAAGAACGTTCATTTTTTTTGGTTTCTTTTTATCGCCAGCTACTACGATGGAACAGTAACTTAATGCAAGTAATAGTAATAAAAGATTTTTCATACTTTATATAAGATTTTGAATCTAGCTTAAAAGCTTTCACAATATCATTTTCGAAGGCAAATAATTCATTAAAATCAAATTAATGAAGACTTAAAAAATGGCCTTAATGGATATATTTTCGACATTAATGCTACTTTAATGTATTTCTGTGTTCATATTTGATGAATTGAAAACAAGTTCCTCATGAATCATCCTTTGCCTAAGTAAACCATCGAATTATTATACTTTTCTAACATCTGCAGTTCTTATAAAGAAACAGAGCCCTTACGAAATAAGAGCTCTGATTTACAAGAAATATAAGTTGAATAGTAAAGTAGTCACTATTAATAATCGTATTGTCTGTTATTGTTAGTTCTTTTATAAACTAATCTTCATTCGCTTGTCTTTGAAACTTGTCACACTCACTATTGAATCACTATTTTATGTTTTGAAATACCCAAAGATGTGGTGAGTGTAAGTACATAAATACCAGCCTCCATATTGTACACATCTATTGAAATATTCTTTTGATCTATTTTAGATTTTGTACCGATAGACTTTCCATTAATTCCATGTAAAGTATAACCGGTAATGGTTCCTTCTCGCATTTGAATAAACAATCGATCCGATGATGGAACAGGGTAGATACTTAATTGAGTGAGTACTTCAACATCTGATGATAAAACCTGGTCGTCATCAGTGTTATCAGTATCGTCTTGATCTCCATCATTAGGCGTTTCATCCTCATCGGGATCTTCCGGTGTTGTTGGAGATTCACCTTCAATTTCAACCTTTTTCCCTCTTACAATAAACATTGGATGATTAGTTCCTTCTCTAACGATATGGATATCAAGTCCATTTAAAGCGTAGCAAACCGCTTCTGTTCTTCCAGTACTTGGTCTTACTATTCTCTTTGCTTCTTTAGCAAAAGCTTCTTCCCAAGTTTCACCATCATTACGGGTATATTCAATCATATCTTCCACACTAATGATGATAGCTCTATGATTATCGTAAGATATATCCATTCCAGTAGCAGCATCAATATCTGCTCTTCCAATTTCTACTGGTTCATGAATGGTATTATCTTCATCTATCAGTAATGGGATTGTATAAATAGTCGTATTCTTTGCACTACCTCTTTTGGTTACAAAAAAGATTCTATTGTTCGGTAAATCAACGGCCAAAGATTCATGATTATAAGAAGTCTCTCCTCCATTATAAGCATATTTTATTTCCTTGATAATATCATGATTCCATTGAGTATCGGATTCAAGATCAACTTCTGGCTCTTCCATTAATACCAATTGATACTGTGTTCTTTTAGTATTATTGTCACCAAATGCCGCGACCATCAGATAGTTTTTTCCGTCTTTTTCAAAAGCGACAATATCTTCCCAATCTTTATTGTTCACATCGTTGATTAGCCCATGTGATACGACATTACCAAGTGTATCAATTAAATACAATAATGGATCATCTCCTGAATCATTGTGCACCCAAAAATGTCCTGGATATCTTCTTGAGGCACAAATTCCACTCATCTCTTCCAATAATGTACTTTCATACACAGGAGTTTCGACTATGTTTTCATCATATTCCACATAGTAATTTCCATTTTGAGCATACAGTGTCTGGGTACTCCAAAAGAGGAGTACATATAAAAGTAATTTTTTCATGGATTGCCTGCTAAGTGTTATTGTTGCTTTTTTAACCTTTCTCCTGCCTGACCTGTTAGCTTCAGATAGTGATCAGATGGAAGCCCTTCGTAATCAGAAAATGTTCCATTAATTGGAGGTGTATTTGTTGCTTTAAAAATAGCTGTTCCTTCATCAATCTCATCAAACATTGCCACATATAACATTTCGGCTCCATGCTCGATGGCCAAGTCTACCTGTTTATTAAAGAACTTGCCTTTTAACCTTGGTATAGCATTCAATGAATTATCTTTTCCCACCTCGCCTTTCATTCGTTTTAAATTATACCAGCTAAATCCAGGATAGATAGTAGGAACATAGTCTACAGCATTCTCCTGACACCATGCCACATCTTTAGCAATCTGAGTTTTGTAAACTTTGTTTTCCAAATGCTGCATTCTAAATCTTCCTACAAACCAAGGTTGAACAATATCAGCTTTTCTTATTACTTCATGTACATAATTATCAGGCTCACAATCACCGTCCAAGGTTCTGAACTTTGTAGGTACGCCTAGCATAATAGAGAAATTACCGTACTCGGGATCATTTTTTACAAAATCCATAAAACGTTCAATTTCACTACTCTTTGCTGTGTAAGGTCTTTCTTGAAAACCAACCCCCCAAATCGCGATCAAAGGTTTACCATTATGGTGTAGGTAATTTTCTTTATTGACGCCTTTATTAAATTTTAATTCATCAATTAATCGTTGCCAATCGCTTACTAACGTTTCATAGCAACTTTCCTCTTTTTTTAAACCAGATAGATCATACATTACTGCAATAGCTCTTTGGTGCTTATTAGCAGCCTTAAAAGCATTTTTCAATACCTGAGTTGCCTCTTTTCTTCTTGGACCTTTTTTAGAGTTGTTATAAAAACGTTGTACAAAAACACCATCTATTCCATACTCTTTCATCCATTTAAAATGAAGATCTACAGTAGATGCATCCAAAGAGCTAAATACAGTTGCAGGAGAACCATCTTTGTTTAAAAAATCTGTTGAATATGTCTTTTTATATTCAGACATATCAGGCCATAAGTCGACCGTTACATTATCAGGATTGAAACTTTTTGTTCCGTAATGTACCCAACCTCGGGCACCACCATCGCCTGGTGTTCGAAACCAACCTTGATAACCACACATCACTAATCCTTTATAGGAAGGATAATTAATTTTTTCTTTCTTCTTTTTAAAAGCCAATAACATTAGTAAGCTAAAAAATGCTACCAACCCTATTGTATATATTTTTTGTAATCTCATTTCACTCAAATCTTAATAATCCGTTCAATAGTTATCCTTGTGGATAATGTAAAAGTAGAAAAGTACTCAAATATTAGATTAATTGAACATTAATATCCAGTTGGTTAATATAAAATTTTTGTCCCCTCAAAATGATCGATAAAGTCTACTGAAATTTTGGGCAATTAACGTTTAATTAATGGTCGATGCTACTTTTATGCAAAATTTAAACGACCACCTGAATTAGTTAATGAAATGAACAACTCTTTTAGTTAAATCGATTAACTCCTTTTTGATATTAATACCAAATAATTAGTGTGAAAAAGGTAAACGCACTTAATCAAGAAGATACTTCATAGTGACACTACTCTACTAACAAAAAAATCCAATTACAATTCTAAAAACATAGCCAGCGAACACTAGAACAGGTGTAATTCATGATTCAAAATCATCATTTACATCCAAACTAGCTCTTTTTACAATTTTTATTTAAACAAGCATGATAATGAAATGTAAACAACTATCAGTATTATTACTTATTTCAAACATGGTACTTTTTGGAGCATGTACCAAAGATGTTCTTCCTGAAACTACAACGGAAGAAGGTCTTGAATTGACGTCTTCAGCAAGAAATACCCTTTCTGAGGGTGAAGTAGTGGCGATACAAACTCCTCTTGAAGGATCCACTATCTCTGAAGGTTCCATTTTTACAGTGGAAGGATTGACAGATGAAAATGTCGACCTTGTTGCTTGTAGATTGTGGATTGATGGAGAGTTCCATAGCTATGACAAAGAAGCTCCTTATGTATTTACCGTTGATGGATTGCCTTTAGGTGAGCATACCTTAATGGTAAGAGCTAATGGAGCAGATGGAGTAAACCACGATAGTGAAGTGATTACGATTACAATCGTTGAAGCCAATGCTCCTGGTTCTATTACTATCAATTCTATTTCTAATAGAGATACTTTTGAGGAAGGGGAACCTATTCATATCACTTCTACTAGTTCGGATGGTGACGGTATAAAAAGTGTAAGGCTTTGGATTGATGGAAACTACTATGATATCAATAAAGAAGCTCCTTATGATTTTACCATTGACCATCTCACGCCAGGAACATATGAGATTGTTCTAAAAATGAAAGATGAAAAGGACAACAACACTACTAGTGCACCTGTTATGATTGAGGTAGAAGCACCCAAAGCCAAAGAAATTGTTTGGGAGGACTTTTCATTGGCTATTCTTCCTTACGTTAGAATGAGTGGAAACCAAGACATTATTATCGACAAAAGTGTGGTGGGTACTACCGAATTCTTAATCCTTTCTGCAAGTCATGGTAACCCTCCTGCTGGAAGTTATGAAAAAGAATCTACCGTAGAAGGAGGCGACTGGACAAAAGTAGCATACGGAGGTGATGATGATAAAAGTGCTGAAGTTTGGGTTCGTCAAGTCAATAATGAAAATAAAAATGTGCATGGACAAATCAATACTAAAAATGCTGCTGCTAAATTATCTGTACTTACCTATGATGGGTTAATTAGTACAGGAGAAACACAAAACCTGCAATTTCATAATACGAAAGCAAGTATTGATCATAATGGTGAAGAAGGACCTTTCTTAGTGGTTATCGCTACTGATAATGGAAAAGAATCTAGTAATTCTGACTTAAACTATGGTTATAAAGATAATGGAAATGTTGGTGATGATATGACAATGTTGTACCTCACTCATGAAGATCAGTTTTACGACAATTCTTTCTCTGTTAGAGGAGGAGCTGTAAGTATTCAATTGATACCTTAATGAATTGATACAGCATAATATTCAATGTTTTCAATTTAGGATATTGTTCATAAAAAAAGATGTTGAATCAACGAAACGATTCAACATCTTTTTTACGCTCTGTTGAGTATAAGTTTATCTTTTAATAGGTATTTCCCATTTCTCTCAAGAATTCATTGTAATGCATATCGAATTTTTCATCGTAAATCGATTCATATTCATCCTTGAACTTATTGAAAATATCTTTTGCTACGCTATGCATTCCTTGTGAAGAAAGCAGTTGACATTTAATCAAAGTAGCTTCTTCATGGATATGGTCATATTGTAAAATAGTATCACTAATTTTTAGTTTTTCCTGATTAGATAGTTTCACTTCTGATGAAGTAAGGTATCCATACAACGTTTCGATTAGATGATTGACGATTTCAGCCTTCATCTCTTCCATCCACTCGTAATCCGTACCTAATAGTAACTTACCTGTATCAAGAATCTCTAATATTTTCAATAACGTTTCTCGTGATTGAGGTTTTACTAATAATTCTTTCAATTCGAAGAAAGGAATATTCACTTCCTCTCCAATTTCTAACTTCCAGAAATCAGCATCTTTCAAAAACTTAACCTCACCTATGGTTTTACATAACCTTCTTAATTTGGTAAGGTTTACTCCTCTATTGTTTCTTGCCTTACTCAATGGCATATCATACCAAAACAGTTTTATCATTTTATCTGCTGAGACACCTCTACCATTAATATATTGTGAGATGGTAATCAAGATAAACAACTGCTTAATTAGTGGAGTAAATTCATTAGAGATGTCTTTTCCAGTACTATCAAAGATTCTAAAACCTCCAAAGAAGTTAATAGTTGATTTCTTTACTTTCGGTGGTTGGACTTTAACAGGCTCCTCAATTGTAACGGTTTCTACAACAGGTTCAGACTTTGGTTTTGGTTCTTCTTTGGTAGCTAAAACATCCGAAGATGCCGACTCAGTTTTTTCAATCACCGTTGTAGTTTGAGACGACTCTTCAGTCTTATCCTCAATTGTTTTTCTAGATTTTCTCCAGATAACAACACCTACCATTAGTAGAGAGAAGGTCGCCATAAATAGAACTAGGTTCCATGATGCAGGCTCATCCTCAACAGCCACAATTTCTGCAGTCTCTTTTGGTAATTCTGGAATATAAAATCCTCCCATTAAATTTAATGAGAACACTTTTATCTGTGATTCTACCCCTACTTTCTCAATTAAAATAGCATATAGCTTCTGGTATTGAGTATCAAAAGTAAGGTCCACAACCGTTTTTAAATCACTAAAATTAAAAGGAATAGCCACGGGGAATATTTTCATTTCTCCAGAAGCTAGATCATAATTTCTTAGGGTAATTTCGTTTTTAAACTTATGGTTATCAAAAGTCAGAGCATACAATTGATTATCAGTAGTATCAACAACTACTGACCTTGCAGAAACAAAAGAATCTGATGGAGTATCCCAAGTAAATACTTTCTTTAATGTTGATGTATTTTCATTGAACTCATACAGGTCATAGAAGTTTTCAGGATTAATAATTTGCTGCCCTGATACACTCCCATATCCACCAAATAAATATACATGCCCTTTTTTGCCATAGCCGACACCGGTGTAATACCTAGGGGTGATTTTATCACCTGTTACATTGATATCGGTATAATTATTTTTCTCTATATCGTATTTTGTAAAATGGCTATTGAATTCATGATTGCCATAACCACCAAAAATCATAATTGATTTATTGTTCTTATCAAACCACTGAGCATGGTGTGTTGCTGTTTGACTTATTGGATAATCTGCACTAAACTTTTCAAACTTTTGGCTTTTAATATCATAAGAATAAACAAAATCTTTTTTGAGGTTATACACCAATAGTTTATTCCCATTCTTTACTAAACGATTACGTACATCTGATTTTAGGTCGATTGCGAAAGGACCTACCTTCTTTGTTTCTGAGGTTTGAAAGTCATGGCGGTATAAGTTTTTATCCTTAACAAAGTACATACCTGACCCATTCTCTAAGAAACAGTATAAACCTGATTGAATTGTTTCATTAAAAGAAGCATCCCATTTTGAATGAGTCTGTTTTACCCAAATTGGGTGCATCACTTTACCATTGTACTCGGGATTATCTTTACAATGTGCCACTTCACCTTCTTTCTCGTCTAGAGGCCAAGTGTACCCAGTGTTATCAGAAGTAATTTGAAGATTTTTCAGGGTCATTGGAGGCACATCATGTGCCTTAAAATAAGGGTTATTATTGGCACCAAAATAAAATTTCAGTCCTTTCATTGGAGGAATCCCATTCTCTACTTTGTAAGAATAAGTTCTATCGTCAAGGCTCAAAGAAATTTCATTGTTCTTGACGTCTAATTTAAACTTAAGTTTCCTCCACTTTTTATTTAATGCGTTTCTTCTGTTTTTGTAGTTAAATTTTATAGGCGTTAATTGATGGTCGTAGATAATACTGAAATCATTAAACCTATTCGACTTGTAATTATATACAATATCGATGTTCCGATGACTATCATCTATTATTCTTAAGATATAACCAAAGTAGTGTTTCGGTGATCTATTAAAAAATACATCGACAGTCAGTTCTAATTCCTCATTTACATTTAATTTCTTACCATCCATTAATTTTAGACCAGTACGTTGATCAATTAATGATTCGTGGCTACCAAATTGTAAACCAGCGGGTTGACTGACAACAGAATGGAAGGCAAAAACTAGTAAAGTGAGTAAAAAGTAAAAATACTTTCTCATATAAATGCAACCTGTTTAGTAAAGATTAAAAAATAAGTAACTCAATGAAGTGGTCAGTGCGTAGATAGATTTTTATTCAACTAATATTCTTTCTTTCAGAAAAGTAGTCATTTGAAATGTAAATTCATAATGAATTTAAAAAACCAACAACAATTTTCTTTTGTTTAAACAAATTATCTCATTGAGAGGCTATTTCACCTTATTTATCATGCTCTTTTTGGTTGAAAACAGTAATCTCAAATGTATGTGATTTTCTTTCCAAATTCGGTATTATAGCATTAGTAATAGTGTTACGATACATGGTATTTATATTTAAGTCAAAGTGATATTCACTTCCATCCATTGCTACTAACTAATGGGTGGAAGTGAATAATTTATTATTTACATAAAGATATTTTCTGTCATAGGTTCATCAGTCATCGTTACTTCTAGTGTCTTCCCTTCCATGATATCACTATGATCTATAAAAGGCTTTTTCAAATCCACCCCATCAAGTGTGATTTTCTTGATGTACTTATTTTCAATTTTATTGTTGATCGTCTTTACAGTGAAGTTTTTACCGTTTTCTAATTGAATACTAACGCTATCAAACAATGGTCTACCGATAGCATAAGTCGTTTCACTTGGACATACTGGATAAAAACCGATACTACTTAAAATGTACCAAGCAGACATCTGACCACAATCTTCATTACCAATTATTCCTTCTGGTGTAGCAGAATAATGATTTTGAAGTAAGTAGTCTGCCATATACTGCGTTTTATGAGGTTCATTGATATAGTTATACATGTAAGCAATATGATGACTTGGTTCATTACCATGAGCATACTGACCAACCATACCTGTAATATCTGCACTCGCATGTTCACCTGCTAATTGTGAACTTGTAGTAAATAAAGAGTCTAATTTTTCTTCGAAATAAGTCTCCCCTCCCATTAGGTCTTTTAATCCTTCTACATCATGCGGTACAAACCAACTCCATTGGTATGCGTTGCCTTCCGTATAATCATCTTTTCTATGTTGACTAAACTTCGGATCAAATGGCTCTCTCCAACCTCCGGTACTTAATTTGCCACGCATAAAACCTGTTTTTGGATCATAGTATTTTTGGTATCTTTTCGAACGTTCCATGTATTTTTTATGGATCTCCATTTTACCAAGATCTTTGGCCATAACAGCAATACAGTAATCATTGTAAGCATACTCTAATGCTTTAGAAACAGATTCATTTTCTTTGTCTGCAGGGATATAACCTAAGGTTTGATTATAATATTTGCCCATAGGCATCATTTTTTCCTTTACGACAGGATCATAAGCGACAAACTCTTTGCCTTCGTTGTACTGACTTGCTTCTAGCATCGCTTGAAAAGCTTTTTCAACATCAAAGTCTCTAGCCCCTTTCATATATGCATCTACAATAACGGGTACCGCATGATATCCAATCATTGTTCCAGTATAATTTCCCATTAGTTCCCACTTTGGAAGTAATCCACCTTCATCATATTTTTTTAATAACGAACGGATGTATCCTTGGTTTTGTGAAGGCTGAATGATCGTCATTAATGGGTGAAGACCTCTAAAAGTATCCCAAAGAGAAAATACAGTGTAAGCAGTATTCTGAGTATCTTTTTTAATTTGTTGGTCAATAGTTCTGTATCGTCCATCTACATCTGAGAACGTCATAGGAGCTATAAATGAATGATACATTGAAGAATAAAATATCTTCAAGTTTTCTTCATTTTTACTGTTTGCATCTATCAGAGCAATTTTCTCTGACCATCTTCCCGATGCTTCTGTTTTTACTTGAGCGAAATCCCAATGGTTTATTTCCTTTTCTAGGTTGTTTTTTGCACCATCGATATCTACACTACTAATACCTACTTTCACTTGTACTTTTTCTGCTTCTGAAGTAGCAAATTGTAGTACTGCTTTTCCGTGTTTACCTGTATATGTTTTTCCTTCTACTACTTTGTCATTACCATAAAGAGTATATCTAAATGGTTTATTGAACTTAGCATAGAAGTAAACATGTTGTTTTCTTGCCCAACCTTTTGTGCTTTTTACACCAACAATCTCAGTATCACTAATGATTTTAATTGTATTCTCTAAGTTCTTGTTGTTCGCAATACCCGTTGTTAAGTCAAGAATCATTCCTGCATTTTCTGTTTCAGGGTATGTATATTGATGAAAGCCTACTCTTGTTGAAGCCGTTAATTCTGCTTTAATATTATAGTCCTTCAAAAGAACGCTATAGTATCCCGGTTCAGCTGATTCATTATCATGATCAAAACGCGATCTATATCCCGAATCTGGATTTTCTGCATCACCATATTGTGTATGTACCTCACCTGTAAAAGGCATAATAAGCACATCCCCTAAATCACCAATACCTGTTCCTGAAAGATGAGTGTGTGAAAACCCGATAATTGAAGAATCAGAATAATGGTATCCTCCACATGCATCCCAACCAATAAAACGAGTATCTGGACTTAATTGTACCATTCCGTTTGGTGTTGTTGCTCCCGGAAAAGTATGCCCATGGTATCCCGTTCCTACAAAAGGATCGACATAAGAAAGCTTATCTGATAGTTCTTCTTTACCAACAGTACTATATTTCTGACACCCCATACAAAGGAGTGCCAGAACCAATAAATTCGTTATTTTCATTTTAATATTTTGATTTCAGATTGAAGTTTTAGTTGACCTTAGTTTGTTGTCTAAGTATTTCTAAAGAAGTCGTTCCGTAACTCTCTCCAGGCTCTAATTGTGTATCATCTTCCCAATCATTGAATGAGTTGATAATCATTAAGCGAGAGGAGCCAATATTTTTCTTTGCCACATTCAATACATCTTTAAAGTATTGATCCTTTCTTTCATGTTTGTAAGAAGTACTCGTCGGCTTAGCAATTAATGGATCGAAAGATGGTGCTACCGTAGGTACCCATTCTATTCCACCTTTTTCATTCATGTAATAGTCTTTACTATAATCCCAATGCAAGTCCAAGTATTGTGGAAATGCAGAATAACGGTCATAATAGTTGTCGTTGAACATGGTTGTGAATGAAACTGCGTCTAGAGCATTTTCATAAAACATCGAAAATCTAGCTGGAGGCACCCAACCATTTCCTTGTTCACCTAAAAGATACAGTTCATATCCTTCAGCACTCATTGTTTCTCTGATCTGACGGTATACATCCTGTAGATCATTACAATGTACGTTATGTGCTCCAATGATACTTACTAAGTATTTACCATCAATTTTCTGGTAAGTAGAATCTTGAAAGTAAGGAATCATTTGTTGGAAAATCTCTATCAAATCATCTACTCTACCAATATCTTCCAAGGTATTGTCTTCATCCAAATTGAAAGGTCCGATATTTAAACGGATAGAGAAGTTCATTGTTTTCTCAGTATTCTGCTCTCTAAAAGCTTCGATCATGCTTACATCCAAAGAGTTTGAAGACTCTCTAAAACTAAACATAAAGAAATCTACACCTCCTGTTGTGGCCCATTCTATATGCTGTTTCATTGCTGTAGCATCTCCGTTTTCATATTGCCCTGCCAATGGTACTTCTTCTATAGCTGGATTCCATTTATTTTGAGTATAAAGTGCCCCAACCAAGTAATCTTGTGTCACTGGAATTTCTTCAATTTCCTGACTTAGAGGATGCTCTTCGATTGTTTCATTTTCTGGTTCACATGATATTCCAAAAAATGCAAAAACACAGATAAGGCTAAGTTTATATATATTTTTCATAAGTCAGATGTTATAGTCTCTCGATAATTTCAAAATCAATTCCTGCCGCTTCGTATTCTTCTAGCGTCGTACCATAATAGTATCTCAGTACATCGGTATTCATGATAGGGTTCATCGCTCCCCAATCTTTATAATTTTTTGGAACTGATAATTTCAATCTTGTATTTAAGAAATCAGCACCACCAAGATGAGCCAATCCTTGATAATATCCATTCGTGTTTAACCTTTGCTCCTTTGTAGGGAATAAAATTCTCTCCGGAAGATTCGTTGCTTGTCCCACACCATTTTGATCTGAATTGAAATGAGGAGGCAGATCAAATATTCCGTTTGTTCTTCGAATTAAACACCAAGCATCAAAGCCTTGGAAGAAACCTGCAATCCATCGTTGAACTAATACTTGTTCGATTGGACCATTTTCAACTTTTGCAGTAACAATAGATCTATAATCTCTAACTCCTTCAGACTTTGTTCCCCATTTCACTCCATCATTCTCTAGGTAAGTATCTACACTCTCAGAGATTTCATGCTGAGCAAATGAAGCTCTAATTCCTTCGTTATAGTAGGCCTCGGCAGATTGTCCACCACCCCAGTGAAGTAATTTTGCCTCTGCTTTCATAAAACAAGTTTCAGCATAGCCTAAGATGGTTGGAGCATAGTCTTTTGCATAATACTTCTCTGAAATATCAGAGAAACTATCATCTCCTAAACCACTATATGGATTTTGTTGATCCGTCAACGCCCAATTATCATGTGGTGTCGTTGATTTTGGTTTACCTACAAAAGGTGCATTGTATTCAACCACTACTCTCTCATCTGTTTGAGTAGTTAAAGTATCTCTTAATGTATATCCCAAAACAGGAGCCTGTGCATATACTTCAACTCTTGGATCTTTTAGATCTCTAAGTTGTGTATAGAAAACGTGACTGAATCGTTGTAATTGACTGCTACTATTTTGGTGTCTGAATTCTCTGTAGAAGTAATTCCAGTTTTCTTCCAGAGTACCCCATGCAGCAACTACTGATTCAGATTCCATACCGATCAAATCAGCTTCTCTCTCCATTGCTAACTTACCAAAATCGGTAATGTTCGCACCCATATTTTGGTAACGTAAGGCTAATTTTAACGATAATGTATTCGCAAATTTTCTCCACTTGTCGATATCTCCATGGAAAATAGGATCATCCATTGTGTCCTCTCCTGTTTCCATTACTTCATACGTTTCTGAAAGTGTCGTTAATAAGCTTTCTAGAACTTCTTCTTCACTATCAAAACCAATACTTAGTTTTTGTTGCCATGCTTCAGAGTAAGGCATTGGTCCCCAAGTTCCTAAAATCACAGAAGCCAAGTATGACTTATAAATTTTGGCCATACCCACTTGGTTGACATATCTTGGGTTATCTCCATAAAGGTCGATGATAGACTGAAGATCCATAATCAATTGAGTATAAAAATCTTCCCACCAGCTTTCTCCTAGAGGATCAGAATACCAATAAGTATTGTAAGGACCTCCACCTGCAGTAGTATAATGTGAGTATTGTAAATACATTTTATTGGCAGGATCACCTTTCACCACATCCAACGATTTTTTTACAACACCAGGGAACAATACATCCGGTGTAGCAGTCTGAAACTCATGAGGGTTGGTATTTAACTCCTCAAAGTCTTGTGTACAACTCGATGCACTACATAGAATTGCACTTGCGATAATGATATTGTTGATATATTTCTTAAACATGCTCTTCTAATTAAAATGATACTCTGAAATCAAGACCTAACGAAGATGTTGGTGGTAAAGAACCTAGCTCAATACCTTGACCATTTCCTGAATATGATGCTGCTTCTGGATCTAAACCATGTGGTGTGTTTTGATAGATAATCCATAAGTTTCTACCTACTGCAGAGACTTTCGCTGCTTCAATTTTCAATCGTTTTAAGAAGCTCTTAGGAATATTATAACCAATCGAAACTTGTCTTAATTTCACATAAGAAGCATCATATAAGTTAAACTCTTTGGCGTTGGATGTACCTGTTTGGAAAAAGTTCTGAGGAGAAACATAAGTCGTATTTTTTCCAACCTTTTCCCATTCTCCTGTTTCCGGATTTTGTACAGCTTCATACGCATCTAGTAATATACCTTTCGACCTTTCGCTATCATCGTATTCTGTTCCGTACAAACCATCACCATTTCTTTCACTGGCATTTTCACCAAGAACGATACTACTGAACCAATAATCTTCACGTCCTTCAACAGTATTTGCTGTATTACCCCAAGTTTCCGCTTTTGATCTTGATACACTGTATAAATCGCCTCCCATTTTTACATCAATCAAGAAGCTAAGATCAAAGTTTTTAAATCTGAAAGAGTTGTTAATCGAACCTAGCCAATCTGGTTGAGCATTTCCAAGAATCTGATTTGGATTCGCAATCGGTAAACCATCAGGACTTACTAATTTATTACCTTCATCATCCGTTAACCATTTTTCTCCTCTGATCACACCGAATGGATAACCTACTTCAGCGTTTACTGAAACAGTCGAATAACCTCTGTATTCTATTCTATCCAATTCTGCCCCCGAAGCTGGGTCTTTGTACAATGAATTTACCTTTGAAATATTCTTCGACCAGTTCACCATCATATCCCATTGGAAATTATTTGTTTGAACTGGAGATACGCCTAAAGTTAATTCTACCCCTCGGTTTTGAATTTCACCTGCATTGATCATTTTTGTTTGATAACCGGCTCCACTAGGCAAGTCAATTCTAATAATCTGATCGTAAGTTCTGTTGTTGTAGTACGTGGCATCCAAGCTGATTCTATTGTTGAAGAATTTTAACTCAGAACCTATTTCCCAAGAATTAGTCGTTTCAGGTCTAAGGTCAGGGTTTCTCAACATAGTCTGATTAGTGACCCAAGCCATACCATTGTAGTTTCCGCCATAATTGAATGTGTTGTTCAATTCGTTAAAACCAGTATCGTTACCCACCTGTGCTATGGATCCTCTAATCTTACCAAACGATAGTACCGAGCTACCAATATCTAAAGCATTGGTAAACACAAATGAAGTACCTAAGCTTGGATAGAAATATGAATTATGTCCTTCTGGTAAAGATGAACTCCAGTCATTTCTAGCTGAAAGGTCAAGGTAAATCACATTATTATATCCTATAGATGATGTTGCAAACACAGAGTGTATTCTCTTATTGTCAACGCCTTGTGTTACGATTGGAAGTGTCGCTGCATTCGATGCACTTGGAACATCAGGAACAATTAATGTATTGATCACTGAATTAGTGAAGTCGATGCTCTTATCAAATCTACTGGCACCAGCCGTTGCAAAGAAGTCGATCTTACCGAAACGTTTCTTATAGTTGATAAAGCCTTCGTAGTTCCAAACTTGTGTATTTCTATTGATCATCTGATACATGCCATCAGGGTCTAAAGCTGCCCCCATATTACTAAACACATATCCTTTTCTCATTCTTACATCTCCACCTACTCTTACGCGAACATTTAAGTCTTTTGAAATTTTTGATTTCAAAGAAACTACCGGTAAAAATCGCTCTTGAGTATCTTCATTCTTATTCTCGTTCATTGCCCAATAAGGATTAAAGAAATCCTCAACTTGTCCAATTTCGTTTCCAAACTCATCTTTCCAAGGAGACAACTCTTCTAACTTCACATTTCTATGCATGTAGATAAAAGAATTGTAAGGGTTCTTCTCACTACCATTCTTTTGAATACGGTTGGTTGTTTTCTCAGAAACATAAGTCACTTTTACATCTGCTTCTAAATATTTTGTAAACTTTCTTGTTGTTCTAACATTAAAGGTATTTCTCACTTGTAGGTTCGAACCTTCAATGATATCCGTTGCATCCATGTTCGAATAAGAAAGGTAAAGAGATCCTTTCTCCCCTTTCTTCTGTAGGGTTAAATTATTCGTGATGTTTCTACCTCTTTGGAAAAAGTCTTTGATATTATTTGGTTGAGCATCATAAGTACCCACTTGACCATTATAGCTTAGTACCTCTTGACCGACCATCGGTGCACCCCAAGATCTTCTGAAATTGTATAAATCAGGAAGTCCCGTTTCGTAGTCAAAGTGATTTTGTGATGAGCCAACTCTTGTATTACTACCAGCTCCATATACATTTTGGAAATCCGGGTATTGCGTAATCTCTCTGATTTGGTAGTTCAATCCATAAGTAACTCCCCAGCTCTCATTTGCTGAAGAACTTTTCTTAGTAGTGATCATAATTACACCATTCGCAGCTCTTGAACCGTATAGGGCAGCAGCGTTAGCTCCTTTTAGTACCTGAATATCAGCAATATCTTCAGGATTAATAAAGCTTGTTGCTCCACCGTAATCAATGTTATCGGAACCTCCTGCTAATGAAACACCAGTGTCACCACCTTCACTATCAATCGGCACACCGTCAACAACATATAACGGTTGGTTGTCTTTAGTAAGTGAAGTAGCTCCTCTAATCACTACTCTACTCGTTCCTGTAGGTGAGTCGGCTCCTGTTATCTGTACACCTGCCACTCTACCTGCAAGGTTCGTGATGACATCAGCCTGTTTTACCTCTGTTAAAGATTCCCCTTCAACACCTTGTGTAGCATAACTTAGGCTTTCTTTCTCCCTACTAATACCGAGAGCGGTGACCACCACCTCTTTTAAGTGTTCCACTTCTACCTCTAAGGACACATCAACAACTTTTTGATTCGCTATTGAGATTTCTTTAGATACCATACCGATATAAGAAAATACTAGGGTATCTCCTGTATCAACATTCAGTGAATAGTTTCCTGTTATATCTGTGATTGTACCATAATTAGTACCTTTCACTCTAACATTTACACCGGGCAAGGAGATATTATCTTCTTCTGAAAAAACTTGTCCAGTAATAATTCGTTTTTCTACTTCTACTTGTGCAGTTAGAATGCCAGATGAACATAATGACATAAGTAGTAAAAAGAGTAACTTTAGTTTCATTCTTCTCTACGCTAGTTTTTTAACATTCATTTCATCAGTGATAATTACTTTATCTGCGGTCGATAAAAAATCATTTTATTTTTCTGATATTCAAGTTTAGGATAGTGCCATTAATTTTTTCCAATTAATGCATTAATCAAGCCTTAATCGACTATTTTAAGTGTAATTAAACCCATTATTAATAAAAAAATACCGCTTAATAAGGTCAGTTAACGTCAGATTTTAAAAGTTTAAATAATTATTTCAATTCTCTTCATCATAGCCAATTAATCAGAATTAAGTCCGTATTAATTTAATTTTAGCCTCAAAGAATAGGTTTGTATCAATCATGTTTTTAAACACAAACTTTAAAGAAATGAATATGAAGTTGAAGTGCTTATTACTTATACAAATCCTTACTACATTAATTACACCAATTCTATCTTTTGGTGGAGACGGCGAAAAAACTAATGTGTTATTCATTATAACTGATCAACAAAGGTTCGATGCCTTGGGCAAAGCCAATGTTTTTAAATTCTTAAAAACGCCTACCTTAGATAAATTAGCAGACGAAGGGGCCTACTTTACTAATGCCTATACTCCATGTGCTGTATGTGCACCCGCAAGAACATCTATACTCACCGGACAGACTGTCGAAAACCATGGAGTCCGAAAAAATCAATACGCCTATAAAAATCCTGAAGAAGGAGCTTATTGTGATCTGCCATCATTCGATCAAATATTAGTTGAAAATGGATATTATACAGAGTACCTAGGAAAATACCATTCGCCCATCCATTTATCGGAAGGGTATTCTGAATTTTCCTATACAGTAAATAATCAAAATGTTTATACTCTTAAAAATAAGAAAATTTATCAAGAAAAGGTAAAAGAATATATGATTGCTCAGGGACATAAGGAAACAGAGTACGATTTAAGAGATAAATACTTCAGAAACTTCTATACTCCTGATCCTATTGACCTTAGATATAAAAAAGATGAAGATTACCGCAGACATCATGTTGATAATGACAGGGAACTAAAAATTACACAACCCGATGGACATGGGCAATTACACCTTCCTAAGAAACTGAGTCTTACTTTTTATCAAACCTCGACACTAAGAGAAGCCTTAAAAAGGGCCTCTAAACAAGAGAAACCTTTTAGTATCACTCTCTCTTATTTCTTTCCTCATGCACCGATGTTACCTACAAAACCTTGGTATGGTATGTACAAAACAGAAGATATGCCCATGCCAAAGAGTTTAAGAGATACTATGGATAATGTTCCTTATAAAAATGGAAATAATAGAAGATCGATGCCAGAATATAGTGACCCTGATAAAGTAAAATTTATGATGTCAAATTATTTTGGTCTAGTCAGTGAAATTGATCACTACTTAGGAACAATCATGAAGGACCTTAAGAAATACAATATGGATAAAAATACACTAGTAATTTTCACTAGTGATCATGGTGAAATGTTAGGATCACATGGCATGAGAGAAAAAAATGTATTTTACGAGGAGTCAGCACATGTTCCACTGATTATGTGGTACCCAGGTAAAATACAACCGACTCAGGTGACTAGTCCAGTTTCACTCATCGATATTTACCCTACTATTATGGAATATCTCAACGTTAATGGAGGAAAAAGAGATGGTCAATCATTAAAAACACTGATAGAAGGAAATGATGACAGAAGATTTACTGTAACAGAATGGGATTATAATGGTCCAAAACAACCGAACTATATGGTGGTTACTAACGATGGGTGGAAATTACTAACTTCGTATGCCGCCAAAAAACCAGAGTTGGATGTCTTGTTCAATCTTAATGATGATCCTCATGAGATGAATAATTTGATTGGTAAAAATCCCGAGGCTTATAAGTACAAAGAAAAAGTAGAGGAGTTGAAAGGCTATTTAATTGAATGGCTTACAAATAGTAATTCAAAACGAGTAGAACTTATTAAAAATAGAAATATATCTGGAGTGGTTAAACTTTAGAGCATAGCATATCATTGATCATGAAAAAGACACTTCAAATTATAATTCTACTGAGCCTTAGCATGGTAAATCTTGCAGTGGCTCAAGATAAAAAGCCAAATATCATTTTGTTTTTAGCTGATGATTTCGGGTTTGGTTCTACCAATGTTTATGGAGCCTCTGAAGCATTAGTACAGACACCTAACATTAATCAATTGGCGAAAGAAGGCGTTCAATTTAATAATGCTTTTACAACTGGGTCGGTATGTTCTCCAACCCGTTATGGTTTACTCACAGGTGAGTATTCCTGGAGAAGTCGATTACAAAAAGGGGTAGTTAGTCCATCTGCACCAGCTTTAATCCGCCAAGAGACAAAGACACTTCCAGAATATCTGAACTCTATTGGATATACCACTGCAGCCATTGGAAAATGGCATTTAGGTTACAATGAAAAGGAATTCAAGAATTTATTAGGTACTATTAAACATGGTCCAAATAGCCACGGATTTAATTATAGTTTTACTGTTCCGAATAACTTGGACGATGTCCATAAAATTTATGTAGAGAATGATAAAGTTTATGGCCTTCGCTCAGAGAAACTATCACCTTATGGCCGATCATTTTATGGAAAACAATACAAAGGGTATGATGCTCCACAGAGAGTGACAGAGCAAGTAATGAATGACTTGACTGAAAAATCTATACAATGGTTAGATACTTTGGACAAAGAGCAACCCTTTTTCTTATATTTCTCCTCCGTAGCTGTTCATCACCCTATCACTCCTAGTCCTGAAATGAGAGGAAAAAGTAATGCAGGTGCTTACGGTGATTTTATTCAAGACATTGATCGATGCTTGGGCATATTAATAAACTACCTAGAAAAGAATAATCTGAGAGAAAATACCGTTATTATCTTTACAAGTGATAACGGAGGGGATATCCCTCATAAGAAAGATATCATGCCGGAGAATTTTGCGATTAATAAAGGGCTTCAAATTAACGGTACTTACAGGGAAGATAAACATACCATATGGGATGGTGGTTTAAGAGTTCCTTTTATTGTTAATCATCCTGATGGTATTAAAAAAGGAAATACATCGGAAAGTATTGTTAGTACCGTTGATATTTATGCTTTTCTTGCAGATTATATCAATGTAAAAGAACTTGGTAAAAATGATGCTGTTGATAGTTTTAGTTTTAAAAAGGCAATCAATACATCTAAGGCAAAATATCAAAGAGCTCCATTAATACATCGGGATGCAAAAGGTCGAAAAGCAGTACGTGATCTAGAATGGAAATTTATCGAAGCCAAAGACAGTAACGCAAAAGATAAGTCTTTGCATGCTCAGCTTTATCATTACAAAAAGGATCCTTCTGAACAGGAAAATCTAATTCATGAGTATCCTAAAAAAGCAGAGGAATTAAATCAGTATTTGGAAACAGCTAAAAAAGTTGGGACGAAGTTGAATACACCTTTGAAGTGAATAAAGTAATACTACCCATTTTTTAAAAATTAGATGAAATGAAACATATATTATTTTCTATCATTGTCTTCAGTTTATGTGGGCATATCTGGGCTTCTAACCCGCCAAAGAAAAGGAAAACCAATCTTGTATTTATCATTACTGACCAGCAACAATACAAGGCCTTAGGGTTAGCAGGTAATAAAGTATTGAAAACTCCAAACCTGGACCGATTAGGTGAAAGCGGAGCTTACTTTGTTAATGCTTATTCTGCTTGTGCAGTTTGTGGCCCTGCCCGTTCCTCTATTCTTACAGGGTTAACAGTGGAAAACACAGGAGTAAATACCAACGATAAAACGTATTACTACAGAAAAGAGAAGGTGATGCAAGCTCCTACCTTTGATGAAATTCTAAAGGAAAATGGCTACACCTGTGAATACTATGGTAAGTGGCATGTCATGTCCAATAAGGCAAAAGTATACTCCAATCCTAAGTTGAATGCTAAAAGTGGTAAATCAGCATTTGATCATGGTGGACAAAATTTTATGTATCAGGATTGGCTCAATGGACATTTATCAAAAAGACCTCTAAAAGATGGTGAGCATCTGGATCGTTTTACCAAAAGGCCCTATTCGCCAGACCCAATTGACAAGTTTTACGGAAAGGATTATCAAGAAATAAAAAAACAAAAAGCTTCTCAGCCTAACTTTCATGGTCGATTAAACATCCCTCAGGAATATTCTATTACTGCTTTCCAAGCACAAGAAACCATGAATGCCATTGAACGCTTAAAAGATCAGCCATTTAGTATTACTTGTTCTTTTCATTCACCACATGCACCCATGATTGTTCCTGAACCTTTCTACAGCATGTATGATCCTAAGAAAATGACTCCACCAGTGAGTATTGGAGACGACATGAAAAATTCTCCCTATAAATTCTCGAATGGAAAGAAGAATTTACCGGAATATTCAGATCCAGAGAAAATCAAATATATGATTTCAAACTACTATGGATTAATTTCTGAAATTGATCATTGGGTAGGACAAATAATTGATAAAATTGATGAGTTAGGACTTTCTGACAACACTTTAATTGTATTTACCAGCGACCATGGCGAAATGTTGGGAGCACACGGATTAAGAGAAAAAAATATCTTCTACGAAGAATCCGCTCATATTCCATTGCTACTAAAATTACCTAAGCAAATTGATAAGAATACAACAGTTGAAGGATATGTTTCACACATCGATATCTTCCCTACAATTTTAGACTACCTCAATATTAAAGGGCATGATGCCGATGGGCAAAGTCTACGAGACCTTGTAGATGGAAAAGATACCGATTATGGTCAATTTGTAGTCACTGAATGGAATTACAGAGGAGATACCTCACCCAATTACATGATTGTAAAAGATGGTTGGAAAATGATGGTTCCATACTCAGTAGAATCGAAAGTATTGGATGTACTCTATAACCTCAATGAAGATCCCAACGAGATGAATAACCTATTAGGTAAAAATCCAGAGCAGGCTAAATATTCAGACAAGGTGGAAGAACTTCGAGCAGATTTACTGAGTTGGTTAAAAAAGAACAATTCAAAACACTATAATGGAGTAAGAGATAGAGTTATCGTAAAAAACATTTAGGACGATAATCTACAGTATCATAAAAAAGGCCGATCTCATCGTATTGAGATCGGCTTTTATTTTGTTGAAGAGTGGATAAGAATCTCTACTTTGAAGTTTTCTAATTTATTACTTGTATAATTGGGCCTCACAATATCTTGTAGAGGCCCTTACTCTTTACTTTATAAGCAGCTCACACTTCTTTGAACACATTAATCTGTTACTTATATATCAATCACTATTAATTTGCTGGTAAGACATTGTACGAGTTCTCAAACTCATGAATATCGTAATCTGCTAACGGTTTCAAGTACTCCATTTTCTCATTGATAATTTCATCCCAAATAGAGTAATTGAATTCAGATAATAATGCTTTAATCTTTGCCTTATATTTTTTATGATACTTATCCATCTTACCAATCGCATCATCAGATTTTTCAATGCTGCTTAATAAAGTGGATGTATAATATGTCATCTTTTCTTTTTCAATTGAAATCCACTGATTGTACAGCTCCCTAGGAAGTAAGAATCTATTGTTGAAGAAATCCACTTCTTTTTTGGCTAACATGGTCACCATCTCATCATATAACTCAGGGTCTTTGGAAGACACATATGCTTTTGAAGGATTATTTCGGTACAATGAATAAGAAATCTTTTTGGTTGAATAAATTTCTAACACCTTTAAACCATCTCTTTTTACAAATGCTTTTACCTCTCCTTCACTCCAAGGTACTGTTGTTACAAACCTTCCTGCAGGAATCGTTTTTACTAACTTATTTCTAAAATATAAATCTCCTGCCTTATCCAAGTTGGTAACAATTTCAATATTTTTTCTTTCGTAAGTATCGTCCTTATAAGAATGGTTTTTTCTAGGTTTATAGGCTAAGAAACCTTTACCATCTGTATTTTGATAAGGCAAGAAGCTCATCACTAATGATTCTTCATTAGGCTTACCTTGATACTCATTAATGTAACTTTTTAATAATACAGAAAGTCCCCAACCATTATTGTAGCTAGGTCTAAAATGAGATTGTTCAATAAAGATGTTCCAAGAATCTAATATGATTAATTCAGCATTGTTCTTCTCTGCACTTTTAAATCCATCTCTAATACTTCGAGTATAATGTAGATTATCGTACTCTTTGTAACAGTCATCGATGGCTATTTTTGATTGCATCACAAAGCGTTGAGGCTTCTTCTTATTCTTATCTTTCATTACGTAGTAACTTGAGATACCACTATGAAATACAGTCTGTACAAATGGTCTATTTTTAGATTTTATGATCCTTGCAAGAATATCAATTTTACCTTGACGTAACATTCTTGATTTCTCAAAAAATACAGTTTCAAATCGATCTAATGCCAACTCAATTTCTTTCTTTCTTCCTGGCCACAGTGCATTATAAATAATCGATACATCTGTACTTAAATAAGAAGTGATTTCCGAAAAGCGGTCAAAGTAAGCACTCATATCTAATTCATTGTCTTTACTTTTTTCCCAAGATTTTAATTCATCAGCAGACATTAACCCCTTAGACTTATAAAACATCAGGGCTTTTTTACCTTTCATTTTATACCAGACATTAGAATTTTTCGTCGACCCATAAATTTTAGAAAGATGAGTTCCACAATCGTAAATACCTTCATTGACTTTTACCCCTCTCTCGAATTTTATGGCCATCATTAATTTAAAATCATAGCCTTTTTTCTTGATGACTTCAACGTAAGCATTTACAATTTCATCATAGGTATCTAAGATTTTTCTATTTCTAGAAATAGTATATAACAAGGCAAAACCATTGATTCCATTTTTCATGGCCATTTGAAGCTCTAGGTCTACGGCATCCTCTAGAGTTAATGGAGATACCAAGTCAGTATCTGTTGGGTAGAATAATTCATTATTTTTTACCCAGTTTTTTTTACTTTCATCATAAAAATAGTTCCCTGCATTAATATGTGAAAGAATACCTTTTTGAGGAGTATTTATAAAACGAAGACTATTAACAGCAAAGACGTATTTGTTATCATTAGCCATTAAGTCAGAAATTCCCAGCAATAGTAAAATACTTATTAGGGTAGTAAATCGAATACATTTCATAATGATAGCTTTTTATTTATGTAGTTTTAGGCAATTCCTTTTTCCTATTGTTTGGCAACGATTATTAATATTTTTCAAAAAAGAGTAACAATAAGGAATAAGTTTTCAGAATTGATATTCAAATGTACCTGAGGTACTTAATCTTCGTTTACTTTCGCATTAATTCTGCATTAATCGACTAAAAAAGTGAGAATTAATATTGATTAATGTAGTATTAAGCAGGAATTAAGTAGCTCACCTAAATTTGGGTATTGTACGTAATTGACGTTTCTTCTTTACTTAAAGGAACTTCAACGATAAATTTAATTACAGACCATCGTGACTAAATTTTTTGGTCTATCATAGAATAGAAGCTGAAATGAAATTAATATCAAGAATCTTATTTACTCTTTGTCTATTACTACTTTTCAATGTTAAAGGTATTTCACAACAGAAGCCTAACATCGTATTTATAGTCGTGGATGATATGAGTCCTTTTCCAATTGAAAAACAAGAAAATGGTGAGACTAGAGCCTTTGGTTTTAGTGGCGAAAAATATGTAAAAACTCCTTTTATCGATAGTCTAGCGGCAGATGGCATTATTTATAAGAATGCCTATGTTTCGTCCTCTGTTTGTTCTCCAAGTAGATATACATCTCTTACAGGAAGGTATGCAGGAAGATGTTCTGGCACTCAATTTATGAGAATGCATCCGCTTGGAAACATGACAAGAGTAGAGAATAATACAGAGTTGGAAACAAACCGATGGAATGTAGCGAAGGTACTTAAAAAACATGGTTATACCACCGGGTTTGTTGGTAAAAGTCATATTGTTGAAAACGATAAGTTAAGAAGAGACAAATATGAAGAAAATGGTTTCGAGGAGTTTCCATTGTCTGCTGATATCAAAGATCAGAAGGTTTCTAATGCAATGTCTTATAACCATAATAAGTGGACTCAGATGATCAAGGAAAATGGTTTTGATTATGCTAATGCAGTATACGGTGCTAACCTGAAAGAACTTTATTCTAAAGAAGCCAATGCTCATAACATTGAATGGACCACTTCTGCTGTTCTAGATTTTATCGATCAGAATGCGAAGAAAAAAGATCCATTCTTTTTATACTATGCGACAACGGTACCCCATGGACCTGAACCTTGGAGAAGAGTAAAAGGAGAATTTAAATATAGTTTAGATGCGGACCCTAATATAACAGGAGAAGGATATATAGAAAAAGACTACAGTTTTATGCCTAGTAGAACTGATATCAAAAACGAAATTATAACTGATAAAAGTCTTAGAAAGGATCAAGCATGGATCACATGGTTTGATAAAAGTATTCAAGCTATTGTCGATAAACTGAAAAAAGATGGCATGTATGAGAATACCTTAATTGTTATCTCATCTGATCATGGTTCTTATCATTTTGGAAAAACTACACTCTACGAAACAGGAGTAAAAATTCCGTTAATGATGCACTGGCCAAAAGGAATAGAAAAAGGAAAAACTTACAATGGTTTAGTACAGAACATAGACTTTGCTCCTACTTTCTTAGATATTGCTGGAATAAAGCAGAAAAAATCATTAGAGATGGATGGTAAAAGTCTTCTGCCAACATTTAAAGATCAAGAGACGAAAATACATGACTACCTTTTCTTTGAGTTAGGTTTCGCCAGAGGTGTACTTGCTGACAATTGGAAATATATTGCCGTAAGGTATCCCAATAATATTAAGGCTAAAATTGCAAAAGGCGGTACGTTTAAAGGGTATCATGATGTAGAAATCAAAGAACCTTATTATACAAGAAACCAACACCTAGGGAATTTAGCTAGTAAAGCCAATCCTCATTACTTTGAAAAAGATCAGTTGTTTGATCTCACAAATGACCCAACAGAAGAGGTCAATCTGTTTGAACAACAACCTGAGAAAGCAAAAGAATTAAAGGAGATCTTACAAAAGAAACTGCATACTTTTAAAGATCGACCTTTCGATGAATTTACAAAGAATAATTTTCCACAGTAACCCGCTCAAAAGCTATACAGCAGGATCATGTATTTTACATATTCTGCTGTTTTTATTTATATACTTTCGAAAGGAATAATTATTTAATAAAATATCGCCATAGTACACAAAAATTACATTTTAAGTCACAAAGTTAAATTGCACTAAACAGCTAAGATCAAGTACCTTTGTAAGGTAAATTATTCATGAAATAAATAGAATGAGTTAATAATAGTAAACGAGAAGATTGTGTACAGAAACGATAAATAATCAAATGACTTTATGATTCTTACTTCTGTACTGTTGGGGAGTGATACCGTACTTCTTTTTAAAAATTCGAAAGAAGTAGCTATGGTTCTCGAAACCTGCATTGGTATAAATACTCTTAATGGGAGCATTGGTCATTGCAAGTTGATTGGCGGTATAAAGTAATCGCTCATCATTCACCAATTCTGTCAACGTTTTCTGCATACATTTTTTCACTACTCTATTGACATGATCTCCCGATCGTTGGGATAGTTCAATAAAGCCATTGATTCCGGTTTTCAGATGTTGTGGAGATTTAAATTCTTTCAAAGAATAATTTAACCAAGACGGTAGATGACCATCTTGAATCGAATAATCTTTCAATAAGGAAAAGAGGTGAAGTACAAAAGTATCTAGCGTTAGAAGGTTATTTTCTTTCGACACCATTTGGTCCAAGTAACCTAAAATAGACTGAAGTTCATCATCTGTAAATACTACATGCAATGGTATCTGTTCATCATTCCAATAAAACAATTGAGGTGATGTAAAGTACCGTTCCTTGTAAAAAGGTAAAAGGTCTGCTTTGATGGCCAAGTTAGTAATCACTAATTCCTCCTTAGATGTCTTCTTAAATGTATGCACATCATGCGGTCGAATGAAACAAGCTTCCCCTTTCTGAATAGATAATTCTTTGTTATTGATTTTATGAATTCCCTCCCCATCCGAGACGATAAAAAATTCAAAGTAATCGTGGTCATGTGGATTTAAATCATCATGATTATTAATACTCGTACTGGCAAGGTGAAATACATCTGTAGAAGATAAAGCAAAAGTTTCGAATAAAAATTTTCTCACAGACATATGATTAAATCAATAACGGTGATTAGGTTAAATAAATAGGGGTTACTCCCATACATGTAATCATAAATTAAATCTACAATTAATAATTAACCAAAGAAATGAATAGAAACTTATCCTTCACTCAATGTCTAGCAACTAGCTTGGCTACTGCTATACTATTTACCTGTTTACTACTACCACAAGTTAGCTTAGCCAAAGATAAAATCAGCAAAAAAGAAAAAAAGGAATATCAAGAAAGAGTCAAAACAGCTTTTATTAAAGGTTGGGATGCTTATATGAAATATGCGAAAGGATTAGACGCTGTTAATCCTATTTCTGAAAAAGGACACAATTGGTATGCAGAATCCTTGTTGATGACACCTGTTGATGCTTTTTCTACCATGTATCTTATGGGACTTGAGAAAGAAATGTCAGAAGCAAAAGAACTTATATTCAGTGAATTAAATTTTGATAAAGATTTAGAAGTACAGCAATTCGAGATTGCTATCAGGATCTTAGGAGGTTTAATTTCTGCCTATCAACTAGATGGTGATCAAAGGTTCTTAGATTTAGCTGTAGATCTTGCTGATAGAATGTTACCAGTATTCGAATCTCCAACAGGTATTCCTTACCGCTTGGTTAACCTTCGTACAGGAGCAACTAGCGGACAAGGCACTAACCCTTGTGAAATAGGATCCATGATGTTGGAATACGGCATGTTATCAAAATTAACAGGCGATTCAAAATATTACGACTTATGTAAAAGAGGTATTGTTGCTTCTTTTGAAAGAAGAGGTAAAACAGGATTACAAGGTTCGTGGATCGATCAGGATACCGGTGAATGGGCCGATACAAGAGCACATATTTCTGGTGGAATTGATGCTTACTATGAATACCTACTAAAAGGATATTTGTTATTTGGTGATAAAGATTTCTTAGAGATGTATGAGGTCTCTAGAGATGCCGTAAATAAATACCTTGTTGATGAAACTTCTGTGGAAGGTGAATTCTGGATTGGATGGGCAGATATGAATACAGGCGAAAGAATCAGTACTCGTTTTGGTGCATTGGACTGTTTCTGGAATGGATGTTATGTTTTAGAAGGTGATATCGAAAGAGCAGAGAAACTACAAGCTTCGATTAATAAAATGTGGTTTTTAAATGATATTGAACCTGAAGCTATAGATTATACAACTATGCAACCTTTCTACAAAGGAGCTGAGTATTACATGATGCGTCCAGAAGCTATCGAATCTACCTATTATGTTTGGAAAGCAACTGGTAATAAAACGTATTATGTGCAGGGAAAAAAGATGTTTGAAAGCATCGAAAAGTATTGTCAAGTGGATAATGGTTATGTTCAATTAAAGGACGTAAGAACAAAAGAGAAGTGGGATACATTAGAAAGTTTCTTCTTTGCGGAAACTATGAAATATTGTTTCTTATTCTTTGCTGATGACGATGTTTTTGATTTTGAAAAATATGTTTTAAACACCGAAGCTCACCCACTATTTAATACATGGGATAAAGGTTGGAAAGGCAACCACCATGGAATAAAATAATCTAAAATAACAAAGGCTTGGATATTAAAATCAATACCAAGCCTTTGTTATCTATAAATCTTCCTATTGTATTTCTAGCGTTCCATTCGTTCTGATATAAAATACTGCTTCTTGACTTTCAGTATTTTCAATAGTATGAATTGCCTTACTGCTTGCAGAAAAACAACTTCCTTCATCAAGCTTTTCCACTTTATTATTCTGAGGTAAAGTATAGGCTATTCCTCCATCAATTACTACAGAATACATCACCTCGCCAGTACTTTTTATAGTTCCTTTATAGCCAACAGGAATTTTAACAAAAAGTCCCTTTAAGTCCTTTTCATTTTTACTTTCCCACAAATAACTCAATTGAACTTTACTGTCTTTGGCTATCCATTTTGATTTATCACTACCTAGCCATACAATATTAGAAACATCGACATTTATTGGTCGCTCTCCGTTGTCATATGCTTGATCAGTAGGTTTTACCAAATAAGGTCCTTGGTCGATTTCTATATAAGCAATATTCACGTCACCTTTTGCTGCTGTGATATGTGCTTCACCTTTAGGTTGTGTCCAGAAACTACCCGGTTTCATCCACATTTTTTCTGCATTAGGATCATCATTATGAATGCTCCCTTTTATTACTATCGCTCTATAAGTCACATTATGAATGTGTGGTGGTGATGAAAAACCATCGACAAATTTGCCTAAATAACCAGTAGCGACATCCGCTTTTCTATCTCCCCAAAGTGTTCCGGCCAATGGACTTTTATCTCCTCTTGCTGGATTCAATTGCTCCCATTGCACATCTTTTGTGAGCATCACTTTATTTGTTGGATTCTTAATATCCCAATCATCAATTGCTTTATCGGTTGTCTGTTGACAAGCAAAGAAAAATAATATTGGAAGTATAGCGACAGATAATGTTTTCTTCATTGAGTTAATAAATAAGTTTTCTATGAAATAGTTAACAGCAAATTTGTGAATTAAAATGATAATGAATCACCTAATTCACAAAAATTTGCTGTTTTATTAAGTTTATATTCTATGTCTAACAGGCACACTATTTAATCTTGCGGCATCTGTTGTATTCAGTACATAATTTAATTTATTGATGGCTGCATTCTTATCTTGTGGTAGCTTAGCATCAAAACTTACTGAGTTGATCGCATGTATTCCCATATAATAAGTTGCAGTTTCAATCAATTCTATTGTTTTAATTTGTTCTTCAAGTACCTCTTTCTCAGTCGCCATTTCATAATCTCCATTCATTACATCAAACGATAATTTAGTACCTTCATTAGCATTTAATGTAGTTGGAACTATACCCAAAGGTTTCACTTTATTGATTAATCTTGCATTGGCCTCCGCATTTTCTCTCCCGCGGCCCTTACCTGCTGCACCAAACATAAATCCGTAGAAGAAAGTCATGCCCGCCTTATTTAAGCGTTCTAATTGTTCTTCAGTATCGGCCAAAGTAGCACCTTTATTCATATAATCAAGGGCATCCTCCAAACCTGTTTCCACTCCTATCCAAAGATCACCGATACCTATTTCAGCCAATTCTTTTAACTCTTCGTCTGTTTTATGCATGATGTTATTGATAGATGCATACATTGTGATAACCTCTACCTCTGGTAAGTAATGATGTATTCTTTCTGCAATAGCTTTTAATCTTTTTGCAGACAAAACAAAAGCGTCACCATTTACTAAAAATATTCTTTTAACATGTGGATATAAACGTTGAGCTTCTTGTAAATCACTTTCTATATCCTCTGTTTTTGCGACAGAAAATTTCACATCTCTATACATTGTACAAAAAGAACAGTCGTTATGAGCACAACCTACTGTTACTTGTAGTAATAATGTATTGCCTTCGTAAGGCGGTCTATATACAGGTCCAGTGTAGTTCATTATTGTAGTATTTTATTTGTAACATCTATAAGCTGATTAACAGCACTTTCATTATAAGTGTCTGGATGTGCTTTAGCGTATCTTCCAGCATCATTATCAAAATAATCACCATTGTGAGCCGCATGATTTTCTGATAAGGCTAAATCATATAAAATGTTCGCCCCTTTATCTACAGGTGACCAATGCTGACCATAAGCCTCCAAAGCCATTTTAGTGTTTAATAATGATCCTGGGTTAACAGAAATCACAGTTATTCCTTCCAATTGGTGAGCTAAATAATAGCTCCACATCGTTAAAGCCAATTTACTCTGAGCGTAAGATGCATTTGCATTTGAAGGCTGTTTCCCCATCAACACATCATAAGAAACCTCCGATTGTGCTGCAGAACTTAAGTTGATTATTCTTGATTGTTGTCCTAAATTAAGCAGTGGTAATAATTCTCTTGTCAATAAATAAGGAGCTAGATAATTAACCGCATATCTAATGTCATATCCTTGTTTCGAATAAGAAATAGGACTATTAAATACTCCCGCATTATTGATAAGTACATCCAAATATTTCACTCCTTTTTGTACTTCATCAGACATTCTTTTTACATCACTTAAATCTGCAAAGTCAGCGACAAAGCCATATATATTATTATTGTTTGTCTCTTCTTTTATTGTATCAATAAGTTGATTTAATCTTTTACTATTTCTTCCATGTAAATATAACGTATGCCCTTCCTCGGCTAATTTAAAAGCGGTGCTTTTACCAATGCCATCTGTACTACCTGTAATTAGAATATTTTTTTTCATGATTGATATAGATAATGGGTGATGAGAAACCGAGTGATTGGTCTCCCATCAATAAAACTTTTATTTAAGCAAGATCATCTTGTGCGGCAATTAAATAGTGATGGCTTATTGAACCTGCTGTTCTTTCTTTTAAATGAGGAACATAGCCAGGATCTGCCATAAAATTTTCTGCTGCTTCTTTTGAAGGCCATTCAATAATAATTCGCAATCCTGCATTTTGCTTTTCACCTTCAATCTGCTCATGTGTTGCTGTTCTTGCAAGGTATTTTCCACCGTGCTTAGCAACTAATCTATTTGCAGGTTCTAAATAATCTGCAATCCATTTTTCTGTTGTTGGAGTAACATCTAAAACTGAGTAGTAAGACATAGTAATTAAAGTTGAAGTGATTAAAATGATTTCCCTTTCGTTGATATTACAAAATTAGTATACCTATCTATCAGATCTATTGTACCAATGTTGGAATGAATTGTATCAATATTGGTTTATTTGTAAAAAAATAAGTAAAACAAGGTAGTTAACTTCATCAAACCATATATTTGTAATGTAAAACAAATAAAAACACCTATATATATACCATGAAAACAGAATCAATCAATAAGCTATTAGAGATCCACATTGAGGAAATGGACAACTGGACGAAACGACCCTATAAGAATAATTTCTTTGAAATTGTATATGTCGAAAAAGGTACTGGAAGACAGTGTATCAATGAACATGAATTTGAATATAAAGAAGGAAATATCTTTTTTTTACCCCCTCTAGATTGCCATTCATTTAAAATACATACACCAACAAAGTTTTATTTTATCAGATTTACTGATCACTATTTTATACAAAAAGACAGCCTTACTAATTATAATGCTTGGTTTGATAAAATTGCCTACGTCATTGCGAACTACAATAAAATACCGGGAGATATTATTGCCACTGAAAACGAAAGACAGTTCATTATCAATAATATAAAGTGTATCTATCAAGAATACCTTAGAGCAGACAATTATTCTAACTCAATAATTACAGGAGCTATTGCTTCTATATTAAATATTTTAGCGAGAAGTATTGAAAATCGATATGTAAATAAAGCCAATGAAACGGACAGTCGTTTTGGTGAAATACTTCGATATATCAATACCAATTTATTGGATCATGATTCAATAAAACTAACAGCATTAAGTGAGAAATTTGGCATCTCAAAATCGTATTTCTCTGAATATTTCAAGAAGCAGGCAGGTGTGAGTTTGGTGGATTATATCTTGAAATCTAAACTAAGAATTGTAGAAACCAAGGTACTTCATACTGATTTAAGCCTAAAAGAAATTGCATGGCAATTAAACTTTACGGATAGTAGCCACCTTTCTAAGGCATTTAAAAAAACGTATGGAATGACAGTTAAAGAGTTCAAACACTCTGGACGAGTAGCCTGTGATATATAATACCCACGATAGAAGTAATTTCACTCTATCGCAGGATTTATTGATTAATTGATAACATCGGTTTCTAATGAGTAGGTACTGATATACGGAACGACATCTCCTCCTATATACAACTTACCTTGATGTTCTTTTACAGCTCCAGCTTCTGGTATCGTTTCTCCTGTTGTATCAAATAAAGAGGATAAGATCTCTCCTTGATCATTAATGTTTAGGACCATTCCAAATTTCTCTTGCTTAGGTTGCATCATTTCAGGCAAACCGTAGACTACTTTTTTAAGAAAGGGTTTCGGGTGAATATCATCTAATGCGTCATTTCTTTTGGTGGAGAACCCTAACCAGAAGGTGCCATCCTTTCGGATAGATATTCCATTGGGAAAGCCGGGTAAATTTTCCATTAAAACCTCAGTACTTCCTTTTTTATCACCTTTTAGCCAATAGCGTAATACTCTGTATTTCGTAGTTTCCGTCATGAGAAGAAAGTCTTCGTTTTGAGATAATACGACCCCATTGCCAAAAAAAGTCCCATCTATTAATGTGGTCACTTTTCCTGTTTCAGGATTGTATTCATATAATCCTCCATTAGGGTTTAACTCCATAATTAATTTCCTTCCATACTGAATATCGTATTTCTGATCGTAGGAGGTATTTGAAAAATAGATTTTACCATTCGATGCTATATCCAACCCATTCGGAATCAGAAAAGGCCTTCCCTTTTCATCTTTTTTTGCCAAAACTTTCACTTGTTGATCAGGTGAAATACTGATTAAACCCTGACGATGAGAAAGAGCAATTAGATTTCCATTTGCATCAAAATGAAGCCCAGCGACCCAAGAACCTGCTTCATAAAACGTTTCTACCTTTCCCTTGGGGGAGATTTTTAAAATCTTACCGTCACTAAAATCTTTCGCTCCTTTATGCACACCACAATACATATTACCTATTGAATCAAAAGTGATGTCTTCGGGGCCAAACCCACCTTTTAATTCTAATTTATTAGAAGTCTGAAGTTTGTCGTTAAAAGCCAATTCATCAATCATGGTTGGCTTCTCTGGAGGTGTCCAAGCCACTGGCTTTAAACTGCAAGAAGAAAGAAACGAAAAGGATAGATTAGTAAGGATTAAAAGTACGAGATGGTATTGATTAAACTTTGTCATAGTGTTTTTAATATTGTTTATAACAAAGGTCCAAAGCAGATCACCAAATCTCGTTTACATAGGTAAATAAAGTATTATCCCTCTAGGTTTTGAAGTTTACTTCTTAGTCGGCTCAATTGTGTTGCGGAAACTCCAAGGTAAGAAGCGATGTGGTATTGTGGGATGAGTTGCTCAAGATTTGGAAATCGTTTTCTAAAGAGAAGGTACCTTTCTGTCGCATTCATCAATGCCATCTCTAATTCTTTTTCTTCTTTCTCCAAGAAATAGTGCTCGGCAATTTTTCTTCCTAAACGTTCAAAATCATGATACTTAGCAAATAGGCGTTCCAAATCTGAAAACTTAGCTGTCCATATGACACAGTTTGTCAATGCTTGTTGAGGTATTCGGTTTCTTTTACCGGTTAATAAAGAGGTGTAGGCACCAATAATACTTGGGCCTACAAAAAACTGCTTATTGTACTCTTTTGCTTCACTATTGGTAAAGAAAGCTCTCACTACTCCAGTTTCTAAAAAGGCAATCTCTTTGGCTAACTTATCTTCTTCCACAAAAAAATCATGGTCTTCCAAACGCTTTTGTTTGAAAAGTGGAGCCAATTCTTTCCATGTATTGTCTGACAATGGAGAAATTTTATTAAAGTATTGTTTTAGAAGTTCCATAGTGAAAAAAGTAGCTTAAATGGAGATCTTACAAAACTAACTTTTTATCTGAAAGTTCTCCGATTTCTTCCATAGAATTAATGCACTCAATCCAATGGCAATTTCACCTATCATAGCATAAAACAACCCTTCAGCAGGCATTCCATCTAGAAATAAGCTTAGCAAACGTCCAATCCCATACGATAAAAAAAAGAGAGTCGTTAAGCCCAATGCTAATTTTCTATATTCATTTTTGAAAACAGCTACAAGAATAAAAATAGAGGCAGAAAGTATCGCTGTTCCAGGTGCTCGAGTCTCACTAAAATGACTTGGATTATTATCTAGAAAAATACCTGATTGTGCTTGTAACCATTCAGGAAAAAATACAAGACTTCCCCCTACATATAAACCAATGATACCAGATAGAAATAATAAGATTGAAGATGATTTTGAGATGTTCATAGTAAATTACTTTTTATTTTAATGATACTTCAAAAGTACTTTACTAGGCTTCCTACTAGTTGTCTCAAAAGGTTTTTGATTTGTTGCAAAAGAATTATTTCGAAAATTTTGATGGACGAAAACCATATTGCTTGAAGAACGCATGAGAGAATGAACTTAAACTTTCATAACCAACCTGCCAGGCTGCTTCTTGTACTGTTGATTCCTGATTCTGAAGTAATTGATAAGCTTTTTGTAATCTTTGTATTTGAAGGTACTTAAAGACAGGCATTCCAAAAATTTGCTTAAAGTTCTTTTTCAATTTGTTATTATTCATCCCTATCAACTTCGACAATTCATTTAATGTCGGTGGCGTATGAATATTATTCTCCATGATCTCCTTCGCTTTGTAGAGTTTCTGTAACTCATGCTCATCCATAACAATATTCTCTGTTTGTTCTAGCTTTGAGAAATAATGTGATAGCAATTCAAGCACCTGACTTTTCATAAAAAGTAAACGACTATATCCTTGAAATGAATTAGAAAATATCTTTGATATCGTTAATTGCATTTCTGGTGTTAGCCTTACTTCAGGTCCACTTTTAAACCAATCGGATGTTTGTAATAGCTCACTTAAATGGAGTTCATACAAGGCTTTCTCATTATTTGATAGCTTCAGTAAGTTGTCTCTCGTAGAAAAAATACTAACACTCTGTAATGGTTCTTTTTGAGATATATTATGTGAAAACTTTACTCCTTGTTGACCATAAAAAGAAATGCACTTTCCTTTTCTACTTTTTAATATTGTACTGTTTTTGTTTTCCCTATCATCAAAAGCATGTATATCAACATGTCCTGAATTATAGAATGTAATACCTATTATATCATCCTCAAACTGACAGTTAAATAGTTCTGCTTCCTTACTATCAGTGCTGTCAATCATTACAATAAAATCATTTACTTCAATAATATCAGTGGTCATTGCTTTACATATATTTTGGAGTATATGCTAATATAATGGTATCAGAGTATTAGAAAATAAAAAAGAGGTAGTATTATTTCCACCTCTTTTTTATTTGAAATTTAATTCACTACTTCTTCTTTCTGGAAGGGAGTGATTAATGGATATTTTTCAGCTTTAAGTTTAGCACTACTTGAGCCTCCTTTATATTTTAAGATCCAACCACTTTCTCTTGATTTCAACTCATAATATTCAGGATATAATTTTGAGACACTCAGGAAATATTTATTGGTTCCCACTGTCAAGATTGATGTATAATCATTTGGTACCCTTAACTCCAGTCTAAATGATTTATCGACTTTTACCTCTTCTCCATTAAATGTGATTTTACATTCTCCGTTTACCTTCTTTGCAAAAACAGTTATTAAAGCTTCCTTTTTTGCCGTCTTTAACTCTGGCGCAGGGTTTCTTTCCATATAAGACATAATGATTTGTTTCACACTAGAATGCCAAGAACGGGTGAAACCTGGAGCATTTAGCTCACTTACAGATATAGGATCATCGCCTAAATACTTTTCGAATAAATCTATCGTTTTTTGCTTATCACCAAATTGGAGGCCTGTTGAAGAAATAGCTTCTGCTTCTACATCATCACCAATATAATAATATGTAGTAGTGTATGAATTTTGACCATTAACATGTGTACTAATAGTATAGTAAATATTGAATTTACTTTTATACAATAGATACACTTTTTTGACTTTGTCTTTAATACTTACAAAATGATAGTTTCTATTACTACTAGATGAAAAATAATAATCTACCTCTTTGTAATTGATAAATTTTCGTTCTCCACCAATGGTTGTGAAATTTACTGTACCATCCTTTTTTACATTACAAGTTGAAACTGCAATGAAATTACCGCTTTTTAATGCTAAAATATCATTTGCTAAAGTACTAACTGTAGTCACAAAGAATAAGATCACCAATAGGTATAGTGATCTGGATAAATAGAAGTTCATAATAAAAAAATATAGTTTGCTATATACAAGTATACCCAAAACACTACTACAAACAAAAAAACCGTTGAAATAACATTCTTGACAATGAATTTCAACGGTTTATCTATTTTTAAAAGTAATTTCTATTGGTAAATTACCTTCTTTCTTGTCTTATCGCCCATTGGTACATTTTCCCAAACAAAGTGTCCATTTACTAATGGATAACCTGCTCTAACGATGTCACTATTACCATTACTTTGAATAGTATCCACAGTAAAGAAACCTAACTTCTTAGCAAATAAGATATGGTATTCTTCTACCTCTCCTAAAGGTTTAAAAGTTCTATCTTTAACCTCTAACTGTTTCCATTCCAAGTACTGCGGTAATGTATATTCATGGAACATAGTACATTCTCTAACAATACTAGGGTTAAGGTTTTTCACTGTTTGAGTATAAGACAACACTTGTGTCATAATATCACCGTAGTCATCCGCCTCATCGCCAAGTTCTAAACTTTGAAGTAAGTTTAAAACCAATGTATTTTTATACGTTCTTTCTTTTGGTAACCAACTTACATTAAATACAAAGAACATTACTCTTGCAAAGAATTGTTTTTTGTACTCAAATAACTTAGCATCTAATTCTGTATTACCATATTCAATGATATTGTTGTTGGCCAACACTAAGAATTTACCAATTGTTTTTACTAAGAAATTCTTAATACCAAATGGCTTCTGATCAATCTTTCCGTCCAAGAAGATCTTCTTAGAAATGTTATCACTTTCGTCTAGTTCTTCAATGTCGTGGTGCATTAAAAGAACATCCATTAAAATAAGTAGATTCGTAATATCTTGAATTACCATCTTCTTATCTTGATCACTTGTGATTGATTTTTTCTTAAAGTAAGGATTTAATGTCACATCGTATTGCTTATTAATCCTATCACTTATTTTTTGTAGTAAAGTAAGTACATTACTGCCGATCACTCCGTCTTCCTCGTTACCCTCCTGAACTGGCTTTGTAGCAACTTTACGAATAAACTCAAGAATTTGATCGTTTGCAGTTTCTAATACTGTAGATTCTTCTTTATCTTGACCTTGGAAGTCTGTCCACCCAGATACCATATATTCTAGCATCTTGCTAACACCCTCTCTAGATTCGAATTCGACAGCTATATATTTAGATAATTGACTAACTTTTCCCATTAAATTAACTTTACCAATATTTTTAAGACTGCAAATCTACTAAAGATATTGTGGATAATAAATTTTGCTCCTACTTTTCTCTTTGAGGTAAAGACTTATTAAAAAAGATTTAAAATAGACTATAAAATTAATACAATTGGGAGATTGTATACACCAATATCTAATTTCCTGTGATGGTCGACTTGCCACTTTTATTGATCCTATTCGTTTGTACTTCCTCACTACGATCAATCAAAGCGATGAGTCCAAGTACAGGCCCAATTACTAAACCTATTAAGTATTGCATTGAATCTGTATTTTCACTTAAATATTGAATACATTGGATACTAATAATAGTGATCAAAAAGCCAATACAGTTGACTATCGTTAAAGCAGTACCTTTTAATGCAGGTGGTGCCGTTTGGGCTACAATAGTAGAGAATAAAGGAGAATCTGCAATTACAGTCATCCCCCAAAACAATAAAAATAAAAAGAAGGTCGGAAAAGATCCTACGGTAAACATCATTGGAGAAATCAGACAACAAAACCCTGAAAATAACAATGCCAGTAGTGCCACTTTTCTCACCTTAAAACGTAAGGATAAATACCCAGATAAAATGCAGGCTAAACTACCAATTCCAATAACTAAAAATGAATAAACAGGTATATTGATAGTCACCTGAGGGTGCATCAAATTATAGGTTTGAAGCATAGCAGGAACCAAGGCCCAGAACGTATATAATTCCCACATATGTCCAAAATATCCAAAAGCAGACTTTCTGAATTCTTTATTCTTAAACACTTGAGAAATTGCACTTAATTGTAATTTTTGGCTTGGTGTCCTGTAAGGACCATCTCCTACAAAAAAATACATAGAACCTCCCCCTATTACTGCCAATAAGGAAGTCGTCATAATCACGAATTCCCAAGGTAGATCTCCTTTAGCTCCTTTAAGCAAATGAGGTAATGCCGTTCCTAACACCAAAGCCCCTACCAAAAAACCTAATGATTTTCCTAGCCCCTGTTTATAATAGTCCGCCGCGATTTTCATTCCTACAGGATATATCCCTGCAAGAAAAAATCCAGTCAGAAACCTTAATACAACTAGCGTTTCTAAGGTATTTCCAGCCCATGTCATGCCTCCATTAAACACTGCTCCGAGTACCCCACAGGCAAAAAATACCTGGACAGGAGAAAAACGATCGGCAATTGAAAGAAGTGCAAATACAAGTGTTCCAATGATAAAACCAAGTTGAACAGAGGAAGTGAGATAACTCAAAACATTATTCTCCAATGAAAAACTATTGATCAATTCAGGCATCACAGCATTACTTGCAAACCATAATGATGTGCATAAAAACTGAGCAATAACAATAATGTGAAGAATGTATTTTTTATAGTTCATAAGTTATAGTTCTTGAATGAGTACAGTTAATGTAAACTAATTGGATAGTACTTCTGTTTTCTTTTCTTGTTGTTTTCTAAGTGTTTTAGCCCTTTTATCTTCCCCATCATGGCTCCACCCAGGTGATTTATACAGATATTTAAGTTTATCTGACCATTTATCTGCTCTTTGAATATCTTTCCAAATTGCCGCATATTCATGAGTAGCGACCTCAAGTGGTTGATAGGTTTCTATATTGACAGTTAATCCATAAACAGGCTTTTCAACCTCTTTTTGTTCTTCTGCAAAAGTACCAAAAAGTCTATCCCAAATAATTAGTATACCGGCATGATTACAATCTAAATAGCGAATATTTGATGCATGATGTACTCGATGATGTGAAGGCGTATTAAAAAGAAATTCAAACCATTGAGGTAACTTATCTACCATTTCGGTATGTACCCAAAACTGATAAATCAAACTGATTCCCATCATGGTAAATATCATCAAAGGATCAAACCCTAACAATGGAATCCAAACCCAAAAGAAGAATTTATGTACCCTTTCTCCTACACCTTGTCTTAATGCAGTTCCAAAATTCATGTATTCTGACGAATGATGAGTGACATGCCCTGCCCAAAAAATTCGTACTTCATGATTAAGGCGATGAAACCAATAATAGGAGAAATCATCAGCAAAGAATAAAACTGCCCAAGCCCACCATTGTCGTTGTACAATGTCTTTCAATGGACTTAGCTGATATAAATAAATAAAAGCGATAAATGCGATTACTTTAGGTACAAATTCTACAATTGCAGAAAATACCATCATTGTTAAAGACACATAAGTATCTTTTTTCAGATAGTGTTCTTTCGCAATTTGATATTCTACGATTATTGCAAAAATAAAAATTGGTAATGCAAAATATAATAATTTGTCTTGAGAGAGTTGTTGGATGTATTCTAATGTCGTCATGGTTTAGGTCGAATTGGCTAAATACTTTATAGCAAAATTTGTACAAAATATTTAAAACCAAGAAAATAACTCATTCAATTACCTTCTATGTTGAATAGTAATTCCTTTAGCTATAAAACCATTATTGTATTATAATGTTATTTCGAGTGTAAACGACTCACCTTCTTAAAACCATCTAAATAGTGTTTCAATTGAATCGGATGGTTTGTCTTTGACCATTGATATACCGTTTTATATTGATATTCTTGGTCATTAAAACCGACAATAGGGACATACTTAAACCCTTTAATATTAGGTGTGTAAATAAAAATTCTATCCGTTAACTCTTTTGTATGCTGTTTGTAAAAGGTCGTCATTTTATCCTTTAGAACATCCTTTTTGTCCATATTATAGTGCATGTCTTCCAACATCTTCTTTAGCACATCAGCTTCTAACCCTCTCAATTCTAGAAGGTCCATTTCCGTTTCCCAATTTGTAGTCTTATTTCTTTGTATGCCAATCACTATAATTTTTTCGAAATCTTGATTCCTAAAACGTTCGTACTCTAAAACTGCTTCGATTGGAATATCTTCTTTCGTTCCTCCATCAATATATTTTCTATCATTAATAATAGTATGAGGAAAAACATGAGGCATAGCACTTGTTGCCTTCAATACTTCCACCAAGTTAGTAGTGACCTGATCATTCATTCTAAAACCATCAATATTTGTGATTCTGACGAGTTGCCCCCTTTTTTTATCCACAGTAGAAATAATAGTCGGTAACTGAATCTCCTTTATTGAAGAATAACCCATAGTCTCTACATATACTGCTCTAAGAGTGGAATCAAATGGTGATAAATCAACAGGAAGGTGATGATTAGGATTGATAAAAATATCATCTTCTTTTAGTTGGAATAAAATAGACCTCACTTCTTTAAATGATATACGTCCTTCTTTCACTCCATCTATAATTACAGCATTTAATGCTCCAGCACTCACACCTGCTACAAGTTGAAGGTTATCTAACTCTCCTTCTTCATAAAGACGCTCAATTAATGCTGTTTCTTGTGATATTCTGGATGCTGCACCGATCACTACCAAAGCAGTTCCTTCTGGATTCTTTTTTTCTGCTACCACTAATTTTTGGCTACAAGAGATAAAAACTACTAGTGGTAGGGTAACACTTAGTAGGTATTGAATAGATTTAAACATGATAATGAGATGTAATGTGATAAATAGGTAAATGTGTGTTGTTTATTGATTGATGTTACAAAAGTCGGCAATGTTGAATTAAATGATTGGTGAAAAAAGTAAAAGAATTAGTAAAAAAATACTTTAATAACTCTATTTTAATTATCAGACAAACAGCCTATTAGATTATCATGTAAGAATCCTTTGTCAAAGTCATTTATTGCTATCGTCTTCTCTATTATTTTTGTAGAAACTTTACTTAAGCACTCTATGTACACTAAATTAATAGCAACTATTGCTGTAAGCTTGCTTACATGTAATCTATTTGCTCAAACCGACTACACTTTAAATGATGACGACGTAATCGTATATAATGGTTACATTCAATTATGTTCCTATTCTTTTGAGAATCCGAACATCATCATTCCATCTACCTTAGACGGACAAGAAGTTATAGGTATTGAATCTTATAACACTCCAGCTCAAGGTGTTTTCTATAACAAAGGAATTCAAAAGGTTACACTTCCTACATCATTAAAAGATATTGGTAATTATGCCTTTATGCAGAATCAACTTTCAGGTATTCAATTGCCTGAATCTGTTGAAAAAATTGGAATTGGGGCATTCAGAGATAATCAACTCGAAGAAATTTCATTAGAAGATCATATTACCGCTATAGGTACATCCTCTTTTAATAATAATTCCATTTCTATAGTCACATTAGGCTACTCTACTATCGATGTAGGTGATTCTGTTTTTGCAAAAAATGAAATCGAAACACTCGAAATACAAGAAAAAGTTAGAGTGATTTCTACTCATATGTTTGCTGAAAATCAGATTTCGGTAGTTCAGCTTCCAACTACAATTCAATATCTTAAACAAGGGGCTTTTTCGAATAATGAACATGCTTTTATTATCCTTCCAGAAAATTCTGACCCTGCCTATTCACATTGGTTATCTTCCGCTACAGAGGAAATAGATGCAGGATACAAAATTATTGATTTTGACAAAGGGTATACTGCTATCTTAAAGTATACACTACAAGACCAAGATGTGACAGTAGAACAAGGTAATATCACTTCCGTTCAATACGACGAAAAATACAATGACATTACTATCCCTTCTCAATTGGATGGTCAAGATATTATTGAGTTACAAGGTGCTGAAAGTTCTAAGAATGGCTTATTTTATAAGAAAAACATCCACTATTTACAGTTCTCATCCACATTAAAAAAGATTGGTGACTACAGTTTCTATAACAATTGCATACATCAACTTTCATTGGCAAATGGCATTGAGGAAGTAGGTAAATCTGCTTTCTATGAAAATCAGCTTCAACAATTAGACCTAGGAGAGATAAAGACAATTGGTAAACATAGTTTCAGTAATAACCAACTAAAGAGTATTTCAATTCCCGGTAGTCTTAAAGTGATAGGTTATGGCTCATTTTCTAGAAATAGTATGGAGCAACTGACTATCCAAGAGGGTGTTGAAGCAATTCTTGAAAGTGCTTTTAATAGTAATAAGCTCAAACAAATTTCAATACCTTCTTCTGTAAAGCGTATAGATGACTTGGCTTTCATCCATAATGATATTGAAAGTGTCACCTTTAATGAAGGTTTAGAATCACTTCATTATGAAGCATTTGCTTATAATAATATCAGAGAAGTTCAGCTACCTTCCACATTAGATACTTTAGTCAATGATGCTTTTGAAGGGAATTATATAAAAGAAATCACTTTACCTCAGCCAGATAATTTAGAAGATTTCCTCTATTGGGATGATCCTGCAGGTGATGAATTCAATGCTCCTGGAGATGTCATCAGTACAACGGGTGAGTCAAGATATACCCAATATTATAAATCTATTTTAGATGACTTTTTTATCGTAAGAGATGGGGTAATTACAGGTACAAATTTCTATCTCAGTGAAATAAAAACCTATCACATAAAATTACCTTCTGTGATAAGAGGGCAAACGATCATTGGTATTGGAAAAGATGGTCTAAGACATAAAAACATCAGGGCAATCAAACTACCTGAAACCTTAGAATTTATAGATGAATATGGTTTAGGATTCAACTACATCAAAAAGATTGAAATACCAAAAAATATTAAAAGAGTTGGAAAAGGATTTTTAAAAGGAAATAGGATCTCCGATTTATCCATTAAAACAAACTCACTCACTGAAATTCCTTCTGAAGCTTTCTATGGTAATCAATTAACACAATTGCATTTACCTTCTACAGTGAAGTCGATTCAAAGTGATGCTTACAAAGGTAATAATCTAGTTGAAATCGATCTATCTAATATCGATGAATTAGGAGAAGACGCATTTTCTTATAATGATCTTACTACTGTTACACTATCAGACCAATTGGAAGTTATTCCAACTAAGTGCTTTGAAGGGAATAACCTCACCACGGTAAATTTTGGTAAGAATATTACAGAAATAGGCTATTATGCTTTTGAAGATAATGCACTCCAAAATGTCAACTTACCATCTAGTATACGGTATATCAATCATTCTGCATTTCGTGGTAATGAATTAACATCGATAAAACTACCAGCAATATCTGAGGAAGATTTTATGAATTGGCACCATGGTAATGAAGAAGCCTTAAAAGATAATATCTTACGTTTAGATGATTATGGATCTCACCAAGAAGTATTTGCTGCTTATATATACACTTTAAAAGAGAGTGATGTACAATTAAATAATAATCAACTGGTTAGAATAACAAGTGATTTAAAAGACAAACTTTACATCAAATTCCCATTTAAAATAGGTAATAAAAGTATTTACCAAATCGAAAGTAATGATAATAGATCTATCATGAATGGGGCAAAACCCTATAAAATTATTATCGAGGAAGGCATAACAAAAATTGGGAAGTATGCCTTTGAATATGCCAACACTTATGAGGTTGAACTACCTTCTTCATTAATTACCATCGATAATAATGCATTTAAACACTCCAAATTAACGACACTTGTTATTCCTGAAAGTGTAAAAACAATTGGGAACAATGCCTTCGAATATGGAGATATCACTTCGATTACTATTCCAAAAAGTATAAGTGAAATTGGAAGTTATGCATTCGAAAATAATGAGATATCAGCAATACATTTCCCGAAAGAAAACGCCCAATTAAAAACTTTGGGTTATCATGCTTTTCATCGAAATCAAATTAATCAATTAGAACTACCTAGTTCTTTAGAATATATAGGTGTAGGATGTTTTACAGAAAATAATATCTCAACATTTAAATTACCTAATATTCAAAAAGATGGTTTTGTAGAATGGTATTCTTCAGGCCAATTTTATGCTAACAATGCTGTTGTTAATAATGAAGACGTATCTTTTGAAGCCTTATTTTTAGATACTTTAAGTGGCAATGATGCGACCTTAGAAGATGGAATTATCACACATGTTAGCTCTTACAGCAATTCAAATTTCTGGCATTTATATATTCCTAAACAATTAAATAATAGAAATGTAATAGGTATAGGTTCAGATGTCTTAGATAAAGCCGGTATTAGAACCCTAATTCTAGAAGAAGGAATTATATCAATTGGTGATAATGCCTTTAAGGATAATTATATCAATACATTAGAATTACCTCAATCATTATTATCTATTGGTGCCGGTGCTTTCCAAAATAGTGGATTGAAGGACCTACAACTTCCAAATAATATCCAACTAATAGAGGCGGGAGCATTTTATGGAAATAAAGAGTTAACCTCTTTTAAACTTCCTATGTCAAAAGATAGCGATTTTGATTATTGGCTGAGTGGAGATAATGTTAAATACAACAATGGCGAAGAGGTGAATAACTTTTTTGTCAGTTACTTAGCGGTATATAAAGGCGACAGGCCACAAGGAAAGCCCGAGAAACCCACCGATTTACCTGATGTAGAACAACCACAACTTTCAGTTTTTCCAAACCCTACAAACAATGCCGTTTATATTAGAAATCTTGAACAAGAAGCAAAAGGCAGAGTACTCAATGTAGAAGGAAAAGTAGTGGATGAAATTACGATCACTCCAGTAAATAATAAGATCGATTTAAACTACAAAAAAGGGGTATATATTATTGAATTAATCCTTGATCAGAATATTGAGGTTTTCAAAGTAATCAAGAATTAATAAAGCAAACGAACTAAATATTACTAGAATGGTAATCACAAAATATTTCAATAAAATAAGTAGCATTTTGGGGATAGTCCTATTGATGACTACCTCAATACAAGCACAGGACGATACATTTACTTTAACAAGCAATTCTACCTATGTTGTCGATGGTGTGATTAAAAGTGTCGTCATTGATGATAAATACAAAAAGATAATAATTCCTGAGTTTCTAGATGGACAATATGTAACTGGGATTGACGATGATGTATTTGAAAATAGAGGCTTAGAAGAAGTTCAATTTCCATCTACACTCAAGATGATTTACAATCATGCATTCATTAATAATAACCTTAAAACAGTCGTATTACCCGAGAGTTTAGAATATATTGGTAGGTATGCATTTGTCAACAATCCTGATTTTGAGGCCGTATATCCCACTTCAGATAGTCCAGATTTCATTGGATGGTACGATTCGTACACTGGCATTACTCATGTTGGCGAGGATAAAATAGAAAACCTTACCAGTACCAAATACAAACGATCATATTATACCCTTACAGATGACGATGTTATCATGGAAGAAGATACCTTGGTAGGGCTCACAATTACTCCCAATTTTAAGGATATTATCATTCCTGAATACTTACAAAATCATCCTGTAAAAAGTATTAAAGCCTATAATAGTGGAAACACTGGTTTTTATGATAAAGACATCTTTTCAATACAATTTCCAAAACAGTTAGAAGTGATTGGAAGGTATGAGTTTGCCAAAAATCTCATCTCAGAAGTTAAGCTTCCAGAAAATGTTATTGCTATCGAGTTCTCCTCTTTTTATACCAACAAACTCGTCACCTTTGAATTCAATGATGGTTTACAAGTGATTGGAGAAAGTTGCCTTAGTAATAACCCCTACCTACAAAAGATGGATATTCCCAACTCTGTCATCCGAATCGAAAAAAAGGCATTTTGGGGAGCCGAGTTTAAAGAAATTACTTTACCTATAGTTGATGATGAAAATTTTATTGATTGGGGAAAATATAAAGGAGGAGAAACAGTACATTATACCAACTACAATGATACTTACATTGCAAAGTTCAAGTATACTCCAACAGACGATGATGTGATTGTTCGCAATGACACTTTAATCTCAATTAGTTATCCTGATAATGTCTCTCAAATTATTTTAAATGAAAATTTAGACGGACAAACTCTACGTTATATTGAAACAAAGAAATCGAATCAACGATTTTATCATCTAAAAAAGATACAACTCCCAGCAACTTTAGAATATATTGGTGATAATGCTTTTTCAGGGAATCAATTGGAAGAAATTACTATTCCTGACCAAGTTCATTATATTGGTCGTGAGGCATTTTATAGTAATCAACTGACGAGCATAAAGCTACCATCACAAGTAGATACTATATATGCTAAAACATTTGCCTTTAACGAATTGACATCCATAACCCTACCAGGTAACATAAAGTATATTGATGAGGAAGCGTTCTATTCTAACAATATCCAAGACATCGCATTTTCAGATGGATTGGAATACATTGGTTATAGATCATTTATGTATAATGAATTGAACACAGTAACATTTCCAAATAGTCTTAGAACTGTTAGAGAATATGCATTTACGGAAAACCCAGATGTCACACTTACTTTCCCTAAAATTGATGATCCTAATTTTATTGGGTGGTTCAATGAAAGTACAAAAAGCCAATTAGCTTCAAATACAACAAAAGAGACCAACGATAAATACTCAGTGATATTCAAAAAGATCATCGATGAAAATGAAATCATTACCGATGAGGAGATGAATATTATTGATGTAAAACTCGATTTCTCAAAATACAAACACCTAGAATTCCCAAATAAAATTGATAACAAATCCATTAAAGGAATACGTTGTGATTTATCTTCAAAAGGATTAGTTGGTGTGACATTACCTTCTGATTTAGAATATATTGGGCATGGTGTTTTCACAAACAATGCAATTCAGAACTTAACACTTCCTTCAAAAGTAAAAGTGATTGGTACTTCTGCCTTTATGAATAATAGAATTGCAGAAATTACGTTGCCGGATGAATTGGACTCTTTGCATAATAGTGCTTTTCAAGAAAATGACTTATCATCTATAGAAATACCTTCAGGCATAATGTATATTGGAGATAGAGCCTTCTCAAGTAACCAATTCTCTTATTACACTGTTCCAAAAAATTCTAATCCTGGGTTTAAATATTGGTATTCACAAACTTCGACAGCAATTGAAGAAGGCGCTCAAGTGTATACCTACTATCCACTTTATGCAAAAATTGCCTATCAACTGACAAGTAATGATATTACTGTAAAAGATGGGTATATCACAGCTTGTTCTTACAAAGGAGATTTAAAAATTATTGATATTCCTGCTCAGATTAATGGCGAAGTAATCAAAGGAATTGCAGACAAGCCTTACGAATCAGGTGTTTTTGGTCAACTTGATCTTCAGGAAGTTTTCTTCGATTCCAACCTAAAATATATTGGAGATTTTGCATTTGAAAACAATAAAATCGATAATCTGAACTTTCAAGAAGGCTTACATCATATTGGAAAAGGTGCATTCATTGAAAATCAGCTCAACCCATTTTATCTAAAGCTTCCTTTTTCAATTAGAATGATACAAGCTTCGGCCTTTGCAGGAAATCCAGACTTTTCATACTTCAACCTGCCACGAGATCCTGATGATTATTATAATAGTGTGGAGTGGAAAGATAAGAGTGATCAAAGGTTCTATTCTGGATACCAAGTCTATAATCTTTTCTCTTATTACACTACAGATCTAAGCTATTCGGAAAAAGATAAAGACGAGGTGATTACTTCTACAGATGAACTTGATCATATGCTCGTTTTCCCTACCCTTTTTCAAGAGTCAGTACAAGTCATCAACTACCCTCCTAATGCAAAGTATTTCTTATTTACCACAGATGGTAAATTGATTCAACAGGGTAATGTTTCTCCATCTATCAATATACAAAGTTCAAAAGGTATGTATATTCTGAAGATTGGTTCTGGAGAAGACGAAAAAAGCTTTAAGCTAATAAAACAATAACTTTATAAATATCATTATGTAAAAGGCTGCCAAACAATAATACACCCTATTATTTGGTGGCCTTTTTTATGTTTCTAATTTTTAAAGCTCCGACGTATCTATTAAGTTCGTTATATATACCTATCTCTTTTTCATGTACCCGACGATTATATGATGATCTACTTCCGACTTTTTATTATTTCGCTTCTTCTTATCTCTTCTAGTATCCATGCCCAACAATATAAAGGGATGGTCAATGATCTAATGATTTCAAAAAGTAATCATCTGATCTGGATCAGTGATAATGTACATTCTGATGTACGAGGAGTTTCAATGATTAATGGTAAAGAAATTGCTTTTCTCCCTCACCAATTTTATGTGAAAAGGATTTTCGAAACATCGGATCATATCATCACAGTCAATGACCAAATCAGATTCTGGAATAAAAAGAATTATGCATTAGAAGATTCAATATTTATCGGTCATGGTAATGATATCGCTCTATCCAATGAGAACACCTTAGCTATCGTAGCCTACCCTGGAATCCGTTTCGTCAACCTTAAAACAAAAGAAGTTAATGATTATCAAAGTCAGACTACAAATGTGTCTTTAGCTAAAATTAAGTTTAGTAAGGATGGTAAAAGAACATTTATTGTGGATGCTGTAAAGGTTTTCGAATTAATAGGAGATCAATTGGTGGACGTCTTCACTTCGAAAGAATATATAAAAGGTTGTCAGATTAATGAAACGGGAATTCACTTACTACTTTCACCCAATCAATTCACATCAAATGAAAATACATCGATTAAACATATCAGCTTTAACGGTGAAGAAATAAATCATATATATCTAGATAAAATTCCACACCTCAAGATAGGTTTTGGAGAACTTTACCCTTATAATACTAGCAATTACCCTCTATTTGAAATGATCGGTTCGCTGTACATTGTACAAACGACCAATGGTATTATTGGAGTATCTGAAACTTGGAAACAATACCTGATCTCGGGGTATTGGGACTTACCTTATGAGAATATTAAGTTCAAACAATTTGGTAATCTATTTGCCAGAACTGATGGGAGTAAAATCACTGTATTAGACCTTTTTGGAAGTGTGCTATACGAGGAAAATATAGAAAGTTTATATACTTCTTTCAATACAAATAAATTAGATAAGATAAGTTTACTATACAATCTATACCTTATTGGTAATGATGGAGATAAAAACATCAAACATGAGTTTACTTGGTCAGATTATTTACTCCCTTTGGCTGTTGCTAACGAGAAAAATTTTGTAACCTTCCATAAAAATGGAGAGGTTAATGTCTGGAACTTTAATGATTTCTCTAAAAAATATTCTTGGTCAATACCTGGAAATATGCGTCCTTTATCTGCTATTTACCATCAGACAAAACCTCATATTTACTGTATTTTACCAGATTTAAAAACTGTAAGAGTATACGATAACCAAGGAAAAGTTATCATAGACAAAGAACTAGAAATTGAGTCTTTCCCAACGTCTATCCTTTCGTATAAGGACGGTATAATTATAGGTACGTCAAATGGGTCTGTATATAAATTTAATGATAACCTTGAGTTACTTTCTACTCATAAAAATCTATTTGGAGAAGCTGTTTCATCAATTGCATTTATAGAAGATAGCCAAGAATTACTGTTAGGCTCAAGAGGTAGATTAATCCGTTGCCCGCTATCCATTGGAGAAATTACAGATGAGCAAGTAACAAAAGTACATACAGGTTATATTACAGATTTAAGTACTCAACACTTCAATGGCCATGATTTCTTGTTGACGAATTCATTTTTTGACCCTACGGCACTTCTATGGGATCTCAACACAAAGAGCTTAATCAAATCATACCATCAGGATAAGAATATTCAATATGCACAACTTATCGATAGTCTTAATGTTCCGATGAGTGTAGATAGCATCGGTTTCACATATGATGGAAATACCCAACTCGTAGAACAACTTGATAGTCATAAACCTGAAGTTTACCTTCAATCCACAATTTCGTCAGGGATAAAGAAGATTTTGTTTAGTAAAGATCAGAATCTAATACTAGCCCTATCAAAGAATATTGTGTACATATTGGACATGAAAACTAGAAAAATCATTACACAGATTCAAGGGAAGGAAGATCTAATTAATGATGCTTTTCTAGATAAAAACTCAAGAGATGTAATTATCACTAATGGGAAAAACCTAGTCACTTACGATATTGCCTCTGGGAAGAAAATTAGAGAAATCGACTTCAATCATGTAGGAAATTTAAGTATTCACAAGATCAAAAAAGTACCAAATACTCCCTATATTTTTGGTATCAACATGCATGGCTGGAGCGACCCTTATGTTATCCACGGCAACTCAGGCAAGGTACTCACGACATTCAATATCCCAGTTAAAGGAAATAGAATTTTTGATATACAATTTTCCAAATCAGGAGCATTAATGGCTGTATATACAAATAAAGAAGTCGCTGTATTTAAAGATTACTTCACCAAAAACCCAGTTACAGTTTTTAATTATGAGCGGAATTCAGAAGTCTCATTTTCTACAATGAATCTGGTCAACCTAGATGAGGAGAAACACCTTGTAATGTTTGTAGGAAAGGTTGATGGGCGTACTTGTACTTTAGTTTACAATTATGAAAACAAGCAGGAATTGAAAATTATTAAAGATAATTTCTTGGCCGAAATTGTTGAAGGAACGATTACGTATGGATATGACAATGGAATTCATCAAGTAAATATTGCTAATGACGATATCACCAAATTCTACTCCAATAAAAAGTTCACAAAAGAGTTGTCAGCCTTAGGGTATAACCGTAAATACGACATTGTGGTAGGGGGTGATATTTTTGGAAATATCAAGCTGTTTGATAATAAAACGAAGAATGAAGTATCCACTCTTGAACGTTTTAAAAACGATATTTATAATTTCAGAAAATACAATAATCACATTGTTTATAATCACAAGCAAGGATTATTTTACATTGATAATAAACAGCTTAAAAACATTAAGATCGACAAGGCTTCCAACTATCCTTTCAATGTAGATCTATCTGAGGATGAAAACCGAATGATTTATCTAGGACATTCAGATTTAACATCAAAACCCTATGTCTATATCGAAAACTTATCAACGGGTCATTCTGAAAAGCTATTTAGACTTCATGTAGAAAAAATTCAATTAGGGAAATTTTTATTAAGAGGTAATCATATTATCTACACCTATAACTTAAATGAAAAAAGATACTTCGCTGGGTATGATATCGCATTAAAGAAAAACTATGAGATTTTTAGTACTGAAGTAATCACCAATTTAGATGATCAATCGGATCAAAATACCTTTTTCTTAATGGAATTAACCAAGGATCAAAAGGCAAATAAAATCGAAACTAAGCTTGTAAAGTATGATGTAAAAAGTGGAAAACGCACTAAACTAAATGCTATTGATTACCCTTTGTCAGAATATCAAGAATTTAATAAGAAGGACTTACAGAAATACTTTAAAAACTACCAACTGCTGGTCGATAAAGGGTATCAAATATACCAGACAAATGATGGTATCAATATCTATGATTTTAAGAACAAACAATTTGTACTGAAGAATTTTAAAGAGATTAAGAATAAACTCTTTAAATACCATATACCTACAAATACATTGTTTATCATTAGCACTAAAAATGAAGTAATCAGCTATGCTATTCATGATAAACAACAGGAAGTACTTTTTACCATCGATAGTAATATTGAGAATTTAGAATTGTCTGAGGATGAACTCTATATTTTAAGTTCTGATGAAAAAATCAGCGTATATTCTTTAAAAGACCATGTTTTAAAATATCAACTTCAATCTTCGGGAAATGACGGTTTGAGTATTATTAATAATGATGGGTATTATATGTCGGACAAAGGTGCCGTAGATAATGTTGTATTTAAAAAAGGGCTAAATGTTTATCCGTATGATCAATTTGATGTATGGTTTAATCGACCTGACTTGGTTTTAGAAGGCATTGAAGGTACCGATAAGAATTATATTCATCAGGCACAGCTTGCTTTTCAGAAACGCTTAGAAAAACTAAAGCTGAGTGATCAATTCCCTAAAATCGATGCCCTGCCTACGGTTGCTATTCATAAAGATAAAATCCCTGTTAGTGTTGACAGCAAACCTTTCTCTTTCACAATAGAGGCAAAAACAATCGACCAATCGAACATTACAACAGTAGATGTTTGGGTAAATAACGTCGCAATCTATGGAAAAAAAGGTCTTCAATTAACGGCCCCTTCTTCCAACATCAACAAAGAAATAACTCTTACATTAAATGATGGGAAAAATAAGGTAGAAGTTGCAGTACGTTCAGATAATCAAAATACATCCTTAAAAGATGAGTTTTTTATCGATTGTGAATCACAAACTTCGAGTACTTTTTATGTTGTTAGTATTGGTATTTCACACTACAAAGACAGCACCATGAACTTACAATACGCAGATAAAGATGCTAGAGATATCGTCAGTGATTTAAAAGAAAAAGGGCATCATATTACTCCTATCTTATTGACCAACGAGGAAGTGACGAAAGAAAAAATACTTGCTATCAAGGAACAATTGCAGGGTACTCAGGTCGATGATAAAATTCTCCTTTATTATGCTGGACATGGTATGTTGGATCTGAATTATGAATACTATTTAACCACATATGATATTAACTTTAGACAACCTCAGAAGTTGGGACTGAAATATGAGGATTTTATTGATATTCTGGACGGTATTCCTGCAAGGAAAAAGCTAGTGATTATCGATGCTTGTCATTCTGGTGAATTGGATACATCTCCTACCACACCTCTTGCTGAAAATAATGAAGTGAAAATTGTCTCTTCTTATGCCAGAGGGCTTGTTCCCAAACTCCCTCTACCCACTACTTCTTCTTTTGAATTTATGCAGAATATTTTCACAGATTTAAGAAGAGATACAGGAGCAACAATTATTTCAAGTGCAGGCGGAAATGAATATGCATCGGAAGGTGAAGAATATAACAACGGTCTATTTACTTATTACCTTAGACAGGCTATTTCTAATACAGTAGCAGACAATAATAAAGACAATAAAGTAACTGTGGAGGAACTTTTAAATTATGTATCAAAAGAGGTAAAAGAGCAATCAGATGGAAGTCAGCAGCCCAATGCAAGGCGAATTAATCATGAAGAGAACTTTATGTTGTGGTCGACTCCAATGCAGTAAACAAAAATCCCGAATAGACGATTTCTATTCGGGATTTTTGTTTAGTCCTCATCAGTGAATTCAAACTTTTCACGAATCAACTGAATATTTTCTTCATCAGGTACTTTACTCTCGAAGGTATATTCATAGACACCTACTCTAGACAGCTGTCCTTTTCCTTCGGATGTTTTATAATGATAATCCAGTTCCAAATAATGACTCAGGTAATGGCCGATATTAGGCCCTCCGTTAGCATTGATCATGGAAATGATTTTTTTGATAGCCACTTCTTCTTGTTCTTTAGTAGGTTCCTGCATTGTATAATTGGTTTTTAGGTTCTTTATATCATTTTAATAAAATACCCATTCAATCACAAATACTGCATACCACTAGACATTCTTTTCCTCTAAAAACAAAACGAAGGCTTGCTTAGATGATATTTACCAAAATTTAGGATCATCTAAAGCTGGAGCACAAGTATTTTTTCCTACCATGGGAGTAATCTGATCCGATTGTAAAGGAGCAGCTATCCAACCAATAGGAAAACTTAGATGATGAGGGGAAGTAATTACCTCTTCTGTAATTTGCTGGAAACCTACTCTCGAATAAAAGTTAGGATCACCATAAGAAACCACTGTTTCTACTCCATCAACCTTTAACTGTGAAAATGCAAAATTGATCAATTGCTGACCTATTTTCTTTCCTTGATGTTTTGTACTAACAGCAACAGGAGACAATAAATAGGCATTAATATTTTGCTCGTTACCAAACTTTGTAAGTAAAATACTACCTATAAATTCTTCATCATTTTTAGCTACAAAAACTCGGATTTCGTCTTTAGGAGTGGTCGTTAACAATCCATGGACCAATTGCCCAATATTTTTACCTTCTGCTGCTCCTTCAGCATCTCCAAAAGTTTGCTGAAATAGTGTTTCAAGATTTTTGATTTCAGCTTCGTATGAGGTTAATTCTAAATATTCCATGGATTAATAATTGGTGTTTTTATAATGAAATAAAGATAACAATGATGTCATCAAAATCAATACATGTGAGGTCACTTTAACTCAACAATAAACCTTAATACAACGTTCTTTCTTGTGGGTAAAATCTATAACAGATGTGATTTATTCGGAGATTTTTCATTGGATATTACTTCAATCAAAATATATATAAGTTATTTCCTACCTTTGGTGACATATTTTTATTGAAGGAAAGAAAAATGCAGGAAGAAGAGAAAAAAAATATTAACGAATCTGATATTGAAAAGTGTACTTCTATCTTGGAAGATATACTTGAGAATACCAATATATTATTCGAAATACCTGAGGAGAAACGTATTGCTTTAATGAAGGCGGCAGGGAAACTTACAAGACCCAACCGTGATGAATTTGAAAGTAGACGTAAGGATAAAAAGAAGGCGGCCAAAAGAAAACAACAAGAAAAAGACCGTCATGCTCGTAAATTCACAGGAATTAGAAGTGCTAGAGAAAATCATATTTTCATTGCTCCAAAAATTCTTGAAGAACATAACATTCCTGTTGATATGCCACAATTGGAATCTCCGAGAAACTGTTATGTATGTAAAAAGGAATACACTCAATTGCATCATTTTTATGATCAGATGTGTCCTGAGTGTGGAGACTTTAACTATGCAAAACGCTTCCAAGAGGCTGACCTCACTGGGCAAATTGCCGTAGTAACAGGTTCGAGATTAAAGATTGGTTATCATATCACTCTCATTCTACTTCGTTCAGGAGCAACGGTTGTCGCTACAACTCGTTTCCCTGTAGATTCTGCAAAAAGATTTTCGAAAGAAGAGGATTATCATGTTTGGAAAGACCGCCTAAAAATTCATGGTCTTGACTTAAGACATATCCCAAGTGTAGAAATATTCTGTAATTATATAGAGCAAAAGTACGGTCGTTTGGATATTCTTATCAATAACGCTGCACAAACAGTAAGAAGACCTTCTGGTTTCTATGCTCATATGATGGACGATGAAGAAAAGCCTTTCGCATTATTAGCTCCAGAGACACAACACTTGTTATCTGAACATCAATATTGTTTAGAACAGCTACAAGATTTATCTGAAGATAGCTCTAGTGCAAAAAATAGACGTTTACCTGTAAAATGGAGTACTACTGAAGCAGGTATCGGTATCCGAGCTTCCGCAAAACTTTCACAGATTCCATATAGTTTTGATAACTCTATTCAAACAAAAGAAGTCTTCCCTGAAGGTAAATTAGATGTTGATTTACAACAAGTAGATCTTAGAAAAACCAATAGCTGGAGGTTAAGAATCGGAGAAATTGAAACACCAGAGATGGTAGAAGTTCAATTGGTTAACTCTATTGCACCATTTGTATTATGTAACCGTTTATCTAAGTTAATGCAAGCAGATAATACGGGTAAAAAACATATCATTAACGTATCTGCAATGGAAGGTAAATTCCACCGTTTCCATAAAGAAGACCGTCATCCACATACCAATATGGCAAAAGCTGCATTGAACATGTTAACGCATACTTCAGCTGCTACTTTAGCCAAGGAAGGTATATACATGAATGCGGTTGATACGGGATGGGTAACAGATGAAGATCCTGCTCATATCTCTAAGAAAAAAGAAGAAGTACATGATTTCCAACCGCCATTAGATATTGTGGATGGTGCTGCCAGAGTACTTGATCCACTGATCGATGGTATCAATTCTGGAAAACATTGGTCTGGAAAATTCTTAAAAGATTATTTCCCAATTGATTGGTAGAATCATATTGTAATACAAAAAGCACCATCGATGTAGTATCATCGGTGGTGCTTTTTTATTTTAGTGAAATCTTGATTTGTACTCCCATTTAAAACATTATTTTATTCTTATGATTATTAAGAATAGAAACCTGCTTTAATATCATGATTAAAATCGTTACCACTACCCTATTGATTATGCTAACTTCATTAATACTAAGTGCTCAAGATCTTAAAAAGTATCGATGGGACAATAGAATAATTATTGTAAAATCAATCAGTTTAACTCATCACAAGTTTCAAAAACAGTTGAAAGAATTTCAAGGAAATGAAGATGGATTAGCAGAAAGGAAAATTGTACTTTTTGAAATAGTTGGTGGTAAATATAGGATCACAGATTATACTTCAGATTGCCATTTATCAGAATGGAAAACGCTCTCTAATCCACAACTAAAGCTAACTTCTAAATCCGACTTTGAAGTAGTCTTAATAGGTTTGGATAACGGAGTAAAATTAATGCAAAATGATCTATTCACTTACGAGGACCTTTGCCGAAAAATAGATAGCATGCCCATGAGAATGGCAGAAATAAGAGGAGCAGAATAAAACTTAAGAAAACGATTCCTACTTGAAAGATGAACCATTTTCTTAAGCCGTAAAGTTTATTGAACTATAACTTTTTCAACTCATCGATTAGTACATCCGAGTTAGGTCTTTTAGTATAATCCACTGAATATTCAGCGTAAACGATAATTCCATCTTGGTTGACGATAAATCGAGCAGGTACCGGCAATGACCAAGAGTCTTCACCATTATAAGCAGGCAGATTTATATTGAATTGATCATTATACAAAGACTTTAATGGTTCTTGTAATTCCCATCTTAGCCCAAACTGTTCTGCCACCTCATTCCCCTTATCGCTTAGTAGATCATAGTTTAAACGTTGTCTTTCTACTATTAATTTATTGTTATCAGCAATCTGAGGAGAGATGCTAACAATTGTTCCTTTTAGTTCAGAGATTTCCTTAGAAAATTTATTAAGGTAGGCCAAATCTGTGTTACAGTAAGGACACCACACTCCTCTATAAAAGGTTAATACTAGTGGTCCATTCTTTAATAATTCTTCGCTTGAAACAAGCTCGCCTTCCTGATTAGGTAAGGAAAATATTGGAGCTTTTTCTCCTACTTTTAAAATTCCTTCACCAATGCCTGAATCTTCAAGGTCCTTTGTCGCTTGGTGCATAATTTTGACATACTCTTCTGGCATGCCTCCTTCTATTTTCGCTTTTAAACGGTCTAAGCTTTTTTGAAGTTCCATAATGCTCTTTTACTTTGATTTATTGATTAATTCTTCTTTAATATGATTTTCGAAACGTATAAAATCATTTTCAACTTCAGGGTTTTTCATCACATCATAAGAAAAGAAAGTGGCAAGGGGTTCTAGTCCAAACCATTTAAAATTCAAATGCATAGGAAGTAATAAATCATCCTCTGAGATTCCATTAAAGAATTTTTCATCAGGGTTATTAAAGGCTTCTTTTGGGGCATTTGCTGTGACAGAAAACATATATTTACCTTCCAATAACCCACCAAGGCCATAATTGTTTTTAGGGTTCTCCGAAGTTCTACCATCACCTTTCGACATACTACCCATCATTCCTAGTGTAAGAACATCATCCAAGTATTTCTTAAAACTCCATGATACACTCATCCAATTTAAAGGGGTTTGTACAAAGACAATATCCGCCCAGATAAATTTCTCAACCTCCTCTTTTACATCATATTTTTCTGATGCAGCTGTTTCTTTTATTTCGAAGTTTTCTTCGTTTAAAATCGTTTTTGCCTTTTCAATAAAAGATGCATTCAACTTACCCTCAGAGAATTCGTAGTACTGATGTCCGTTAATTATTAATATTTTCTTCATGTCTTTAAAATTGTTTTGTATTTTAGTTTCACAAAGAAACTATCAATAGTTTATATTTGAAACTATTAAAGTTGAATTCTAAAAAAATAGTGGTAACCAAAATGTAACCTATGGGAAGAAAAGTGATTGACAATCCAAATATGTGTTCATTAGTCTATGCAATGAACGTTATTGGAGGGAAGTGGAAGCCAATAATTCTTTATTTATTAGCAAATGGAAGTATGCGATTTGGTAAACTTTTGATGTTTACCCCTACTATATCTAAAAAGGTATTGACTGAACAATTAAAAGAGCTGGAGGAAGACGGGTTAATCATTAGAACTAAATACCCTGAGGTACCACCTAGAGTCGAATATTCGCTATCTGAAAAAGGGAAAGGTTTGTTACCTGTATTAAAAGCTTTAAGTGATTGGACTTTCGATACGTTTGAAGAGGAGAATTTTGAACAATGTAGAATTGTAACATTATAGCACTGTAGATCTACTTTGTATTAAACAAACGACATCACTCTAGATCATAGAGATTAGATAATCTATTGACTATCTCTTTTTAATTAAAAAACTAATAGTGAAATTAGAATACTTAATACCAATTAGAAATAAATTACAAAGTCCCTGAAATGAACATATCTGATAAAGCCCCTGTTACTCCATACCTTCCCAATGAAAACCGATACGAGAAAATGGAGTATCAACGTTGTGGAAACAGTGGTATTTTATTGCCAAAGATCTCTTTAGGCTTGTGGCACAACTTCGGTTATAATGACCACTTTGGTAATGCAAGAAACATTCTTAGAAAAGCATTCGATCTAGGTATCACACATTTAGACCTAGCCAATAACTATGGGCCTCCTTATGGATCTGCTGAAGAAAACTTTGGTAGGATCCTCAATATGGATTTCAAAAGTTATAGAGATGAACTATTTATTGCCACAAAAGCAGGGTATGATATGTGGCCTGGTCCTTATGGCAATTGGGGATCTAAGAAGTACCTAATAGCTAGTTTAGATCAAAGCTTAAAAAGGATGGGATTGGAGTATGTAGATGTATTTTATCATCATAGACCAGATCCAGAAACCCCTTTAGAAGAAACGATGAGTGCTTTATCACAAATTGTAAAACAAGGAAAGGCACTATATATAGGTTTATCTCGCTATAGTCCAGAAGACACAGAAAAGGCATCAAATATGTTGCGAGAGATGGGTACTCCTCTATTAATCCATCAATCAAAATATTCTATGTTTGAAAGAGAAGTTGAATCTGCCTTAATGCCGAAATTAAGTGAATTAAATGTGGGGTCGATTGTTTTTTCTCCTTTGGCTCAAGGCATGCTTACAAACAAGTATGTCAATGGTATTCCAGATGATTCAAGAGCGAAGAAAAACAATACATATCTCAACTTAGAAGCAGTAGAAAATAACCTGGATCAAATTAAAGCATTACACCAAATCGCATTGGAAAGGGGGCAAAAGCTATCACAAATGGCTATTGCTTGGTTACTCAATAATCCGTCTGTGACAACCGTTCTTGTAGGTGCCAGTTCACCACATCAGTTGGAAGAAAATATTGGAAGTCTATCACAACTTCAATTTTCGGACGAAGAATTGGAAAAGATTGAAGCTATCTTGAAATAAAAAAACTCCCTGATTTCCATAAGTAGAGATCAGGGAGTTTTTATTTATTCTATTGAGAATATTAGAAACCAGGGGTTGGTTCAACATTTGGATTTCTTTGTACTTCCTCTAATGGGATTGGAAAAAAATTATGTTTTTCTTCATGGTTTTGTGCATAAGGTTGTTGAGCCATTTCTAATTGCTCTTTAACGATTCCCCAACGTACCAGATCATAATATCTCGAATTTTCACCGATGAGTTCAATCATTCTTTGCTTTCTGATTTCATCTCTTAAATCAGTACCTGATGCATTTGAATTTGCTAATCCAGCTCTATTTCTAATTCTGTTGACTAAGTTTAAAGCTACTCCTTCATTACCTAATTCGTAATTTGCTTCTGCCTGCATTAAAAGAACATCAGCATAACGCATTAGAATAATATCTACCACAGAACGGTTAATAGAAATCGATTCTAAAGATTCCACATATTTAATGCTCATCTTAAATTCAGGGTTTAAAAATTCAATAGTTTGACCATCAAATTCTTCACCATGCTCTAATACAGATGCCGCTTTTCTTACATCACCAGCCTCTAACTGATTCATAAAATAATTTGATACACTTGCCATATTCCAGCCCCCTTGAAGATCGCCAGGAGCCATTGCTACACCAATTTGATGATACAATCCTAATGCATCCATTTGCTCCTCAGTATAGCCTCTAGAAAATAATACCTCAATATTTTGCTCCAATGTTCCATCAAACATTCCTCTATATTGATCACCATCCACTAGGTCATGTCCTGAAATTTTATTGAACGCTTCCACAGCATTTTGGTAATTACCCATATAAAGGTGTGCCTTACCTAAAAATGCATTTGCAGCATGTTTTGTTGCTCTTCCCCATTGGTCTGCATCCCAATCTGAAGGTAAATGTTGGGCAGCAAAAGCAAGATCTTCTACTACTTGATCAAATACCTGTTGCTTTGTAGATGTTCCTAACTGAAGATCTTCAGAACTTTCTGCTACAGTTACAGGCATAATGATCGCATGGAAATTCATCTGTAAATTCAAGAAGTAGAAGCCTCTTAGGTATTTTGCTTCAGCAACTAATTCGTTCTTTTCGTCTTCGGAAAGCATTTCCATTTCTGGAACATTGGCGATAACATCATTCGCTAACTTCACCCCTTTGTACCAATTCGTCCACAACTCAGATGGTACACCGTCCGAAGCTGTATTATTAAAGCCAACAATTCTAGCTAAATAAGACCATGCTGTTGTTCCGTTTTCAGGAAATAGGTCGTCCGCTCTAAAGTTTTGTGGTAGGTAATAGTACTCATGGTATCTCCAGCCATTGGCTGAAATGTATGAGTAAGCTGAAGCCAAGTATTTTTCCGCTGCCTCATAGCTTTGCCATACCTGATCCGTTGTAGGTTGATCCGGTGATTCTTGATCTAAGTAATTATCACAGGCACCTAATGAAAATAGTGCTACAAAAGCGAATATATATATTGATAATTTTTTCATTGTCTGTTCGTATTTAGTGATTAGAAAGTAACTTGTACACCCGCTGTAAAGGTCTGATACATTGGATAGTTTCCGTAGTCTACACCTTGTGTTAGTGCATCAGTAGGAACAATTTCTGGATCATACCCTGAATAATCTGTGATCGTAAACAAGTTATCCGCATTTACATAAATTCTTAATTTCTCCACCTTCATTTTAGCTAAAGTAGATTTTGGTAAAGAGTACCCAATTTGGATGTTCTTTAAACGGAAGTAAGAACCGTCTTCTAAGAATCTATCTGACATCATATAGTTATTGTTATTGTCTACCTGAACATTTCTTGGAATATCTGTATTTGTGTTTGTTGGTGTCCAAGCATTCATTAGGTCAGAGGATACGTTAAAGCCATTGTTGGCTGCTTCCATTTCATATCTATTGACGTTAAGAATCTTATTTCCAGACACCCCTTGGAAGAACATCGACATGTCCCAACCTTTATAAGAGAATCCTAGATTTAAGCCATATTCTAAAGTAGGTAATGGCGATCCAACATCTGTGATATCTTGTGAATCGATCATGCCGTCTCCGTTAACGTCTACATAGATAACATCACCTGGTTGGGCATTAGGCTGAATTGGAGTACCCTCAGGTCCAACATAGTTATCAATTTGCTCTTGAGTTTGGAAGATTCCATTTGTTTTGTACATGTAAAACTGAGAAGCGGATGCGCCTACTGCAGAAAACGTCTGTGCACCTGTGTAGGCAATATCATTACCCGGAAGCATTGCGTCTGAACCACCTAACGATACTACTTCATTTTTGATCGTTGTGATGTTACCCTTTACATCATATTTAAAATCACCAACTGCTCCTCTGTATCCTAACTCAATCTCAATACCTCTGTTAGAAATTGTTCCTAGGTTGACAATTGGAGGTTCAACACCTGAAGAAGGAGGTGTATTTGGTTCTTCCATTAATAATGATTCCGAGTTATTTTCATAGTAATTGAAAGTACCGTAGATCTTATCCTCTAATAAACCAAAGTCTAAACCAATATTCATCGTTTTTGATTGTTCCCATGCTAAGTCTGGATTGGCCATTTCAAAAGAACCGATACCACCTACAGGCTGACCACCCCAAACATACCAGAAGCCATTCTCTACTAAAGCCTGACGAGAGTAAGCATCCAATGTAGTTTCTCTACCTAAGATACCATATGAACCTCTAAGTTTTAGTTCAGAGAAGATGTCTGTCATACCACCGAAGAACTCTTCATTATGGATTTTCCAAGCCGCTGAAACGGATGGGAAAGTACCCCAACGGTTGTTTTCTCCAAACTTAGACGAACCATCTGTTCTTACTGTCGCTTGTACTAAATAACGATCATCGTAGCTATAGTTTAACCTTGTCATGTAACTGAAACGAGTGACTGTTTGGAATCCACCTGCACCAATGAAATCACCAGAAGCCATACCTCCAAAAGATGGATTTAATCCTCCAAAGTCAGGGAACATCGCTCCTCCTGTTACATTCATATCAATATTTTGATAGTCGTACTTGTATCCAACAATACCGGCCATGGCTGATACACTGTGCTTACCAAAAGTATTCATATAGTTCAATGTGAAGTCATAGTTTAAATCACTCCAATCTGAACGGTATTCACTTAAGTAAGGATCTTGTCTTTGCGTATCTGAAGCAAGAACATATGCAGGAGCATAATATCTATTTTGGAAGAAATTCTTAGTGTAACCTAAATTACCCATTGCAAAGAAATGATCGCTAAACTGATAGTTTAATCCCAAATTCGCTTGCAACTGATCTTTTGTGTCTTGTGAATTGATGATTTCCGATTGGCCTACAGGATTAGCTCCACTACGAATATCATACTCATTAATATAACCGTAACCTGACTCTTTTGATGGATCATTTACAGCAACCAATGGTAATGCCTTTTGCATATTTGACATACTCATTGTATTGTTATCTGTTACCGTATGCGTATAAATAATATTTGGTGAAATCTTCAAATTACCTTTTTCGAAAGTCGATTTATATCTGAAGTTATATCTTTCAGTACCTGTATTGATCACTACCCCATCTTGGTTAAAGTAGTTCATCGAGAAGTTATAATTTGATGACTCTCCACCACCAGACATTCCTAATGAATAATTTTGGATAATACCTGTTTGTAAAGTCTCATTTTGCCAATCGGTGTTAGCATAGTTATTTAAATCAAATCCAGAACCTGCCTGTAAATAAGCAGGCTTTGCTGACTCCGCTAATGATCCATCTGCAATAGAATTATTGTAAGATTGGTTCATAATAGAATACCATTCTTCAGAGTTAGCCATTGGTAACTGATTGGTTGCTTTTTGGATACCAGAATACATATTGAAATCGATCTTCATCTTCTGGTTTTTCTTTCCTGATTTTGTAGTAACTAATACTACCCCGTTTGCTGCTAACGAACCGTAGATTGCTGCAGCAGCACCATCTTTAAGAATTTCAAAAGATGCGATATCATCGGGGTTAATCATAGAAATATCACCGCCAGGGATTCCGTCAATCACAAATAAAGGTTGCACATCACCAAAAGAGGACATCCCTCTAATTTTGATATAAGGTGTCGTACCTGGAGCTCCTCCATTGATTACGGATACACCAGAAGTTCTACCTTGTAACATAGAAGCAGAAGAGGCTGCTGCAATCTTGTTAGCTTCATCGGCTTTTACTGTAGAAACCGCACTGGATAAATCACTCTTCTTTTGGACACCGTAACCAACGACTACAATTTCCTCCAATTCTTGAGCATCCACTTGTAACTGAACATTGTATTCATCTCTTGAAGCTACTACTTCTAATGTCTGAGTAACATAACCAATGTATCGGAATTCAATGGTGTTTCCATTGGCCACTTCCAAAGCAAAATTACCACTAATGTCTGTTACAGTACCTATTGTTGTTCCCGTAATAACAATGTTAACGCCTGGTGTGCCACTCCCTGTTTCATCAGTAACATGACCTTTGATGATTCTATTTTGTGCATATGAACTCAATGAGCACATAAACAACCCAATAACCATCAATAAGCGCAATGACTTATTGGAGAGGTGTGTAAAGTTTAATTTCATTTCTTTTTTGTTAATGTGTGACAAATATTGAATTGTTGTTTGTTTGGTGAGGATCAAAAAGTTTAGCGAGGTGTAAGTTTCATTTCAAATAGTATGTGTATGTGTTTACCCCAACAATCACCTGATTTTGATGCTCTTCATTTAATTATGAACAGTTTAGTTTTATAATATTATTGGTAATAATATGGGTACCATAATGGTAAGGACGATCCCACTAAATAATGATACCAATGCATATTCTTTTCCTGAAAATTGGGTGATAACTGGTAAAGTGGTATCCATTGACGTCGCTCCTGCACTAGCAATTGGCGACATTTTACCAAAACGTTTCACTAAAATTGGTGTAATTAGCAGTGTCAATAATTCTCTAGAAATATTCGACAATAAAGCAATTACTCCCAAGGTGGTATCATAGGTGTTGGAGATATAAATACTCGACAAACTGTAGTATCCAAAGCCTGCCCCTACTGCCATTCCTTCTCTAAACGATTCAGCAATTAAAGTGTAAGCCAAGCCTGCTCCGATAATACTTCCAAAACCTATCGATACAGGTACCAATACCAATCCTAAGTTTGCTTTTTTAAGGATATCAATTGATGATTCATCCAACCCTAAACTTACGCCTACCAATGCCATCAAAATATAGAGGGCGTAGGTGCTAAGATCGTTTTCGATAAAAAAATCTGGTGTGATACCCAATAAGGACAATATGCATCCTCCGACAAAAAAAGCTAGTGTAATGAGGGTTCCTTTCATGATTTAAAAAATTTCAGATACACTAAATATGAACAGGCGATACTTCCTGCAATTCCGCCAATCGTTAGGATAAATGCCTTCCAGCCAATGATGTGAATACTCTCAATTACTTCTTGATTTGCACCAATAGAGATACCTAAAAAGAAAAGCAATACCCATATCATTACTGAAATTCCTTTCTCTACTTTTTCCTGTAGAGAAGCTCTTTTTCTGAAGAGGTACCCAACGAGTACCCCTCCACCTAAAAACAAAAGTGTTTCCATGTTATTTACTGTTTGACGCTTCCGAAGAATAGCTCACTTTTTTGTAAACATCTTGTCCGTTTTGGATTGGTGTCATTCTAAATCCAAATGAGTAATCTTGAGATTTCACTCTGAATTCAGGATGTGCTTGCGCTCTCCAACCCCAACTTGTGTCACCACCTAATCCCATGTGTTTGTGATCTATACAAATCGAGATTTCATCCGTAGGTGCTAAGTCTGTACCATGTGCCATTTCTCTTTGACCTCTGTGCTCTAAAGAAGAGAAATCAAATTGTTGAGCATTGACAGACATTTCATTGTCGGCTACAATCAATAGACCGTTTCCTTTTTCATTTCTAAAAGTGACCCATTGTGTATCTTCTTTTAGTCCTGTTTCTTGTGGTCTTACATATGGGTAATATTGATCCCAAACCTTACCTTCGTAAACCCCTAGCTTCATACCCGATTTTCTATCAATATAGCTTTCCAAAGGACCTCTACCGTACCATTTCATAGTATCGAAAGTCTTGTCCATTTTAAACTGCATACCCAATCTTGGTAAGTCGGCTAATTCTTCATTTAAATGATAGTCCACTTGTACATGAATATCATCATTATATATTGAATATGTTGTTGTTACTGATGATCCTTCAAGTGACAATTCTTCTTTTACTGTCACTTTCACTTGATCTTCAAGAACTTCGTTGGTTACCGTTGTGTTTGTGATCGTAACGTTTCTCCATATGTCTAATTTCTTAGGCATCTCCCAAGCCAAATCGTTTTCAGTGGGTGCTCTCCAGAAGTTCGGCTGAGGTCCTTCATTCATCAATGAAACCTTGTTCGCTACCCATTCCTGAATTATTCCTGTTTCTTTGTTGAATACAATCTTTGTTGAAGTGTTTTCTATCACTATTTCTGCTTCTCCGTCAGTTACTTCGAAATCAATTTTCTTTGTCGAAGCCATGGGCTTTTCAAAAGACTTGATCACATATTGATCCCAAGCGATTTCATGATTTGCCTCTACCAATGCCGAAGAATTTTTACTTCTGATATAAATTGTAATCACATATTCACCACCAAACTTGTTCTCTAATGCTGGGTAAGTGATGTTGAAATCTACTGTATCCTGAGCGGCCACGAGCGGCATCTCGATATCTTGTTCTGCCACTACCTCATCATAATATTTGATTTGGTAAGACATCACATAATCTTCTGTATTAATAAAGTTGAAACGGTTCCAAAGTTTAAAGTTGCCTTTGGCTGCATCTGCACTTAGAATTTTGAAAGGTTGGTACACCTTTTTTACTTCCCAGATATGAGGATTCAATTTTCTATCACTAGTCACCAAACCATTCGCACAGAACGATGAATCGTTATGAATACCTACAAATCCCATATCACCACCGTATGCGTAGAAAGGCTTTCCATCTCTATCTACCTGAGTGAAAGTTTGGTCTGCCCAATCCCAGATAAATCCACCTTGTAAACTTGGCTCTGAGTAAATCAAATCCCAATATCCCTGTAAGTTTCCTACCGAATTACCCATCGCATGAGCATACTCACAAAGGATATAAGGCTTCTCGTAATCTCCTTCAATGTACTCTCTCATCCAATCGATTGTCGCATACATTGGTACTGTAATGTCTGTATGAGGTCTCGATTTTGCTTGCTCGTATTGTACGGGTCTAGAAAGATCTCTGCTCTTAATCCAAGCTGAAGTCTTCTCAAAGTTGATACCATCACCAGCTTCATTTCCTAAAGACCAAACAATAATAGAAGGATGGTTTTTAGTTCTTTCCACCATTCTTTGCGTTCTGTTCAAATGCGTCGCCAACCAAGTCGTATCTTTTGCTAGAGACTCCTCTCCGTAACCCATACCATGCGATTCAATATTGGCTTCATCAACGATATACATTCCGTAACGGTCACATAGCTCGTACCATTTTGCCATGTTTGGATAATGAGAAGCTCTTACCGCATTGATGTTGAATTGTTGCATCAATTGGATATCTCTGATCATTTCCTCCTCTGAGATAATGTTGCCATTTTCTGCAGAATGCTCATGTCTGTTGACGCCTCTGATTGTTACAGGAACACCGTTTACCAACAATTGCTTGTTCTTAATTTCAGAAGTTCTGAAACCAATTGTTCTTACTGTTGATTCTAGAACCTCTTTTTTCGCATTGTATAAAGTGATTCTGATATCGTATAAATTCGGTGTTTCAGCCGTCCATTTTCTTACATTTCTGATTGGATTTTTGAAGTTCACCGTCAATTGTTTGTCCAGTTTACTGATACCTTTTGCAGAAGCTACCACTTTACCTTCATCCAATAACTCTACCTCAATAGTCAGCTTTTCTTTGCCCTCCTTTATGATATCAAAGTCAACGCTAAGTGTTCCATCCGTATAGTTATTGGTTAAAGAAGGATGAATGAAAAAGTCGCGGATATGGTTTTGTGTACGAGCATATAAATACACATCTCTTTCGATTCCACTCATTTTCCACATGTCCTGATCTTCTAAGTAAGAGCCATCTGAAAAACGGTACAATTCAACGGCAAGATCATTTTCACCTTCTTTTAAGTAGCTTGTGATGTCAAATTCCATTGGAGTTTTTGATCCTTCACCATAGCCTACTTTCTCACCGTTTACCCATAAATACATAGCAGAATTCACTGCACCAAAATGGATAATAATTTGCTCACCATTCCAGTCTGAAGGTACTGTAAATTTTCTCTTGTACGACCCTACAGGGTTGTGATCTACAGGAACAAACGGAGGGTTTGGTTCGAAAGCATAAGGTACATCTGTGTAGATTGGAGCTGAATACCCTTGCAACTCAATGTTTGAAGGCACTTTGATCTCATCCCAATTACTTACATTGTAATCTATTTTGTAAAAATCTTTTGGACGTTTTGTCGGGGCGACCGACCAATTGAACTTCCAAGTACCATTCAAAGACTTATAGTTGCTTGAATGATTCCAATCCTTTTTCAATGCCTCTTCCTTGTTATCAAATACATAGAAAATGGCATGTGGTTCCATCATATTGATGGCAAAAATGTTCGGATCCTCCCAGTCTTCCAACTGTTGCCCAAGACAAAATTGGGTGTACAGTGCCAGGAATATAATTGCTATATATTTCATTGAGGAGTTGGTCTTAATATCTTATATAATCTCTATTTGCTTACTAAAACATCATCAGGATATGGGCTGCACTCCAACTGAAATGTTCTGCATTTAACCCTTGTTTTGTCATCGGGTGGTAATTCTCTCTGATAGGCTTATCTGAATTCACTAACCCTTCTGCACTATTGACTAGTTTTTCAGCCATTTCTTTTGCTTCGTTTTTATAACCGTAGTTATATAATCCCATTATTCCGAAGTAGGCTTGATCCAACCACACAGGTCCTCTCCAATACCCTTTTTCTGGATTAAACTGTTCGTTGGCAGCACTTAATGTTGGGAAAGGCATTGGTGTGTTGAACTTTGTATCATCTAGCATCACTTTCATTACACTCGCTGCCTGTTCTTTTGTAGCAATTTCATTGTACAATGGCGACCAACCTTCTGGACCTTGTATCGCTACTACATTCTGATTGCCTAAAGTAACATCATAAAAGAAGCCATCTTCTTCAGAATACATGATTTCCTGTATCATCTTCTTTAACTTCAATGCTTCTTGGTTATACTTTTCAGCATCCTCTTGTTTATTGATTCGATCAGCAATCAGACTTAAGAAAAGCTTTTCTTGGTACAAATACGCATTTAAATCTACAGACTCTTGATTGATAGAAAATGCACCTTTTGTATTTTCCATTATAGTTGCTTTATCGAACCTAACGGCATTATCCATACCACTCTCCCATGCTGCAGCAATTCTAGTTCCGTCTGTTGATCCGTACTCACATAGGCCATTGTTGTCATGGTCTCTATTTATGTACCACCACTCATGATATTTCTTTAGTTTCGGATACATCTCAACTAAAAAGTCCTTATCGTTTGTTGCTTCAAAAACTTTATAAATTGACCATCCCGATAAAGGTGCTTTTGTATTTCTCCAGTTCACACCTTCAATTTGAAGATCTCTAAAGAAACAATCTGCAATCATCCCCTCTTGGTTTTGGTAGTCATACATCGCTCTGATCTGATCCTTTGCCAACTCTCCCTCAAAAGGTGCAATTGCTACTGCATGTTTCCATGAGTCCCACGCCCAAAGTCCTTGAAAATACGTTGCCGCATACGAAGGAACAATACCTTGATGTTTGATATCGCCTGCTTCAGACCTCCAATTATGCATTAGGGTTAGCAAAGATTTAACTGCCAATCTATCATATTTTTCGATCGCTAAAATTCTATCTGTATCACCTTGATTTAGTGTATTGATATATCCATTCCAACGGTGTTCATTATCTGATAATAATTGCTGTGCTTGTTTTAACCCTGCTATATTTTTCTTGTTAAACTCTTGTTCTTCTTGAGTCGAAAAAGTATAACTCATCGCCATTGAGATAGATGTTTCGCCCTTTGCAGGAAGTAGTCTTGCATTTTCTAGATATACATAATCACTATCTCCAAGGTGAATGTTTTTCTCCTGGAATACTAAGTTTACTTTCTCGTCATTGACAATGTCTACTTCTAAACCATGTGCTGTTTCTCTTATACCCTTAGAGAAGTTATTAAATACTGATCCTGAGAAACCCAACTGAAATTCTTTTGCTTTCCCGTTGTTGGTAATTTCTGCTGTAATCATCGATGAACGTTGATTGATATTGAATAGGTACAATACAATATCCAACTTGTCGATAGCAAACGACTGCTTTAATACGCCTGGGTAAAATGTATTTTCTTTTAAGCTCGCTTTAGAAAGGTCCAACAATTGATCTGCCTGTACATCTTTGATCGTAAGTCCTACTAAAGATGGGCTCAACCAGATACTTTCTTGTTGCCTCATTAAGAAAGGTCCCACAAAAGCTCCTTTTTTTGTAGATGTATTTTCATCTACTAAACTAAATGAATGCCAAGTACCAAGATCAGAAAAAGAAGAAACTCCTTCCTGATTGGGGTTAATAATATTCCCTTTTAAATTAAGAACATTAGGATAGCTGAATCGTGTTTTATTCCCCTTAGAAATATCTTTATTAGTATGGCACCCTAGAAGAATACCACCTAATGATAAGAAGAATAATATGTGTAATTTTTTGATCATAATGTAAAATAAACTCTTGTTGTTTGTTCACATGGGCAAAGTAAGGGTGTTGTTTTTACATTTAAAATTTTTCAACCTATACTCAATCTATACAACGATTAAAAGATTATTATTTTAATTACTATTTACTTGATTTACTGATACTTAATTAAAAACTATACAACTCTTTTTTTTCATCGTAGAGTTCGAATGTAGAGGTAAACCTCTACAATAATTTATCAGATTTCCATAATAAAATCCTTTAAATGGGTTCCTTTTTCGATATTCAATTTTTTACGTAATCTATACCTGCTCATTTCAACAGATTTTACAGCAACATGGTATTTGTCTGCTATCTCTTTTGATGATAGATTATTTCTAATATCCATGACTAATTGCTGATCTTTTTCGGTTAGACTAGGAAACTTCTCTTGCAATCTATACCTAAAACTCTGTACTACTTTATCTGATATCTCATGAGTCTTATGAGATTGTTGGATGACATTCATAAAATTATTCCATCCCTCTCGAACTTCTTTTGAAGAGTTTTCTTTGATTTGCTCGGATAAGGCATCAATCAACTCATTTCTTTGGTTGAGGTTCAAGGCCAATGTTTCTAGCTTTTCATTCTTAAAAGCTAACTCATTGTTCAACTCTTCCTTTTCCTTTTGTTTAGCAGCTAATTCTTTTTGCAATAGCTCTTGCTTTAAAACTTCTCTTTCTGCTCTTGAACGGAATACATAATAGAATATACCTACTATTAATATCATTAATAATACGCCTACTACTGCCAATTGATATCTTTTCCCTTCGATAGTTTTCGCCTGTTCAATCAATAATTGATCTTGGGCTAATTTCTGCTCTTGGACATTAAGAAGGTAATTCATCACTTCTTGCACTCCCTCATTGTCTACCTTATTATGCAAAGTCAAATATTTCTTTTGAAATAGGTAGGCTTCTTTGTAATGACCGATTAGTTCTTCATAATCAATTCTTACCTTGTAGTATTCCAAAAGACTAAAACTATAAGTGGTTTTATGGGATAGTTCTTCACAAAGATCCAAGAGCTTTTTAGTTTCTTCCAGTTGTTTTTTATTGAGCGTCACTTGTGCTAATAAGGCGTAGGATTCCAACAAGGAAGTCGCCTTACCAGTACTATTTTTAATAGAGTTTCTTAAGCTTGCTTCTGCCTTATCCCAATTTTCATACTCGATATAAATCATTCCAATATTATTATCTAACATAGATTGTAATCGAAGGTGTGGCTTTCCAGATTGTTCAATTAAGAATTTGGCCTTCATAAAGTAATTTAACCCTTTGTCAAAAAGCTTTGCGGCTGATGCGTCAAGTCCCAAGGCGTTGGTATAACGGATTTCACTTTCAAAATCGTTCCTTCGTTGGGCAGCCTCCAATGCTTTTCTATGATATGGGATAGCTTGAGCTGGATTGCCAATATCATAATATACCCAACCTAAAGTGGCCATGATGTCTTGGTAAATGAATGATTCATTATCGTTTTTCAATAACTCCTCTCCCTTTAGTCCATAAAATAGTGCGGTATGGTATTGATGTTTATATAAATAACCTTGTGCTAAGTTCCAATATACCTGAGCTTTCTCTTTTACCTGTTCGTCTGTTAATTGCGTTAGAATTTTCTGAGACAAATCGATACAGCTGTCTGGAGAAGACTCTTGTTTTTGCGTTGCTTTTCTTATCGCATCATTAATACTGTTGGCGTATGTTAACTGAAATGAAAGTAAAACTAATAATAGGATATTTAAAGTCTGCTGTTTCATATTTAGTAATTTGCCCAAATATAAATATGAAATTCTTTAATAACACACAATAACCGTTAATACAACACTTGCAAAAAAAATAGAGACACAGCAATGCCATGTCTCTAAATATTTAGTTTTGAAATTGATCACATTATTCGTTCTACTAGAGCTACCAATAAAAACACATCTATTAAACACTCAAATTTCTGTTTTTTACTCTAGCATGACTCCTAACATGAATGGTTTATGCGTTGTCCATTTGAGAACTAAAATCGCACACACATTAAAGTGAAATTAGATATATATTCGTCCGTTTTCCGTTAATGCTTAACTTTTAAGTAACTGATAGATACCAAGCCATAATCGCTAGTATCCAATGACTTACCTTTCATCGATTGCATATAATTTCCTGCCTTAAAGTAGTTAGAATCACTATTACAACCATTAAATCTGTAAATCTCAGTTCTTGATCCACTTGATGAAATTGAATAAAGAACAACATTGCTATTCTCAAAAATCAATTCCAGGTGCATCTCTTGGTCAAGTGCCCAATTACCATCAATAAAGTCGCCTGACTTATCGCCGTTCTCTTCTGTTACCCATCCCATGATCTTCATTCTCGCTGATCCTGAAGATTGGTTCGGGTTCCCTTCAAACTGAACACGGATTACATCGTCATAAGAGTTAGAAGGCCCGTGAATTTGTCCGAAGCAAAGCTTTCCTGAGCTTGGTAATTGGTTAACAGTAACTTTCCATTCCATACGGTTAGTTCCGCTACCACCGTCCCAATAAATATTTGAAGATCCATTAGCAGTTAATTCTCTTAATTCCGTTCTAGGATTTCCTGATCCAGAAGATGTAGGATAACCTGCATAACATTTAAAGAATACTTTCGAACCATCTGTATAGAACCAATTATCGTTTTCGTAAGTGTCTAAGTTTGGTATTTGATCAACAAAAGTAGGGTTGTTTAATGATCCAGAGAATGCATTTAACTTCCAATTTTGTAATCCAAGTACATCATATGGGTATCCACCAGGAGTTGGATCAACTGGGTCTACTGGATCTGTAGGATCAACGCCGTTCCCATCACCATCAGTCCCTGCAAATTCAACCTCTGTAATACTATTCCATGAGTTTGAAGTATTACCATAGCCAACGATTTGTACATAACGACCAGAGAATGTAGATACATTTACATCTTCTAATTCTACTGTGCTTCCTGAAGCAACTCCAGAATACACAACCGATAAATCGTTTGTAGCATCTCCAGCTAAGATTTCAAAAGTACTTGATCTTTGATCACCCTTAAACCATGCAATTTTTACTGAAGAAACATTTTTTACTGATCCAAAATCATAACGAACCCATTGTCCATTACCATTTGCAGACCAACGAGTACCAATGTTTCCATCAATAGTATTCGATGCAACGTTTCCGTCATCCGATGATGAAGCCACACCAGAAACTGAAAGTGGTCCTTCATTAGATGGAGGAGGAGTTGTACCACCATTGTCAGCAGTAGCTAATTCAAAATCATCATATCTTCCTTCTCCGCTGTTGTATTCTCCTTTAATCGTTACAGTAGATCCTGAACCTGAATTAAAAGATACTGTTTCCAATTTCCAATCAGAAGTATTACCGCTTCTTGATTTTCTTGTTCCATTTACTGTAGCCGAAATTCTCCAGCTACCTTTTACATACGCAGAAAGTTCATAGTCAGTGTTTGATGAAATAGCTACATCTTGAGAAAACTCACCACCTGCTCCGGTGATTTTTGCCGCTTTAGATCCTGTATTTGCATCTCCAGAAACTGCAGAAGGATCGACATCATTCCATCCACTCCAGCTACTTTCGAAGCTACTGTTAGTTAGACCAACCACAGTTCTAGCATTACTGCTTTGAGCAGCATCTTCCTCAATACTCACTTCTTGTTGGTTGTTTGTACAGCTCATTGCACCTGCAAAAAGCATTGTTCCCATTATTACGTTCGAAAACTTCTTTCCAATTAAAATCAACTGGTTGTTCATGATTAATTATTTAATGTGTGCTAAAAAAGAAGCGTTTGTGTTGATTGTAAATTAAAGTGGTTTGCTTTCTACGAAGCCTTGAAACATTGCACACTTGCTAATTGTTAGTTAGGATCCTATAAATTGTTGTAGTTGTTAATTGTCGATAATAAAAAATTTAATGTTAGACATATATTTTTAAAGAATAAGGCGATGACGCCCTAACCCAACAAAGGTTGTTTGACACCTCTTGCCTCTTGTGCCATTACAAATACCTTTTGTATATGTTGGGTTAAAGCTTCATAATCACCAAATTCAATCATACTCTTGTCGAGAAGTTGAGAGCCTAGACCTACACAATGTACTCCTGCTTTAAACCACTCTTGTAGCTCATCAAACTTAGGTTGTACACCTCCTGTAGGCATAATACTAGACCAAGGCATAGGTGCTTTTACTGCTTTCACAAACTCAGGACCACCTACTTGTAACCCTGGGAATATTTTCACTACCTCTGCACCTAACTCTTCTGCATAAGATATTTCAGATGCGGACCCACAGCCCGGCATCCAAGCCACCTTTCTACGATTACAGCGCTTTGCTATTTCTGCATTCAAGATTGGAGAAACGATAAAGTCCGCTCCATTCTGAATATATAAACTTGCAGTATAATCGTCGACAACAGACCCAACACCCATTTTCATATCAGGAGCTAACGATATTACATTCTCCATTACTTTATCGAAAACCTTGTGAGCATTGTCTCCTCGATTCGTAAATTCGAAAACTCTTACTCCTGCTTTATAGCATGCATATACTACCTCCCAGCACACTTCTGGATTGGGATGGTAGAATACCGGAACGATTCCACATTCCTTCATGCTTAAAACAACTTCAATTCTTGTAAATCTTGCCATGAATTATCGGTCGATTTTTTTAATGCTATTTTTATCCATAATCTGGAAAACTTCTTCTTCCGTTGCGATGTTGTAATCTCCAGGAATAGATAGTTTGTATGCAGAAGCAGCCAATGCAAAGTCTAATGCCTCTTTGTCTACTACAAATTTTCTTTTCCCGTGGATATAAGCGGCCATAAATGAATCGCCACCGCCTACTCTATCAATAATTGAAGGGATTTCATGAACATCACCCATCACAAACTCTTCTCCGTTGTAGATCACTCCTGACCATCTGTTGTGTGAAGCATTAATTGTTTGTCTTAAAGTGGTGATCACATAATCAAGGTTAGGAAAAGCCTTCATTACTTCTTTACTGATAAACTTATAACAACGTTTATCAAATCCATCTACAATTTCGTAATCAGATTCCTGTGGTTGAATACCCAAGTACTTAGCTACATCCTCTTCGTTAGCTAAACAAATTGTTGTGTTCTCCAGTAACTTAGGCATGATGTGTTTTGGATCCACACCATATTTCCATAGCTTACTTCTATAGTTCAAGTCACAAGAAACAGGAATTCCTTTTCTATAAGCGGCTTCCACTGCGGCTAAATTGGCTGCAGCAGCACCCTTCGATAAAGCCGGTGTGATACCTGACCAGTGGAACCAATCTGCATCTTCTAAGATGGCATCCCAATCAAATGTATTTGCATCTACATGGGTGATACTTGCTCCAGCTCTATCGTAGATGACATTACCACCTCTTAATGAACCCCCTTTTTCGAGGAAGTACATCCCCATTTTCTCTCCTCCGAATTGGACACCTTCTACTCCAGCTCCCCATTTCTTTACTTCTCTAACAGCAAATTGACCTAATGCATTATCAGGAACGATACTTACATATTCAACGTCATCACCGTATTGAGCTAAAGAGATTGCAATGTTGGCTTCTGCTCCACCTACAGTTGCTTCGTATTGGTTGGCTTGTGAGAAACGAAGGTTGCCCACTGGCGAAAAACGATAAAGTAATTCGCCAAATGTTACTACCTTTTTCATGTTATGAGAACATTAAACCTCCGTTGATATCAATATTGGTACCCGTCACAAATGATGATTGTGGCGAGGCGATACAAGCAACAAAATCTGCTACTTCCTCTGCTTTACCTTCTCTTCCTAATGGAGTAGAAACAGCTACTTTCTCACGTACTGCCGTAGTTGTAAATGTATCGTGGAAAGTTGTTGCTATCATACCTGGACATAAAGAATTAACACGAATGTTTTTCGGTCCTAACTCTTTAGCCATTGAACGAGTAAATGTCATCACTGCACCTTTTGCTGTAGCATAAGCACTTGCTCCTGGTCCACCACCATCTTTACCTGCTTGTGAAGCAAAGTTGACAATAGATCCGCCAGATGGCATATGAGGTACTACCGCTTGCGTCATTAACATGACAGTATTTAAGTTTAATTGAATCACAAAGTTAAAGAAATCAACATCCATTTCATCCAATTTTTTTCTTGCTACTAATCCGCCAGCTACGTTAACTAAAATATCAATTTTACCGCCATAAGCCTGTAACGCTTGCTCAACAACATTATCCACATCTTCTTTCTTGGTCATATCACCTTGAACTAGAATTGCGTCTCCTCCTAATGCCTTTATTTCTATTAAAGTTTGAGTTGCTTGTACTTCATTATCGAAATAGTTAATCACAACTTTTGCCCCTTCCTTAGCTAATTTCATAGACACCGCTTTACCGATATCTCTAGCTCCACCTGTTACAATGGCTACTTTGTTTTCTAATAACATAATAAATTGAAGTTGTACTTCTTTCACTTGTGAAATAAATCAGCTATCTCTCAAAAACTGCTTTAGTGAAAGAAGAGAGATTAAAAATTTATTTTATTGATTTGATTTCTTTAGCGAATAAATAAATCGAGCCTACTCCTAATGGAACGAACACTGCAATCATCACGAAGATGGGTACATAAGAGTAGCTAGAGATAATTGGAACTAAGAAATTCATAATAATTACTGAGAATACACCCACAGTACCACCTAGTCCTGCTAGTGAACCTACCGACTTTCCTGTAAATAAATCACTTGGTATCGTTTGGATATTACTGATCACAAACTGGAAACCATATAATACTAAGGCTACGATAATCACGAATTTTAAAGCACTATCCGCTAAGAAAATTGTCGCTAATAAACCTGTAAACATGATGATACCACCAATCGAGATTGTTCTTTTTCTTGCTTGATCAACAGACGCTCCTGCCAACATCAACTTACCTGAAAAATATCCTCCTGATAAACTACCTAATGCAGCACCTACATATGGTACCCAAGCGAAATAACCGATTTCTTTTACATTGAACCCATACGTATCAGATAAGTATAATGGCATCCAACCTACGAATAACCACCAGATCGGTTCGATGAAAAATCTTGACATTAACACTGACCATGACGCCTTGTGCGATAAAATTTCTTTCATACTTAGACCTGGAGCAGCATCTTTTTTCTCTTCCTGATCAGCAAGAATATATTCCTTTTCTGCTTTAGTAATCCAAGGGTGTTTCGCTGGAATTCCTTTATTAATAATTACCCAAGGAATAACCCAAAGTAGACCCAAGACACCTACAATCATAAAGGTTTTTTCCCATCCAAAAGTGGCCCAAAGAATGGCAATAAGCGGAGGGGCAACAACAGAACCTAATGCTGCTCCTGAGTTAAAAATACCTTGTGCTAAAGCTCTTTCTTTAACTGGGAACCACTCTGCATTATTCTTTACTGCTCCTGGCCAGTTTCCGGCTTCACCCATACCTAGCATAATTCTGAAACCTGCAAATGAGAACACTCCTTTTGCTACTGCATGAAGCATAGTTGCTACACCCCAAACAGAGATTGAAATCACAAAACCAAGCTTTGTTCCGATCTTATCAAACATTTTTCCTGATACTGACTGACCTATAGCGTAAGCAATCATGAAAACATTTAAGATCATTGCATAATCATTCTTACTCATATTAAGATCCTCGGCGATACTTGGCCACATAATGGCCATTGCAGACCTATCGATGTAGTTAATAATTGTCGCCAGACAGACCAATCCAATAATCCACCATCTAAGTCCTTTAACTTGAAAAGTAGATGATGAAGTTGCTTTTTCTAAGCGTTCTTCTTCTGTTACTTTAAATTCTGTTGCCATATTAGCTTTATTGTATTGTTTTACTGATCAATTTCATTTTTAAACAGGACGAATGGACCGTCCCATTTAATCACTCTATCCTTCAAAGAAAGTTGATGTTCTTTAACATCTGAATTGTCCACAGTTGAAAGTATGAAGGTCCATTCTTCATTTTGTTTGTTAGTGAAGTTAACTGTTATATATTCGTTATTTTGAAATGAAATGAATACATCTTTGATTGTACTGTAAGTGTTTTTCGACGCTTCAGTAACGGTAGAATAACTACCATGTGTTTCCAAAATTGAGACCATCCAGTTGTCTCCCTTTTGACCTTGTTTATTAAGGATAATAGAAGGGTCTCTTCTCAAATTAAAGTGAGGATCATTAGCTCCAAGTTCGGCCAAAGTGATACTTTCCCCTTCTGTAGTTGCCATATTCAGAGTGTAAAATCTGTGTTTATCAAACCAATTGATCTGATTAAACGCTCCTTTTACCTCTCCTTCAGCAACATTCCATAAATGTTGATACCCATCTTTTTCACCCAAAGGTTTTAAAGTAGTTGCTCTCTGTAAATCAACTGATGAAAACATAAGTTGACCGTGGTAATGATAAGGTAATTGTAAGAGCTGTGCAGTATCTAATTGTACATTGAATAAATCTAACACCAATGGATTCTCAAAGCTTGAGTCTTTTATTAAAACCAATGTCCTATGTAAGTCTACTTCTTGGTAAGCGTTGCTTTCTTTAGCACTTACTACTTGTACATTCTCCTTATCAGTAGAGAAAATATATTCTTCTGGAGAAATACTGTCAGCTTTTTTAACGTTGCCTTTAAATTGTGATCTTTTACCTACGACCACAGTATTGTGAGCAATAGTTTGTTTTGCCCATGTTTTATTTTCTTTCAAATACCCACCTCCATCTTTCTGATGGATATTGACATATCTTGCAGCGCCATAATCCTGTAAGACTTCTTCCTTACCAAAATTTAGACTGTATGATAATCTATCGAAATGACCATGTCCCATTCCATGTTGAGAGAATTTCATAATCAACTCCACCTCATCACTTCTTAGTACACCAATTCCTCCTTTATCCCCTTTCGGTCCATCACTGAAATAAATACTGTGCTTTTTGAATGGTTGTGCAAGGCCTTTATTTATATCTCTAGCTGCAATGTACCCTGCATAATTTAGAGGTACTCTTTGTTGTTCTTTGATTAGACCAAGTAATCCCTTGTCTTGTTTGCCATAGTAATACCCTAATGCCAGCGATAGTTGTAATTCTCTAGAGTAATACGACATCCCTTTTTGGGCATCATTTAAAGGGAAAAACTCTCCAGAAGCATTCGTTTGTTGTAAAAGTGCATCTACTGCCTTTAACAATACGCCCTCTCTATATTTAAAAATTTCTAATGATGGTTGCTGATTTTCCAACGCTAAAGCGAAGATTAAAAATGGATACATCGCATAACGTTGATAATACGGTCCTTCCGTATAGTATCCGTCAGGAGAGAATGAGTGATCTATTTGAGCAAGAAAACCCGCTTCTTTTTGTCCTTCCTTTGTGATACTTCCACCATCATTATCTTTTACCTTTTCGTCAGTGATCGGTAATCCATACAAAGCCTTTTGTACCAAGTCCTCGTCTTCCATCACAAGGCCAATCATACCTACACCTGCATTAGCCCAAGTACTGTGATTATGTAGGCGATTAAAAAATCGAGGTGTTTCTACGGATAAGAAATCAGCCATTGGTCTAAATAACTCATTGTTTAGCTTTTTTCTTTCTTTTGGACTTAACCAAGAGTAGATACTTCCATAGGCCTGTGATGTATATACTAACCAATTGGCATCATTTAAACATTGCCAGAATATTTTCCCTCTTGCATATGATTTCTTCGAAGGGTGTCTGTCCCAGTTTTTATATTGGGCACTGTACTTCTCCAAAGTATTTTTAATGAATTCTGCGTACGCTTCGTTTCCAGTAATTTGAAACAATACCCCTGCCTTCTGCATTAGAAAATAGTTCTTCTTATGCTGACTATGTGTGTATCCACCTGCCAAATCTTTTGGAGTTGGAACGTCTACACCTTTCTCTAAATAAGGAGCCAATTTTTTCTCAGCTGCTTTTACAGAATTACTAAATAGTTCTACCGTTTCTCCTTGCTTAATTTCCTTTTCCTCCTCATTGGTCAACGTCAATTGATGCTGACCAAAAAGAGGTGAAAAACTAACTATTAGTAAATAAACAAGTATCGTATATTTTCTTATCAACATTATTTATTGATCATTTTAATGTTTTCGAAACTGTATTTATCAGAGTTTGCTACTACTTTGTCCGTCTCTTGAAAAGTACAATTTTTAATTTCTGATATTGGCTCACCATTCGTCAGGAATAACTTTAATGGAGCACTTTTTACCCAATGACATTCATCGATTTCCAGTTTCTGAACACCATGAAATGTCAGTGAAGATTGTTCTTTATTTCTTTTACTATGACCTACATTTTCAAAAGTGCAATCGAGTACTTCAACGTTAGGGCCAAATGTACTTTCATCAGTACCACCTCTATAAACGTCGGCAATTGTGTTGTCTATATTCTTGAATGAAGATTGTTGAATGATCACATATTCTGCGTTGTACATTCCTAGGTCATCTACCTCTTTATCTAATGCAAGAATCGAACCTGTTACTTGATCAAATTGTGAATTTTCAATCAAAACAGTATCAGCCATTGTCGATGGATATATTTTCAAAAAATTGAAAGTGTGATTAATGTTAAGGTTACGAATTTCACAGTCCAAAGTCTTAAAGATATAATTGTCGTTCATCGAATACCTGCTTGTACTAACAATACAATTTCCAGATTGGTCTGGTGCATTTTTAGCATCAATCACTAAATGATTAAGCTCTAAATCTGCCTCATTCTCTAATTGAAAGGCTACAGATTTTTCTGATAAGATTGTTGCCTTGCCTTCACCTTTTAATGTCACAGGAAAATGTATATAAGCTGTCTTCGTTAAAACATATTCCTCATTCCCTTCTAATAAAAGGATATCTCCAGGATTAGCCATTTCAAGTGCCTCAATAATTGTATTGATTCCAGGTTGAACATGGATTTCCTTTCCTTCGTTTAAACCTATCACTTTAGTGTCTTTGTCGTAAAACGCTGGCCCTACTTCCTCTCTTGACACTGGTAATTCAACATCACCTTTAAACCCTATTTTCTTAAGTAATTTTTTACTTGCTGAAAGTAAACCATTACTGTTTTTTGTCAACTGATAATCTATACTTTTAAAACCATTTTCTACAGGAACATTTTCTTCTTTATTTACAAAATTCCCTTCAAATTGAATTCCCGAAATATCATCATAAACCGTAAATAAGCTAGGGTTTGTATTTGTCATGAAAATATTATCGGACATCGTAGAGTTAATCGGCGTTGCAGATCTTTCGGTATCACTTCCTGCACATAATTGAACGTGGTCGCTGTTAAGAATCAAGTTATTGCTAATTACAGCTCCATCTACCTGATTATATCTATTGAGCGGAGAATTCGGTACACCATTCATCACCACCAAAGCCCCTCTAAATCGGTATCCTGTTAGTCCGCTGATATAGTTATTTTTGACTGTTTGTCTTTCATTGATTACTCGAATACCTCCAGTATTGTGCTTTCTTTTTCCTAAGAAGTAGTTGTTTTCTACTAAAGTTCGTTCTCCATGTCTCATGGTTAAAGTCCCCTTACAAGCATCAAATACATTGTCTTGGTATGTATTACCACATGATTTATTAGAGATGATTTCTAACTCTCCATCGCAAGACTCAAAATAATTTTTTCTAACGATTGAGTTGGAATTTGTTCTTGAATAATGACTAGTGCCTATTCTTAATGTTTCTCCTCCATTTGAGCCAAGGTTTTGGCGTTTACCAAAGTAGTTATATTCAATAATGTGATTGTTCTCTCTACTTTCTTCATTATTTAATCGAACCGTAAACGTTACTCCTTTATTTCTTTTATCGATAAGAGCATTATGATCAAAACGATTATCCTTACCGTACATTTCTACCCACTTGTCTGCCTCGTATCGTTCTGGATTACTGAAGTTTTCAATAAGACATTGCGTTACTCTACAGTGGTAAGCAAAATCTTTACTGCTTGTTCTGTAACTAATTACGGCATTCGTAGGCGTATATCCATTCTTAAATGTAAGACCTTCTACAACAAGATATTTCCCTGAAATTCCGATGTAAGACTGTCCTTCTATAATTACTTTTCCGTTTGTTTGTGCTTTTAGAATAATAGGTTTTTCTACCGTCCCCTCTCCTGTAAATTTCACTTCTAGGTCCTTCCAAATACCATTTTTCATCAGGATAGTATCACCGGCAGTGGCCGACGCAATTTGCTCTTCCAATGTAGCGGCATCACTTACGATCACTTGTCCAAGTGATTTAGATGAATACACTACAAAAGACAGTGCTATTATGTTTTTGATCCATATAAAATAGATGTTTTTCATAACTATCTTTTCAAAGGTTGATGTGAGTGAATAAGTTGTTTGTTTGTCAGTTTGTCTAAGACACCCGACCAAAAGCCGGGTGTAATTAGTGTTAGTCTACTTTTTTGATTTCTACAAGATCATATCTTGTTTCAACATCACCGAAGTTCATGCTGAAACGCAATTGAGTAGTATTACTAGCTGTTTCGATCACATAGCTTGTATATACATATTCTGATGAATTTTCTGTTAGAGGAAGCGACTCGTCCACAAACGTAATTCCGTTATCTGGATCCTCCATTAATAATTCACCTGCACTTGTTCCACCTGCCTTACTTACATAATGGAAACTTACATTGTATGTAACACCTCCAGTTACTTTGATAGTCTGATCTAAATACTGACCATCATTACCTATTTTCGCTCCAGTGTCCTGATCTGGAGGAGTTGGTGACCCTGATCCTGAGAAACTGCCCCACACACTGCGGTCGTCACACTCAAAACTGTTACATTGAAATTCAGGTACAAACTCATCTACAATTGCTACTGTGATCGTTGTATCTGAAGATAAATCATTGCCATCTTTTACTTTAAGCACCACATCATATTCGCCTTCTCCTGGGAACATATGTACTGGATCTTTTTCATCGGATGTACCTCCGTCGCCAAAATTCCATTCGAAAATACCCGCAGAGATAGATGTATTTGTAAATGCTACTTCTCTATAATCTTCTTGAGTAGCTTTATAAGAAAAGTCTGCAGATGGTGGTGTTAAATCTGGAATAGAACCCACACCTGGTAATTCTTCTGTACAAGCAAACAAGGTCATGCCTAGTGCACTTGCCATTCCAATATATTTCAAAAATGATTTCATGTCTTTATTGTTGTCGATTGAAAGAAAAGTTTATAGTTGGAGTAGGCATGGAAGATAATCTTACCCGTGCATCAAATAAACTTAAGTTCCAATGCACTACTCCATCAGGTAAATTAGTACCCAGGGTTTTGTGTCAACAAGCCATAGCTTGTATCAATTTCTCTCTGAGGGATGGGTAATAAAAGCTTCGTCGCGTTGAATGTAAATCCATTCTCTTCTGCAAAATCTCCCATTACGTTTTCTGCCTCACCAAATCGAACTAAATCGAATAATCTATGATTTTCAAAGGCTAACTCAACTCTTCTTTCCGCTAATAAAGCATCTTTAGTAAGTGTCTCTCCAGCAGCTAAAGTTGATAAACCTACTCTTGCTCTAATCATGTTGTAAGCATTCACAGCATCTGCATTTGTTGTCGATGACTCTCCTGCAAGAATTGCTTCAGCATACATTAAGTAAACATCAGCCATTCTTAAAACGATCCAATCATTACCACATAATCTGTTATCAGCAGATGATGTTAAGAACTTACCATTTTCTTGCTGATCTTCAGGATTATAAAGAACAGCCATTCTTTCTGTATCCGTTGGATCTACATTGGCTTTGAAATCAGCCGTCACATAGTTAAGACCACTACTTCTACCCAATTTTGTAAACTCATAAGAGAAGTCTTGTGATTCTACAGCATTGTCATTAATAAACTGAATAGCAAAGATGATCTCTGTGTTTAACTCGCTATAGAAAACATCTGAGTAGTTTTCTACTAAAGCATAGTCACCGCTGTTCATTACTGTTTCTAACAACGTTTTCGCACCAGCATAATCTCCAGTAGTTAATTTTACTTTTGCTAAGAGTGCTTGTGCTGCACCTTTTGTAGCTCTACCTTCGTTAGTGTCACCTCTGCTTGGTAATACTTCAATAGCGTCCATCAAATCTTGTTCAATTTGTTGGTAAACAGTATTTGTAGCAGTTTTTGTTGTTGCTTCCTCTTCACCTGGAACAATTACTCTTGTTACCAAAGGAACTTCACCGTATGCTCTTGTCAAGTTGAAGTACATCAATGCTCTCGCAAATTTAGCTTCACTTTCGAACTGTGCCTTTGTAGCTTCTTCAGTGACAACATCCAAAGATGCTATTACTTTGTTCGCTCTGAATACAACATTGTATAAATCTGTCCAATATTCAGATAATGTACCATTTGTTGGCGATACATCCATCTTCTCGAACTGTGCCCATTCCCCTTCACTGTTTTTCGTCTTCGTATTATCAGACCTCATTTCAGTTAGAGCGAATTCTCTTTGAACTGTATTTTGTAATCCATCATAGATAGCAAATACAGCAGCTTCTACTTCATCAGTGTTAGTGTAAAAACCGTTATCACCGATGGCTGAAACTGGTTTTAAATCCAATTGACTCTCGCAAGCAGTAAATGTCCATGCTCCAAAAACTATTGCTGCGACCTTTAATATATTTTTTGTTTTCATGTTGTTCCTAGAATGAAAGATTTAAACCTGCTGAGAATGTTCTGTGAATTGGTGCTGCACCTCTTTGATAACCATAAGTTAATGGTGAATCTAATCCTTGGTTAATACCTTCTGGGTTGTAACCTCTATAGTCTTTACCCATAATGTAGATTAAGTTTTGTGCAGCTACATATACTCTCAATGAGTTAATTCCTACCTTTTTCAATGGCTCAGTTGGTAAAGTATAACCAACATTTAAGTTTCTTAATGTGATATAAGAAGCATCCATTACGATATCGTCAGTAAAGATTCTTTGTTGAACTTTATCTGCGTCTTGGAAGAAGTTTGGATCTTCCTCGTCAGTGATATAATCTTGGTTCGAGCTAAACTGATTGTTTACATACTGAGGATCCATGTTTCTTACTTTCGCACCATGAGAACCTTGGAACATAAAGCTTAAATCGAAGCTCTTGTAGTTGATTGTGTTGTTTACTGACCAGATAAGTTTTGGATAAGGTGAACCTAAAATCGTTCTATCATCTGGATCAATAATACCATCACCATTTAAGTCTTTCACATATACATCTTGAGACTGACCATTGATTGGGTAGAATGGATTCTTGATATTCTCTAAAGGAATTTCTTTCTCCACTACATAACCATAGAATGATGATACAGGGTGACCTTCTTTTGCAATCCACTCTGCCGGACGCTTAGGATCAACTGTTGAAATTAATCCATCTGCACCTGCCATGCTGATCAGCTTATTTTCGTTTAATGAAAGGTTAGCTGTTGTTTGCCATTTAAATCCTCCTGAAACTACGTTTGTTGTACGTACTTCCACTTCAACACCTCTGTTTTCTACCTCACCTAAGTTGACAATTGCATCGCTGAATCCTGTTGCTGAAGGAATCGGTCTGTTCAATAATAGATCTTGGCTATTTCTCTTGTAGAAATCTACACTAAATCCGAAACGATCTTGTAAGAATCCTACATCGATACCTGGGTTAAATTCAACCGATTTTTCCCATCTTAATTGAGGGTTCGATAATGTCGATTGATTAAATCCAGAGTAGATGTTTCCATCAAAAACAGCACCTACAGGTTCTACAAGACCAATTGCAGGATATCTACCGATGATTCTGTCTTCACCGTCGTTACCAGTAACACCATAACTTGCTCTTACTTTCAAGTTACTGATTACTTTGCTGTCTTTTAAGAAGTTTTCTTGGTTGATTCTCCAACCCACTGAAGCTGCTGGGAATACACCAAATTTATTGTCTTCACCAAACTTAGAACTACCGTCTGTTCTGAAACTAACTGATACTAAATACTTATCAGCATATGCATAATTCACACGACCTAAATAAGATACTAATGACTTTTGATTAGCATATGTTTCAGCACCCGTAACGTTCGTTGTTGGGATCGTTTTGATATAATCGAAGTTATAACCGTTGGCCTCTACCTCACTGTAGTTGTTATCCCAGAATTCAAAAGCGAAACCTGCTACAGCATTTAATGAGTGCTTCGTTCCAAATCTCTTATCGTAAGTTAACGTTTGCTCTGTTACAATATGGAATTGGTTACTTCTAGAATCGAAAGCTGAAGTACCGCTCTCTGCGTTTCTACTTGCTTTTACACCTGTGTAACGTTGGTTTCTTGTATTTTTATAATCACCACCTACAGATGAACGGAAGTTTAAACCTTCAGCAATTTTGTATTTCAAATATAAGTTCGTGAATAATTTAGTTTGATACTTTCTGTACTCACGCTCTAAGATTTTAGAAATTGGAGATACATTTGATGTAGTACTGATATCCGTTCCACCAGTTTCGATTGGCATCCCGTTGTCTAAATCATAGTCATCAAACATTCTTTCCATTGCATAATCGCCCACTTTAGCATCTGCCCATCTACCTTCTTCTCTTAAACGGTTCACATATTTGATACTGTTTTCGTCTAAGTATTCAGGTAACCAAGGTGATTGTCTAATTGCATCATGAAGACCAATTGGGAAACGACGTTGGTTACTGTATGAAGGGTTTAAGTTCATACCGAATGATAAACGGTCATTTACTTTAGTATCTACTTTTAATCTGAAGTTGATTCTCTCATAGCTATCTGTAAGAAGAACACCTTCATCTTTTAAATAGTTACCTGAAGCTGAATACTTTGTTTTCTCAGAACCACCTCTAGCTGATAATGAGTGAGATTGGATTGTTCCTCCATCCATTACAACATCATCCCAAGCTGTTTCTGTACCTAACTGTTGGATATATTTCATTCTGTCTGTTAGTTCTCCTTCATTGTTTTCAGTAACAAATGAAGTCCACTCACCAACTGTTTTCAATACATCATTCTTAGGTACTGACTTTATACCGAAGTAACCGTTATAGTTGAACTTCGCCTTACCTTCTTTACCCGATTTGTTCGTAATAAGGATTACACCATTCGAGCCTCTTGAACCATAGATCGCTGCAGATGAAGCATCTTTTAATACTTCGATTGACTCAACATCGTTCATATCCAAACTTGCTAAGTAATCCTGATCTACTACGATTCCGTCTACTACAATAAGTGGATTAGGGAATGAAGTAATTGAACCTACACCACGTACTCGGATAGTTGGAGCCTCACCAGCTGCAGGGTTTGTCATTTGAATGTTAACACCTGAAACTTGTCCCGCTAAAGCATCATCTACCCTAGCTAAAGGAATTTGATCTAAGTTATCGTTAGATACTTTTGATACGGCACCAGTTAAATGTGATTTTTGAACTGCACCATAACCTACCACTACAATTTCGTCTAATTGGCTTGCTTCTTCAAGTAAAGAAATATTTAGTTCCGTTGCATTATTTACTGAAACCTCTTGAGTTTTACAGCCAATAAAAGAGAAAACTAAAACGTCAGTGGGTTTTACCATTAATGAGAAATTTCCATCAAAATCAGAAATTGTCCCTTTACTTCTTTCTGCATCTTTAATAACAATCGATACACCCGGTAATGGAAAATTATCCTGGTTTACGACCTTACCCTTTACCAAATGGGTTTCTTGTGCATATGCATTTGGAATGCACAGAAAGAGTAATAGTGTGAAAGTTGATAGTAATAATTTTATGTTGTTCATTTTATTTCATAAAGAGAGAGCAATAGTACCTTTTCACTTTTGGATAACAAGATGATATATACATTCATTTTGTAGTACTAAAGCTTATTTAATAATAAAAAAATAGAATAGTATGCAGGCGTTAGTAGGAGCTGTGTTTGTGATTGCTCATTTCATCTGTTATATTTGACCTACTAAGGTTTTCTGTTTAGCGGATGATTTTGCCGATGACCCTGCTTAAGAAATCCTGCATGGATTAACAGCTTGTTAATCCATTTTTTGTTTATAAAGACCTTACTTCATAGGCATACTTGGTGTTTACTCAGTTATACATCAGTTTTAGTACCTAAAAAATATCTGTTTTCAAGATACCTCTCAAGTGATTATACATTGCCTGTTCTGCCTTTTCGGGATTACGGTTTGAGATGTGCTCCAAAATTTCATAGTGATCTTCTACGGCCTTATTGGGTTTATCTCCTGAACAGACATCATTTTCTTTAAAGAATGTGATAATATCTGGTGCGACGATTAGCATTAGTGATTTCAGAACTGTGTTCTTGCTCGCCTCTGCTATTTTCATATGAAACATTAAATCATGTTCTACAGTATCTCTACCATGTTTTAGAGCCTCCTCATATGCTGATAAAGCACTTGATATGGATACTATATCTTTTTCGTCTCTTCTTAATGCTGCAAACCTTGCGGTATTTCTTTCAAGTACAACTCTTGTTTCTACTAATGCAGTAAAATCATTCCCCTCTAAATCCAACACATCTGTGATTAAACCTTCTAATGCTGTAATTCCAAACCCTGCTACTACTGTTCCACTCTGAGGAAGTGTTTTTAAAATGCCATAAAATTCTAATTTTCTTATCGCATCTCGTACATGTGTTCTACCAATACCAAATAGATCGGAAAGCTTTCTCTCTGATGGAAGTTTATCCCCTGCTTTTAACTGCCCCGTAGAAATTAAAGCTTTTACCTGTTTGATAATCTTATCAACTGGTTTCTCAATTTCTATTTTTCTAAAAGTATTAAATACCGTTTGTTCCATTTTGTGCTCGCCTATTAATTGGTAGACCAATTTACAAACATTTAAACTTCACTTCCAAAACTTATATCAATTTTTACAGTAAAAATCTTTTTTTCAACTCAAAAAACTTGATAGAGAGTAGATTTAAAAAAGATTGATTCAAGAGTGCTCAATGTTCGTGTTGCTACCTTATATCCTTAATAATAATTCATTATTTCAATTTTATTCGCCAATTTGAATAACGCCCGGCTGGGTTACCATAAACTGGTTGACCAATTTTACGAGGATTAAATTTTAAATGCAAACTTTGTTATAATAAAATAGTGTCTCAACAACACTTTTTTCTCTTTTTCTTAGAATAAGTCAATATTTATACTTCAAATAGTACTATTTTTAATATTTATTACTAAAATTTTATTAAAAAATTAAAATTGAAATTCAGTATAAAAATTAGAAAAACAACTCCCTTATTCGCTTAAATATTTAATTGGTTTACCATTTACCATCAAATTATTATCCTTTGGTTACCATTTTTACTTATTCACTTATTAATATTTTTGTAGTCCTTATTAATTGGAAGAAGATGACTCATTAATTCTTATCAAATTTCTTAATTCTTACTTTTTACTATCGAAACTTTAGAGCTTGAAAAAGCTCGTTTACACATCAGAACCCTATCTGTATATTTACTCTAATAATTGGTTGACCATTTATTCACCCTTCAATATTAAAAAAAGCGCTCTACCTGTTTTACTAAAGTTGTGATATATCTTAAATGATCGATTGTATATTTTTTTATTGTTTATGATTAATCAAAACAAGTAAAAACAACTACCAATAACAGCCTAAAATTTGTAACAAAATGAAGGAATAGTTACTTACCATTTATTAATATGAAACATTGTTACTTTATAAATTTAACCTAGTATAATTGTATTAGAAATTCAGCGTAGGAAATATATATAGATTCTTTACCCTCTTTTCTTATGTTGTCTAAAGGATAGTATTGTTAAATAATTGAATAGAATTAGACAATTATGTAATCTAATTACTAGAAACGTAGTGAAGTACATTTATCTTTTATCTAGTACAAGGTAGCTTTAGTCTTAACTCCATTCAACATGAATAACATTTACTTTTATTGATGAAAATATTGTTTGTAGTGTAACAATATTTTGATCACATCAGTATATATAAGTGAAGTTAGATGAATGCGCTTAGTAGATAAGTGAAAAAAAATTGAGAGAGTTAAGTTCTTAAAACACCTCATTGGCATTGCCAGTGAGGTGTTTTCTTTTTTATAAACATCACACTCTATATCCTACCACTTTCAAAAAAACTATATTAGGTATTAACTATATCGTTTGATATGCATCATATGGTATTAGTAGTAGATTTTCATTAAAAAGTCTCCTAGTAACGACTTGTAACTTCCCATTGTAACAGATTGTAACTTTAGAAATTGCCAAAAGTCAACTTTTTTTTAGTTATTGGAAGATCATCTACATACTCTTACTAAATAAAATTTCATATTGTCGACATTAAAGAAGGGACGACAAACTATTTTTTGCTATTTATACTAATGAAAATACTTAACGCATTTTTTACTATACTACTCCTATTGTTTGCTTTAAATTGTACTGCTCAATATGCCACTAATGTTAAAGCTAAAACAGATAAGGAAAAGGTTACTTTAATTGCTAAACTTAAAAAAACAACAGAAGCTGAAGTTGTTCAGAATTCTGTAGTGTTAAGCAATCCCATACAACATGGCAACCAGAGAACTTTTAAAGGTAAGTTACTTCGTCATAAAGCATCCGTTCAAGGAAAGAAGGCCGAATTGGTGGTGCTTGAATTTGATAATGATGAAAATATTCAAGATAAGATTATGGACTTGTATGCATCAGGTTTGTATGAATTTATTGAAGAAGATCAACAAGGAGAAATTCTAGGTGAGGTAATTCCCAACGATCCTGGGTATTCTAATCAATGGTCTCTCTCTAATGATGGCTCAATTAATAATAGTGTAGCAGGTATTGATATCAACATGCCTGAAGCATGGAGTGTTACTAAAGGTAGTGGAACCATTACTGTAGCCACTTTAGACACCGGTCTTAAGCTAGATCACCCCGAATTTGATGGCCGATTATGGGTCAACGAAGATGAAATTCCCTACAATGGTATTGATGATGATAACAATGGGTTTATCGACGATATCTATGGCTATAATATGATTAACGTGGGTCACCAAGGAGATGCTGGAGATGCAGACCCAACAGACGACCACCGACATGGAACGCATGTAACTAGTATCATTGGAGCCAATGGCAATAATAGCAATATGATGGCAGGAGTTGACTGGAACTGTAAGTTGATGACGCTTAAAGTACTTAACTCATCAGGTTCTGGTTGGTATTCTGATTGGATTCAAGCGATCTATTACGCAGTAGATAATGGTGCAGATGTCATTAATATGTCTTTAGGTGGTACAGGTTACTCTGCAGCTATGCAAGATGCGGTAGATTATGCAGTAGAAAATAACGTTATCATTGTTGCTTCTATGGGCAACTCCAACAATAGCACCACTTCCTACCCTGCCGGACTAAATAATGTTGTATCAGTAGGTGCCCTATCTTATGATGGAACAAGAGCAAGTCCTTTCTTGTGGGGAGGCGGTAGTAGCTATGGTAATCATATTGATATCTCAGCTCCTGGTAATGGAATAGTTGGTCTTTCTCATACTTCGAACACCAGTTATGTTACCATGTCGGGTACTTCTCAAGCTGCACCAATAATTGCTGGAATCATTGCGTTAATGAAGGGTTTGGGAGATCCTGATTTCTCACTTTCCAAGGCACTCTATTATCTAGAAAAAAATGCTGTAGATGAGATTGGTAGAAGTAATGAGGATAGAGAAGGACATGATGCATTTCATGGTGCAGGTATGGCCGATGCTTATGCGACATTACTTGATTATTATAATGATATCAATAGTGCTTCTTCATGTGAAACAGCCACAACGTTAGATAATACTGGCTCGTTTACTATCAATCATATTGAAAGTAATGGAGACGCTTGGTATCAATATACAGCCACACAAGATGGTTTACTTAGAGTATCAACTTGTGGGTTAAATAATCAACTCGCTGTTGAAACTGCTTTTGAAGTGTATAAAAATAGCTGTGATGCTTTAGTCAATACTACTGAACAAAACTGTAGTTCTACCAAGAGTGAAGTTTTTATTGAAGCAGAAACAAATGATACCTTCTACATTAAGTTTATTAATGTAGAGAATAATTATGATGAATATACAGCACTAGTAGACGAATTAGATTTCACAGAAGGTTATTCATGTGACCAACCAATTGTTGGTATTGAAGGCGAAAACGCTGTTGATTTTTCAGCTTCTGAAGCACAATGGTATTCTTACACTTTCACAAAATATGGTGAAGTCACTGTTTCTTCATGTGATAATAATGTTGATACTGACCTTAATCTATATACAAGCTGTGAGGCTACCCCAGAAAATTATGATGACACCTGCGGATCTGCCTCTACGTTCACACATTCAGGTGAACCGGGTGATGTCATCTTTTTCCAATGGGCTAATACATATGGTGGAGGAAACCACAACTTTGATATCTCTTTTGAAGAAATTATCACTTGTGATCAATTCGAAATTACAGCATTAACCTCAGCAGGGATTTATACGGCAGACAATACTCAGGATACAGATTACTTCTCATATACCGCAGAAAGATCGGGTGAACTATTTATCAGTACTGCAGGTCATGCCGAAGGAATAGACACTTACATTGTTCTTGATAATGATTGTGATCCTAATGATGGAGCAATCAATTCATCAGACAATGACATGGGACTTCAATCAATTATTACAACAACAGTTACTGAAGGAGAAACCTATTATCTGAGATTTTTGAACGATAACAATACCGAGAGCTATAACTTTGAGATAGGTTTTACAGATGATGCTGGCTTAAGTTGTGAATCTCTTGCTGAATTGACTTTGGATACTCAGGAATTGATCGTTTCCAACAATGCAAAGTTCTATGAATTTACCATTCCAAGTGATGGAGAACTTACGATTATTTCAGATACTGATACCTACATTGATGTATATTCTGAAAATAATTGTGATACGAATGAATATGGAGACTTAGGTTTTTACGATCCTGAAAGCTCTTCTTCTGATCAGGTTGAGCTAAACATAGATGGATTAACTGAAGGGCAAAAAGTATATGTAGTTATTACAGCTGATACAGATTATAAATTCAATATTGAAGCTACTTTTGATAGTGATTACTCGTACATTTCTGTATCCCTTCCTTTTGCAACAACATTGACAATTGATGGTAGTATTAATGAAGTGTTGGAGCAGAATACATCTTTTGAACTTCAAGTACTGAAAGGTAGTAGTATTACTATTACTCCATCACAAGATGATATGCCAGAGGGACATCAATTTACTTTTGAACAAAAGACATATAATAATTTACAGTACGATTATACATTAGCATTTAGAACAGAAGAGATTTTCTATCAAGTCGTTTTATATGACGAGATGACGTTTAATAAGTCAACTTATTATACAGTATCCAACCCTCTAGAAATTAATGAAACAACCATCGAAGGGTATACATTCGACGGTTGGTATACAGATGCTGATTTTACAACTTCCTTTGATATAGATAATCATCAACTGGGTGATTTGTCTTTGTATGCCAAATGGAGTCTAACAGAATACTTGATCACCTACCATAATGGTTATGATCATGACAATCCTAATTCATTTACATTCCAAGAAGAGATATACTTTGAAGATGCAGAAAGGGATGATTATACTTTCATGGGATGGTATAGTGATGAACAACTTTTGACTCCTATTGAAAGCATCGCAACTGGAACTACAGAAAATATAAACGTCTATGCAAAGTGGGAAGAAGCAACATCTGATGATAATGATATCATTAGTAGTATCGCTCCTACAGAGCAAATAGCATTTTATCCGAATCCTTCTAACCAATTCATTTCATTTACTAACAGCATTGATCATCTCGTTATTTACAACATGTCAGGACAACAAGTTTGTGAATTTTCAAGAGGTAATACTTTTGATATCTCACAACTTCAAGTTGGTCTTTACATGGTCTACGTTTACGTAGATGATCAACCATCAATTGTTAAGTTGATAAAACAATAATTGATTAAAGTGGTGTTCTCTTGAGCATCACTTTTTATTTTGCATTTTATTAGTTGCAAGTTGCGACTTATACTTATAATAAAAAACTGATCTTATTTTTTTAAGATCAGCTCCTCATATAAAAATTATAGGTACAATTTAATTAATGTGTCCACATCGGAATAGTATTTCCTTTGTCATCTATTTTATAACCTTGAAATCTTCTATTAGTAATTAAATCACTAATAAACAGGTCTGTATCTTTCAACTTTATTTTTGTTTCCTTTATTTCCTGATAAGAAAAAACAGGACCATATACTTCTAAGCCCGTTTGAGAATATTCTGGAGCAATAATAAATTGAATATAGATTGGCTCAATTGTCTTGTCCAACATCTTATTTGAATCATCGTACAGTAAGATGTAATCCTGATTAAAAAGATAAGCCATATCGTTTATCTCAGCATAAGGATCACAAATAGATTTTTGAGGGTTAGAATTGACATTCCCCCATCCTCTAAGTTGATACGACAAACTTCTAAAAGAAGTAGGCTTTGTTTTATTTAAGGGTAAGAATGCATGAATATTTTTGGCCTTTAACTCTCCTAATAGCGTCTCTGCCAAAGATTTATAACATTCATTCCCTTTGAAAGTAGTATTGATATGTACTTCTTCCAAAGACTCCTGAGCAAACAATGAGAAAGAAAATATTATTTGAAATACTAATAATAAATACTTCATAATATTTTGGGTTTTATATTGATGAAAGACTTTGATCTAGGGTATTTTTATCTAACGAAATTGTTGAATGTTTGAACTTTAATACATTTACTTTTTCCTTATCCAATTTTAAAGTTTCATCTAAAGATACTTCACCCATTGTCGCCTGTGTATCACTTTTCTTTTTAAAAGTAAAGATCGTCACATTCGATAAGTCGGTATCTATTAACGCAAACTCTTGAACACTTCCTTGGTCGTTTACATCATAATATACAACTGTATTTAGATCCTGATAATGAACATATACTTTCTTAATTTCCTTATCCTCAACTTGTAATTGATAAGCAACTAGTTTCTCATTATCCACAAGGTAGTCGTAATTATAAAGTCCATTGGTAGTGATATTCATGGTCTTGTATAACCAATTATTCACTGCCGTATATTCAGTACTCCAACCATCGAAATCCATATCATCAGATCCCCAATCATCATCAGTAGTGTCTAAGTTTGGAGATAGTGCTCCCCAATCGTCATTAAGAGATTCTTCAGATGCATAGTCCAAGATATCCTGTTCCAACTTGTTCCATGAATTCGATGTTTGATTAAAAGCATAACCATTAAACTTGTCTATACCATCTGATATATACGACACTTCAACGGGCTTAATATATTTCACTTTCTGATTTTTGTAAGATATTTCAATATCATACATACCTCCAGAAACATAAATCCCTTGGTCATCTTTCATAGGAATACCTCCTTCAAGCATATCAAAGTAATTAGCATAGAGTTTTACTCTAACATCTAACTCTCCTTTTATTGCACCTTCTTCTATTGCAAAGGCATTTTGAGGTATATGTAATAATAAGCTATCACTAAAGAAGCTTAAAGTGCCACAAGTATTATTATCCCATTGCTGAGATTGAGTTGATTGGGCAAATGAAGTAATTGATACTAAAAGCGTTAAAATTATTAATCGTAATGTTTTCATTGTCAGTGAAATTGTGGGTACACTAAACAAGAATCCAAAAACCCGACCAAATTTATCAATAGTTCAAAATACTCTGAATATTCATTCAATATTACTGAAAATTTATACTCCGATAATATTTAAATAATCTATGAAAAAAAGCGAGAAGGTAAGTGATATACTGCCTTCTCGCTTTTTGACATTTCTTTGTATTAACTAATTGTTTATGAAAAACTTAATGTTAGTTGACCACCAACTTCTTTGAAAAGACCATATCTCCTAATTTGATATGCACCATGTATACCCCTGTGGCCAAGTCAGAAATATCATAGAAACCATTACCCGTAAACTCTTTCAATTTTAATCCCTGATAGGAGTAAATAGACACTTTATCAGCATGAATATTTAAAGAGAAATAGTTAGAGCTGGGGTTAGGATATAAATGAATATCTTGCGAAAAAGACCCATTGAGATCATTAATAATAGGGTTGACCTTGGCATAAAATACTAAATCACCATAAGTCCCTTTCATTACTTTGTCTACCTTATTCTTATACCCGGGGTCCGTATACCAACCATCAAATTCTCCTTCAATATTCTCCGGTATAGTTAGAGTAAACGTTTCCGATTCAATCGAATATGTGGTTACTCCATTATAATTATCTACACCTTCGTAGGATATAGTATACTCAATCAATGACCATTTGGCATAGAGTGTTATATCTCCTAAACTGCCTGTAGGGATTGACGTCTGCTTATCTGTATAATTTTGGTCCAGAAACCAACCCTCAAATTGATACCCATTTTTCGATGGATCCGACAGACTAATCGTAGGTGAATTAATAGTGTAGCTGTTTACACCCAAATAAGTATCGACATTTTGATATGTAATGAGATATTCAACTTCTTCCCACTTTGCATACAAATTAAGATCACCTGTTGAACCTTGTACAACTTCAGCTATGGCATTATTATATCCTTGATCCAAGTACCAACCAACGAAATTATAACCATCTCTAATTGGTGCTTCTAATTGGAATGTTTCTGTTGTATGGCTATATCCACCTACACCGTTAAAGTTATCAACGTCATGATAGTAAATACTATAATCTTGAAGTTCCCATTTTGCATACAAACTAAGGTTTCCAGTACTGCCTTTAGAAATCTCTGTGATTTCGGACGTCAAAGATTCGTCCAAATACCATCCTTCAAAAGTGTACCCTTCCCTATATGCTTTTGTTAGTACGTATGTATCTGACAACACCGTATAACTAGACAACCCATTATAGTTATCAATATTATTATAGATAATTGTATACTCCACAATCTCCCATTTTGAATACAAATTCAAGTCTCCTGTACTCCCCTTGGTAATCGTTTCTATCTTAGAGGTATAACTTTCATCTAAATACCAACCTTCAAAGGTGTAGCCTAGCTTTTCTGGATGTTTTAATTGATAATCTTCTGATTCAATGGTGTAGACCTTCGGAAGGTCTGTGTCATCCACTCCATGATAATGAATAGTATACTCTTCAATATCCCATTTCGCATACAAGTCAATATTACCTAGGGTTCCTGTCTCTATTACTGATATTGAAGTAGTGTAAGCATCATCAATAAACCAACCCATAAATGAATAACCTTCCTTAGAAGGATCTGATAATAGATAATTTTCAGACACTATAGTGTAAGTGGATAATCCATCATAATCCTCCACATTATTGTAAGTAATGCTATACTCTATTACCTTCCATTTCGGGTATAAATCCAAGTCTCCTGTACTCCCTTTGGTAATCGTTTCTATCTTAGAGGTATAACTTTCATCAAGGTACCAGCCTTCAAAAGTATATCCTGGTTTAGTAGGTGTTATCAATGAATACTCATCGGTCTCTACTGTATATGTTTCAGAATCAGTGTTTCCATCATGGTAATAAATAGAATACTCTATTAGTTCCCATTTTGAGTGTAATGCTATATCACCTGTAGATCCGCTAGGTATTTCAGTAATAGCTGTAGTAAACGATGGATCGGTATACCATCCATTAAACTCATATCCTTTTTTTGAAAGAGAAGTAGGTAAAACTATTACTTCTGAGTCTCTAAAAAATATTTCAGAATCTACTTCTTCCTCTCCATCTAAAAATGTGAGCTTATATTCCTTCTCCCATTTCGAATAGATGTTGATCTCCCCCATTGACCCTTCAGAAATTCCATGTATTTCATGTTGAAGTTCTTCATCAGAAAACCAACCTCGGAAACCATATCCTTCCTTCTTAGGTGTTGAAAATGAAAAATCATCTAGAATAGTATAAGATGTTTTTCCATAATAATTTTCCACCCCATTAACTTGAATAGAATAGTCTATTGGTGTTTTTCTAATATGAAGATATTTTTTACCAGTAGTCCCTTTTTCAATCTTTGTGATCTCATGATTGAAGTAATAATCAGTATGCCAAGTTCCAAATGTATATCCTGCTTCTTGCTCTGGTAATTCCAATTCAAAATCATCTTCTATGGTATAAGTCGTCTTCCAATGATGATTTTCAAATTTTTTAGTCCCTCCGTATCCATAACCAGAGATGACATATTTATACTCTATTTCATAATCGATAGTATTCTTGTGTATATAGTAAAACTCATCTTCCCCAGTTACTCGAATAGACGTAACCTGTTCATCATTTTTATCTAACCAATATTGTTCTTCGTACCCTAATTCATCATCACAGACAGTTAAACTGAAGATATTATAACCTAGAGTTTCTACCTCTTGTGGAATGAAAATGGAATCAAGGCAATTATTCATAAAAGCATAACTGTCTATCTGTTTTACACTTCTCGGAATTTCTACGTATTCCAAACTATTGTACTTAAAAGCTTCTTCTCCAATAAATGCTAAACTTTGAGGCAACTTGACAGAATCAATTCTGTTTCTACCAAATGCATCACTCTCGATTGTTATTAATGAAGATGGGAAAATCACTTCGCTTAATTCATTTTGATAGAAAGCATATTCCCCAATTGTTTCAATATTCTCGGGTATCTCTAATGAATCAATTTTATTACTACTGAAAGTATAATTCTTAATGGTGGTCAGTCCCGTTTTAGGAAACTGTACTTTTGTAATTTCATTGCGACTAAAAGCTTTTTCTCCAAGAAAGTCCAAGTGACTTGGTAATATGACTTCTTCAATATTATTCCAAGAAAAAGCATCATCACCGATATATTCAATATTCTCAGGAAAAGGAATATTTTTCAACTCATTCTGTTGAAAAGCATAATTTCCAATATAAGTGACACTCTCTGGAATATTAGTTTTCTCAATTTCATTTGACTCAAAAGCTTGATGACCAATTTTTGTGATATAAGGTGGAAGGTTCACCTCTGTTAATTGGTTCTCCAAGAAAATTCCGTCAGCAATCTCTGTAATAGTTTCAGGTAGTTCGGTAGACTGTATCAAATTCCACGCAAATGCAAACGGTCCAATATTTTGGATCGAAGTAGGAAAAATCACTTCTCTAATCTTATTTGATCTAAATGCGCCATCAGCAATTAATTCTAGACCATTCGGTAAATTTATATTAGTAAGTGAATTTCCAGTAAACGCTTCTTCCCCAATAGATTTTATGCCCTTTGGTAGTATCAATGACGATATGTGGTTACTCGCAAAGGCCCTTTTATTGATATATTGAATATTGGATGGTAGAACCACAGATGTTAGTTTATTTTGATCGAAAATACCCTCTGGTACTGTCTCAATCGTTTCAGGTAGTACTATTTCGGTTATAATATTATTTGCGAATACATAGGTACCCAGATCAGTAAGGATATCATTGATATGAACTTCTGTGATTTCATTATACATAAAAGCTTTATCACCTACTTTAGCTAATTGTGATCGCAAAACTACATGCACAATATCGTTTACATAGAAAGATTGGATACCGATTTCTATAAGGCTTTCTGGAAGGTCAACTGTTACCAGCTTATTACGTTCAAAGGCATGATCTTCTATCTTTAAAAGACTTTCGGGTAATTCTAAATATTCTAGTTGATTAGAATAAAAGGCATGTTTTCCAATACTTTCTACTCCCTCAGGTATACTTACAGATGTTAAAGAATGATAGTAAAAAGAGTGGTCTCCAATGCGTTTTATTTCTACACCATCCAAAATTGGTGGAATAATCACAGCACCTCCATCCTCATAAGAGCAACTTACTAAAACCCCATCTTCGTTAACAACAACATCTTTATCCTGAAGAGCATAGGCTTCTAACCATTTAGGAAAAACTGCTATGTTTTCAGCCATTCCTTGCTGAATTTTAGTAATTTGTTGTGTTAAATTTTCATCTAAAAACCAACCATTAAAGATAAATCCTTTTCGTGTAGGTATTTGTAATTTCTGACCTACTGATGCTACAGTATAAATTTCTGTCTCTAGGTCTGGGTAATGGTAAGTAATCGTATATTCATTGATACTCCATTTTGCATATATATTTTGATCATTGATAAAGTCTATAGGATCTACTTCATTGATCAGTTCATCACTGTTATACCAACCATTAAACTCGTACCCCGTTTTCTCTAGAGTTGGTAAAATAATATCATCTCCCACAACATATTCTAAGGCGTCTACCTCTTCACCAAAACTATAAAGTGTGATGGTTACCTTAGGAATATATTGACCATAGATATCAATATCTTGAAAAGGATCATTAGGAAGGGTAGTAATTAGTTCTGTAAAATTAGCATCAGTATACCATCCCCTAAATTCATAATTTTCTATACCAATAGGTTCGATAGAAAATTGATCTTCAGCTGAAAACAACTGTTCATTAATCTTCTCTTCTCCGAAATAATAGTTCAACGTATAGAACTTTTCAAATTTAGCATAAAGGTCAATTTCACCGACCATACCTTTCTCAATAGATACTATCGGATAGTTGAACTCAGCATCTGAATACCATCCTACGAAAGTTAAAGTCGGGTGATCAGGTGCAAGGAGAGACATACCTAAAGCAGGGTCATATACTGTCTCACCATTGTAGTTTTCAACATTATGGTAAGAGATTGTATTTTCTGGATAAGTCATCTCTCTCCAAAAAAATTGATCTTCATCAGAAATAGACACAGTTTCTAATGGTACATTATTTTTATCGAACCAATTATCATTTCCATTGTAGTAATAATCAAATGAGTTAAACTCAATATATTTCATGCCTTTAGGAAAACTGATGTATGATAATTCTCTATTTAACCCGAAAGCATTCTTATAGATATATTCCAATCCTTGAGGGAGTTCTACACGTCTAAGGTTATTTTCTGAAAAGGCATTGTTTCTTAATGTTTTGAGAAACTTAGGAAGCTTTAGACTAGTAATTTGATTCCCTGAAAATGCATAATATTGAATAGATTCTAAAGAATCAGGTAATTCTAAATACCTTAAATCATTGACACAGAAAGCATGATGTCCTATTGATTTTAGTGTAGAAGGGAATTGGATATCTTTTAGATTTGAACCAAAAAAGCAGTTTTCCCCAATAGATACCACTCCCTCAGGAAACTGAACTGATTCAATATCCAAGTGATCGAAAACACTGCTCCCTATCTTAGTTATTTTCTTTCCATCTAATACCGAAGGTATAATTATATGTTTACCTTCAACATGAGTACAACCTATTAAAACTCCGTCTCGATCTAGATATACATCATCATCTTTAAGGGTATACTTCCCTGTAATGTACTTGGAATTGATGGTTTTTCCTCGAAGATTATTTACTGTTAGATCTATTCTTTTCTCCGGAGCATCTTCAGTATACCATCCTTCTAAAGAATAGATATCATTTTGTTGTTGCTGATTGTATAAGAAAGTTGGATCAATCTTCTCAATAGCCAAAGGAAAGCTGATGCTTTCTATTTTATTGTGTTGAAATGAAAAGCCGTCGATAGTTACTAAACCTTCATTAAAAGTCACAGATTCTATATGATTATCTGCAAAAGCATAAGCCCCAATCTCCTCAAGAGCATCATTAAAAAGGATATTGGTCAATTGATTATTCCTAAACGCAGAAGGACCAATATTTTGTAATTTTTCATTTAGATCTAGATGCGAAATTTTATTCCCCTCGAAAGCTTCATCTCGAATGGAAATCACATTTAGAGGTAAATGAACTGTGGTAATTCCTAGTTCTTTAAACGACTTACTCCCAATACTGGTAATCGTCACTCCATCTAATTGATCAGGAATAATGATTTCGCCTCCATCCATGTAAGAACAATATACAATTGCTCCATGCTCGTTCACTATAACATCATCATCCGTTAAGGTATACTGAGCCTGGGACACAGAGAAACTAAGGATAAATAGAAAGGTAAGAATTAGTCTACACATTAGTTTGTTAATTAAAAAATAAGAGCTTTAAGTTTATGTCACTAAAGTATATAAGTTTAATGAAATACAAAAATTGGTCGAGTATTTTTAGTTATATCAGTCAAAATTAGGTGGTTAGTTGGTCTTTGCTTTCTTATATTTATCTATCCTTTCCATGGCTGCTTTTTCATATTTTCGTTGTAGTTGCCATCTAGGTCTGGATAGGGTGGTTTCCCAATTAAAAAGCATTTGATACATCTCTTTTACCTTTTCAGGAAAAATAGCAGCTAGGTTATTCGTTTCTCCAATATCTTTTGATAAATCATATAACTCGGCAGGTCGATCTGGAAATCTGAGAAATTTCCAATTTCCTGATCGAACAGCTCCTCTATTTTCTTTCTTCCAGTAAAGTTCTTTATGAGGTATCTCAGAGTTTGCGTTTTGTAAATAGGGTAAAAGATTTACACCATCTATTGTTTCTAAAATTTTATCCTCTCCACCGCCTAAAGCAAAACAAGTGGGTAAAATATCTAAAGTACTTATTGGTTGTTGATATATATCTTGACTTGATACATTTGGTAATTTCATCAGAAAAGGAACTCGAATTCCACCTTCATAATGACTTGCTTTTGTACCACTTAGCGGAGAATTATCAGAAGAGTTAGCATCTGTTGGACCACCATTATCATTGGTGTAAATGATTACTGTATTCTTCTCAATACCTAACTTCTTTAAGTGATCAAAAATTTTCTGACACCCTCTATCCATCCCATAAGTCATTGCTGCCAATTTCTTTCTATTACCCTCAAGAGTAGGAAACTGAGCTAAATCTTCTTCTTTCGCATCCATTGGTGTATGTACTGCATTAAAGGATAAGAAAAGAAAAAAAGGAGTATCTAAATTATCGTCTATAAACTGTATGGTTTCTTCTGTAAAAGCATCTGTGAGATATTGGTCAGGTTCTTCAAAATTTCGGAACCCCCTTTCCATGTAATCCTCTTCTCTTGAATTCTTATTTTCCTCTGAAAAGGACCAATAACTTCTAGCACCTCCTCTAAAACCATAGAAAAAATCAAACCCTCTTTTCAATGGATGGAATACATCATCATTTCCCATATGCCACTTACCGATAATCCCGGTGGTATAACCCAAAGACTGCATGTAGTTACCAATGGTTCTTTCTTCCAATGGCAACCCCATCTGATCATCCTCGATACAATAATTTTGCATATAGCCCGGAACATTGTTTTCTTCAAAACCAAAGCGTTGCTGATATCTACCAGTTAACAAAGCAGCTCTTGAAGGTCCACATACTGCTCCGGCTACATATGCTTGGGGGAAAGAAATACTTTCTTTTGCTAGTTGATCCAATGCAGGAGTACACATGACCTGACTCCCTTGGAATCCAAAATCAGCATATCCTGCATCGTCAGATAATATAAGAATGATATTCGGTGTAGTATGCTGTGCATTGATTTCTACACCATAAAAAGAAAAAAGTAGTAATAATATTTTTAGTCTCTTCAATACCATTTAAACAGCATTCAATTCATTTGTTAAATCATCAACATAACCTCTTAATTCGATGACCTTTTCTTTAATGCTTTTCAAATCAAAGTTGCCATCTGCATCCTTGATAAACAATTGAGCTCCAATTCCCACACAATATGCTCCTGCATTGAACCATTCCTGCAAGTTCTCAAATGTAGTTTTTACTCCTCCTGTAGGCATAATGTTTGTCCAAGGTTGAGGTGCTTTTACTGCCTTAATAAAACTTGGACCACCCACTTGTGTAGCTGGAAATACTTTTACCACTTCTGCACCCAATTCTTCCGCAAATGAAATTTCAGATACAGAACCACACCCTGGGCACCAAGCCACTTTTCTACGGTTACATAGCTTTGCCATATCTTCGTTCACCACTGGTGAAACAATAAAATCAGCACCCATTTGAATATATAGTGCAGTTGTAGGTGCATCTACCAACGAACCAATACCTAGAGCTAATTCAGGTAAAAATTGATTTCTATATTCGATTAAATGTCTAAAGATCTCATGAGCATTATCTCCTCTGTTAGTAAACTCAAATACTCTCACTCCTCCTTCGTAACAGGCTTTTAATACATTGATACTTACTTCAACATCTTGATGATAAAACACAGGAACAATGCCTGTCTGCTTCATCTTTAAAGCTACTTCGATTCTTGAAAATTTCATTATCTAACTATTTTTCCTGTTCCGTTTGTTTTCATAAAATGATAGACTTCTTCCTTAGAGCATACATTCTGATCGCCTTCAATTGTATGTTTTATAGCTGATGCTGCTACTGCAAAATCTATCGTTTCTTGGTGATTCTTCAGGTTTCTAAGACCATAGATCAAAGCAGCCATAAATGAGTCACCACCACCTACTCGATCTACAATATGTGTAATATCATACTTTTGACTTCTGTACACCTTTTCACCATCATACAATGCACCACTCCATGTATTATGACTTGCAGATACTACTCCCCTAGAGGTGAACACCACAATTTTACAATTGGGGTATTGTGTCATAATCTTATCCCCTTCAACTTTAAAAAGGTAATCATCTATATCTCCTGCCAATACATCAACATCTGGATGAGTCCCAGACATTACATGATTAAACTGCATGAGTTCGGGCATTACTTCACCAGCGGTTTTCCCCCACTTCCAAAGATTCCCTCTAAAGTTAAAATCCATTGATATGGTTAAGCCTTTCGATTGGGCAAACTCTAACCCTTCTAGAAGAGCATCTGTTGCTCCTTCTGAAACCGCTGGAGTAATTCCAGACCAATGAAACCAATCGGATCCTTCAAATACCTTTTCCCAATTGATCATTCCTCTTCGAAGTGTGGCTGTAGATGAAAACTGACGATCATAGACAACCTTACTTGCTCTTCCATTGGAACCATTTTCATAGAAATAAAGTCCCATTCTTTCCCCTCCAAATAAAACATCTTGGGTAGATACTCCGTAACTATTTAAATGGCGTAATGCACTCACCGTCATGTCATTGTCAGGTATTCTCGTAACATAAGAAACTTGATCTCCAAACTGTGCTAATGAAACGGCAACATTTGCTTCAGCTCCACCAAAATCTATGTTCAGTTGTTTTGCTTGCTGTAAACGCTGATAACCAGGTGATGAAAGTCGGATTAATAATTCCCCAAAGCTGACAATCTTCTTCATAATATCTTCTGAAAATAGTTTATTCAATGATCAATTTCTTATTGATAAATTGATCTCCAAATTGAAGTCTTACAATATAAACACCTGATTTTAAATCAACTGTAGAAATCGAAAATTGTGAGGCTGATACCACTTCATTTTTAATCACTCTACCGTTAATATCTAAAAGAGTAAATGTATTTGGTAGTTGTTGATTGTTCACCAATATGTTCACTTCCTTACCATTACTTGGGTTAGGATAAAGCTTAATTTTATCAGCTAATTTAATGTCATTAACAGATGTGGGAGGGGTAGTATCGAATGTTCTCGTCACTTCTTGACTAAAATTGTACACTCTCATGTTTACACTACTGATATGTCCTCCACTTTCAGGAAACTGAATTGATATAGAGTTATTTACCTCAAGTAATTCATATGGTACAGGTATCTCTACTACACCAAAAAATGAGTCTCTTTGCTCTTGTAAATCACCTCTAATGTTGGTTGGAACGACAACGTTAGTACCATTAACTTTTACTGTAGGCTGCTTTGATAAAGCATGTGATCTACCCATACCAATTCTCAAGACTGCTTCACCATACTCATCTAACTCAAGCCCCGAAATTTTAAAAGATTGTTCAGTGCCATCAATTGGTTGATAATAAACATCTGAAAAATACTTGGTCTCTCCTGCTGTTTCTTCAATTGCAATATCTTCAGCAAAAGTATAAGTTAAAATCATAGTAGATTCAGCTTGCAATGTCACCTGTTCTGTATCTTCCGAAAGTACTTCTTCTTTTAAGAATGCACCATTATTGATACCATATAAATGTTTACTTTGAATGCTTTCAATTGTATTATCTCCCTGCCCTAAAATACTTAGTTCAATAGTCTCTGTATTTTGATTTAGGTTACTTAAAATCAAATGCAACTGATTTCCATCTACAAAGGCATTGGTTTGTATATCTACGTTCTGAGATAAATTTTCAACTCGTGTTCCTTTTACGTCCTTCCAAAGATCATAAAAGAGAATCAAATCGGTATACACCCAATCTCCAGTTAGACTATTGGGCTCATCTTCCTGTCTTAGAAGTCTCCAATTGTAAGGTACTCCATCTACAGTACCCCATGTTGCTTTTAAAACAATAAAAGGAAGTGCTTTAGCGATATTATCTGCTCTATCCATAAAAGTAAGCATCATAGAGTTGGTTGATTTTAAATAATACCAATCTCTTTCTGACGACCATTGGTCCTGAAGCATTGAGTGTACTTGTGCTCCATATTCTGAAACCAAAGTAGGTTTTACTTCACCAAACTTATCAAAACTAGCATGGTCCATCATATCTAGTGTAGCTTCCAGATTACTTCCTTTTCTCATTCTTCTTTCTCCGCGGAAAGTAGGCCAATCGTAAAGGTGGATAGACCAGAAATCCATGTTTTCACCACAAGTATCCATAAACTTGTTCCATCGTTTTTCCCAACGTTGGAAGTTATCATATTCGAAGTTAGGAAAGGCTGTCGTAAAACCACCCACTTTCATATCGGGATTAACCTTCTTTACTTCTTTTGCTACTGTATTATGGTACTTGAAAATTTGCTCGATACCTTCATCCGTTTCACCACAATCCTCACAGCCAAACATTTCATAAATAGGCTCATTGATTACCTCAAAATACGCTGGTCTTTTTTCGGAACCTTGCTCATAATATTCTTTGATAAAATGTGCGCAATATTCTCCGGAAGCAGTACCAAAAGGCTCCTCATCAGTATCAGCTTGTGAAAATGACCACCCTTTACTTGTTTCCTTACCATCAGGCCAAAAAGGATGAAATTGAGTAGCTAGGATATGAGAATTATTTCTCTCACCATAACTATTAAAATCCGTTCGATTAATGTAGTTATCTCTATGTTTTTCTCCTTCTTCTTTCAATTGGTCTAAATCCACAAAACCGGGTCTTTGTGGATCTTCATTCAGAACACCGTTAATATTCCAAGTGATTTCTCCAGTATTTCTACCAAAGTAAACATCCTTTTGATTCATAAGGTCATCCTTAATATTTGATGGATCTGTGCTTCCATATTGTGTCCAATCATTTTCTCTGATCCCTGCATGTACAGTAATAAATTTCTCTCTTTCGAAAGTAGACACATCACCTACTGTATGCTTCATGTTAATGTTTACATCCACTCCAATATTCTGTGCAAACAATGACACATTAATGAAGAGAATAGAAACCAATACTAGATATTTCATTTCGTAATTTACTTGTTAGTATAATTGATCTATTGGAAGTGTTGTCAGTGTTAGATGAAATATAGCAAATAAAAAAATCTATAAAACTAACTATGCTGAGAGCCACTTTGTGATAAGGTAAACTTACACTGTTCACCTCTTAATTTGGATGTTTTCACACTCGATTTTAACTGAACAATGATGAAAAAGGGCGAATTTCTTCGCCCTAATCAAGTTTTTTTATCGAGTCGCCTTCTTATTGGCCGCCTTCTCGTTTTTTGCAGTATGTGCTGTTTTTCTTCTTCCTTGGAACCTTTGAATGTGCTGATAATCGTAATTATGATATTTATGTGTTAAACCCCATCCAAAGATGGCAAACCCTTCATTTGTATTTAAACTTCTGTTCAATCCCATGGCATGTGGTGCTCCAGGAATCGACGCTTGAATATTGAAGTTAATACCATCGGCAGCAAATTGTACTGTTCCTTTTTCTGGACCGTCAGTTGTGATCAATGACATAATACCATCTTTATGTTTCCAAACACAAATCTCATGACCAGAGTTTGAAATAGGATTGTATGGCGATTTCACATAGGGTCCTAACGGATTATCAGCGATAGCTACACCATGTCTAATCTGACGACCACCAAATGTAATTGCTTCACCCATTTGCTCGCCTTTATAATACAGGTAGAACTTTCCTTTGTAAGGGATGATACATGGATCATGTACTTTATGGCTATCAAAATCTCCTTTTTTCTCTACTAGGAATCTATTTTGTTCTTCCCCTTTCCAAACACCGTTATCTGCAGGACTTAAGATCGGTTCTGATAATTTCTTCCAAGGTCCTCGTGGAGAATCTGCATAAGCTAAACCAACTTGATTTTTAGTTCTTACATTGTAAGGTGACTTAATTGTTTGGTAGCATAAGTAATACTTTCCATCATATTCCATTACTTCTGGAGTAAATACCGAACGATCATCAAAAGTACCTTTGTCACCTCTTTCTACGGCAACACCTTCTTCTTTCCATGTCCATCCATCATGAGAGGTAGCGTACCAAATATCACATCTATCCCAAGGGAAAACTTTTTCGTTTTCAATGTCTCCACCAAAACCATCAGTTTTACCTACTGATTTTGAATAGAATACATAATATAAACCATCAATAAATAATAAGGCAGACGGATCTCTTCTTACTACTCCTTCTTCGTAAGCCAGATCTCCCTTTAGGTTATGTACAGAAAACTCCCCAAACCAATCATTATTTAAAGAATCTGGCCAATCTAGTGCTCTCTTTGATGCCGCACTTAAATGATTAATGTCTGTAATCCCCAAGAAGTCTAGCTTCTCTTTTGATACATTAGAATAATCACCTTTCACCTCTGCCTGAGGAGCTGTTGGCTTTGTACAAGCAGAAAAAATACTTGTGCCTAGTAAAAATAGTCCTGTTAGTATACTTAAGTTTTTCATAATGATATCTTGAATTCGAATAGATCATTGTCCATTCATTACATACTCTTTTTTGTTTGTTAGATTAAACTATTACCAAATGCAATTACTGTGATGCCTACAATCATACAAGAGAGTCCTACATACAAAGATTGTTTGGCTTGCTTTGGTGCCTCTATCCATTCTTTTGTGATCAACCCACCTATAATAGCCACACCAACAGATACGGTATTAAAAATAGCGTAACCTACTGTACCTCCATTTTGACCTAGCTTAAATGCTGCATAGGCAAAAAGTGCAGATGCTGAGAAGTTAAAAATTCCCATTAGCGTTGTTAAAAGGGTGTTCTTCGGGAAAGAAGGAGTAATAAAATTATGCCATAGTTTCTTTGCCGATAATTGATAGATAAAATACGAAGCGATAGACAAACCACCAAAAATGTATATAATATACATCACAACAATGGCACTCACCCACTCCGGATTACCATTCGCTACACACGCTTCGTAAATCACTCCGCCTCCAACTGTATTTGCATAATTAAAACCTGTAGCGAGAAGACCACCTACAACAGCAATTGCAATTCCTGTTACCATCGAATCGCTTTTTACTTCTGATTCTTTTTCAGATTCTTTTTGCTTTAATAACCCTGCTCTACCATTGCTCATCACACCTATTAAAACAATCATAATACCTAGCATGATTGTACCAAATACATGTACTTCAGGAATTCCATCAATCATAAATGGAATCAGAGAGCCTATTAAAATAATTGTGCCTATAAATAGTGAGAACCCTAACGATAATCCGATGTAATTAATGGCTTTACCCCACATCATTACACCTATACCCCATAAGAAACTAGCGATTCCCATTCCCACTAATACATTGGTAGGAATAGATAACAGGATATCTCCAAAGTTGTCGACCATTAAGTAGGCTGCGATATTGGGGATAATAAATGTATTGATCATGAAGAACAAGCCCCATGTATTCTCAAACTCAAACTCTTTGGTGAATTTTTCAGGTAATGCATATAACCCTAGCATCAAACCTGCAAAAACTGACCATAATATTCCTTCAATCATGATTATTTTTTAGTTAAATGAAAAGACTGTTGTACTAGTATATGGTTGATCTGGAGTAGTGAATACCCGTGGAGCATCCGCAATGTTAGGGCCATTAGGAAAGCGATGTGTTTCACAACAAAAGGCCTTATATCGTCCATATTGATCACCACTTTCTCTTTTTAAAGCATCAGAAGTAAAATAGCCAGTGTAAAACAACATACCTGGTTCTGTTGTCGATACTTCTAAAGAAATATCCGACGCTGAATGTTTAAATTCCGCTACTTTTTTTAATGATTCTGAGGGATCAAATAAGAAATAATGTTCACATCCCGTTGCTAACTCTGCAAGTACTTCATTAAGTAGCTTTCCTTTTTTAAGGTCTAAAATAGAACCATCAACTGCCACTTTCTCACCCACAGGAACATTAGTCGGATCTGCCTTTAGAAATTCATCTGCTAAAATCTTTACCTGATGATTTCCAATCTGTTCTTTAAATCCTGACAAGTTGAAATACGTATGATTCGTCAATGAAATTGGCGTTTTCTTGTCTGTGGTAGCATGGTAAACGATCTCAATGGCATTGTTATTCATTAAAGTAAAAGTCACTTCAATCACTACATTACCAGGAAAACCTTCTTCCATGTCATTACTTTTGCGTTGGAAAGTAATACTATCCCCTACTTCTGAACTGACTTCATTGACGCATTGCCATAACTGCTTATCTAACCCTTTTATTCCTCCATGTAAATGATTGGGGCCGTCATTAGTTGCAACACTATACTTTTCACCATCAATAGAGAATTGGCCATCTTTTATTCTTGATGCAAAGCGACCTACTGTACAACCAAAATAGGGTGCATTAGCTTTATATTCTTCTGAAAAATACCCAGACAACTGATCAAAACCGCAGGCTACTTCTGTTACATTGCCTTTTTTATTTGGCACTTGAATAGACGTAATTGTAGCTCCCAAAGTCATAATTTTCACTATCATTCCTTTGGTATTTTTTAATTCATACTGAAAGACTTTATAGCCTTCATGTACTCCAAATAAGTTGCTTTTGATCATGATGTTGTTTGGTTATTTATTGATGTATTGATGATGTGTGACAGCTATACCAATTCTGTTGGTTTAATTTCGAAAGGGCTCAGTTTTTCCCAATCAAATACAACACCTGTACCTGGAGCATCTGAAGCTACTGCTCTAAAGTTCTCCACTACTAATGGTCTTGTTGTATATTCGTCGATAGGGAAACTATGCACCTCTAACCAACCCGAATTTTCTTGTGAAGAGACCAAGCTTACATGTAATTCTTGCATCCCATGTGAACAAACAGAAATACCGTTTTCTTTGGCAAGCTTAGCCGCTTTTAACCACCCTGTAACACCTCCACAGTTAGATGCATCTGGCTGTACAAAAGAAAGTTTAGATTGTTCCATTGCATATTCAAATTCATGAATGGTATGCAAGTTTTCTCCCATAGCCACTGGTACACCTGTTTTCTCTGTAATTTCTGCGTATCCCTTATAATTGTCTGGAATAATCGGCTCCTCAAACCATGTGATATTATAAGGCTTGAAACGATTGGCACATTCAATTGCTTTTTCTACAGTCATAGAGTAATTGGCGTCTACCATAAAGGTTACATCATCGCCTATATATTCTCTTACTGCTTTGATGCGTTCGATATCTTCGTCCAGGTTTTCTCTACCTATCTTAATTTTTACCGCATTGAAACCTCTATCCATATAAGACTGCATATTGTTCAAAAGCTTTTCTATTGGAAACATCAAATCGATACCTCCACAATATGCCTTACATGTATTTCCTTGACCACCTGCCATTTTCCAAAGTGGTTGGTCAGCCATTTTACATTTGATATCCCATAGAGCAATATCTACTGCAGAGATGGCAAAAGATGCAATACCTCCTCTACCTACATAATGGATATGCCATTCCATGAAGTCATAAATGCCATCAATATCAGCTCCATTTTGTGATAAAAGAGCAGGTGCTAAATCATGATCCAACATGGCTTTTATTGCCTTTCCTCCTTTACCTCCCGTATAGGTATATCCTGTTCCAGACACGCCATTTTCAAGAGTAATTGTCGTTGTTACCAACTCAAAGTGATAGTGGTCCCCATGCTTTGCATCAGATAATACTTCTGGCAAAGGAACCTCAAATAACCTTGTTTTTATATCTTTTATTGCTGTTTTCATATCTATAAAGGAAAAAGTAAGGAGCTAAGTAAAAGTCTTACTCCTTACTTATATCCTGTTTAGTATTTTACATAAAATGTTTTCTTCTCCATGTATTGCTCAAAGCCATACTTTCCGTCTTCTCCACCTGTTCCACTAAGCTTGTATCCATTATGGAATCCTTGATGTTGCTCGCCATGACCTCTGTTGACATAAATCTCACCAAATTCAAGGTCATCATTTAGTTGCATGATCGTATTAATGTCTCTAGTGAAAACCATCGCTGCTAGACCAAACTCACAATCATTTGCGTATTTAACTACTTCATCAAACTCTTTGAACTTTAATACAGGTAGTATTGGACCAAAAGCTTCTTCATGTACAATGGTCATGTCTTGAGTTACATCTGTAATTACAGTAGGCTCAAACCAGAAACCTTTCTCGAATTCTTTTCCTGCAGGTTTACCACCACCATGAGCAATAGTAGCTCCTTCTTCTATGGATTTAGCCACTAAATGTTCCATGTTCTTGATCTCAGAAGCATTCACTTTAGGTCCCATAGTCGTTGACGATTCTAATGGATTTCCAACCTTAATGGCCTTCACTTTTTCCATAAAACGCTCCATGAATACATCATAGATTGCTTCATGGACATACATTCTTTCATTACAAGTACATACCTGACCACAGTTATCAAATCGAGAACTGAAACAGGCGTCTACAGCTAAATCAATGTCAGCATCAGGAAATACGATTGCTGGTGCTTTTCCTCCAAGCTCTAACTGAACATGAGCTAAATGCTCTGAAGCAGTTTTAAAGATTTGTTGCCCAGCAGGTGTTGAACCAGTCATTGTGACCATTTTAGTAATTGGATTCGCCACTAATGCATTACCCAATACTCTACCTTTACCCGTTACGATATTGATAAGTCCCTTAGGAATACCCACTTTCTCAGCAATGTATCCTAATTCTAAAGTCGCTAATGGTGTTTCCTGAGTTGGTTTGACAACAATGGCATTTCCCGCTACTAGCGCTGGACCGATTTTTCTACCAGCCAACGCCAACGGGAAGTTCCATGCTGTTATTGCCACAATCACACCACGAGGTATTTTTTGAATCCAGATTTGTTCTCCTGGATTGCTAGAGGGCATAATGTCCCCCTCAATATGTCTTGCCCAGTCGCAGGCATATTCGATAAAAGTAGCTGTTACCTCTACCTCCATTTCTGCTACTGATAATAGTTTTCCTTGTTCTCTTGTCAGTAAGTTGGATAGGAATGGTTTGTTTGCTCTAATTTCTGCAGCAAACTTTCTCATTAGATTCGCTCTTTCAATAGAAGGTAGCTTCTTCCATTCCTTCTGTGCTTTCTCTGCAGCACTAAGTGCCAAATTCGCCTCGTGTTCGTCTCCTACTTGGACAACACCAACGATATCTTCGTTAATTGGGCTTATTACATTTTCTGTAACTCCTGAAGAGGCTTTGATCCATTCTCCATCAATAAATAAGTCATATTCTTTGACTTCTGCTGCTGCTAATACTTCAGACATAATCGATTAGTTTTCTGGTTTAAGAAAAAAGAGGACTGCATCATCTAGTGCGTATGAAATTGATATCGGCAGTCCCCATTTTCAATCATTCAAATTATATATATTCATTGTTTAGCGTCCCATCCATCCGCCATCTACAAGCATTACGCTGCCATGCATATAGGCAGCAGCCTGTGAGGCTAAGAAGACTACTGGTCCTGCAAAATCTACTGGGTCACCCCATCTTCCTGCAGGAATTCTTGAAAGTATAGATTGTGCTCTTTCAGGATCATTTCTCAATGCCTCAGTATTATCTGTGCTGATATACCCTGGAGCGATGGCGTTAACATTTACACCTTTCCCAGCCCATTCATTTGCAAAAGCCATTGTTAATTGTCCAATCGCTCCTTTACTTGCTGCATAACCTGGAACGGTAATACCTCCTTGGAAAGTTAATAATGAAGCAGTGAAGATCACTTTACCTTCTCCTCTTGCTACCATTTCTTTTCCTATTTCTCTTGTTAAGATGAACTGTGCATTTTGGTTTACCTCAACTACTTTATCCCACATTTCGTCAGGATGTTCTGCCGCTGGGGCTCTTAAAATCGTACCCGCGTTATTGACTAAAATATCAATTTTAGGATGGTTTCCTTTTACTGTTAGAATGAAGTCATACAATGATTTTCTATCAGAAAAGTCACATTGGTAAGCTTTAAACTTTCTACCTCTTGCTTCTACTTCTTTCTGTACATCACTTCCTTCTAATTCTAGTGATGCCGAGACGCCAATAACATCTGCACCTGCTTCAGCCAAACCAATTGCCATGGCTTTACCAATACCTCTTTTACAACCTGTAACTAATGCAACTTTATCTTTTAATTGGAAGTTATCTAAAATGCTCATTGTTTCTCTATTTAATATAAAATGTGAAGATTGAATCTTAGTTTTTGAATAGGATTTATAATTAGTTGTCCAGAGTTAAATCATTGCATCTAATTAAGTATTTCATCCCCTCTGGATTGTTATCAATTTCATCAAATACAGATTGGATATTATCAAGATCATCTACTTTTGTGATGAGTTTTTCAAAAGGAACAAAACCAGAATCGGCAATACGAATTGCTTCTTCATAGTCATCTTCTTCATAAAGTCTAGCACCTAATAGTTCGATTTCCGACCAGAAAAATTTAAATAAATCTACCTTCTTTTGCTCACCTCCATGGATCGCCACCATTACAATTCTTCCTCTTACATTAACCACCTCAGTCATTGTCTGAACACCTGGAGCTGAACCTGATACTTCAAAAGCACAGTCAATCATTTTCTCATCAGTCAATTCAGAAATTCTTTCTGTTAGGTTTTCTTTGGCAGGATTGATTGTTGTAAAACCTAAATCGTTTAGCATTTTCAACCTGACCTCATTCACTTCTGAAATCAATACATTGGCTCCTTTCTCTTTTAGAACATAACCGATTAATGTACCAATTGGGCCTCCGCCAATAACCAAACAATTTTCGCCTTTTGTGACTCTACCAATTTTAACATCATGACATGCCACAGCTAATGGCTCAACAAATGCACCATGCATTAAGCTTAACTGTTCTGGAAGTTTATGTAATGTATAAGCAGGTACGGTCCAAGAATTCTGAAATGCTCCACTTGAATCTATACCAATGAATTTCAAATTCTTACCCACATGTTTGAAACCTTTATCAAACGGGTGTTCATCTCCAAAATTCAATGGGCGTACAGCAACTTTATCACCTACTTTTACATTCGTTACACCTTCACCTACTTCTGCTACAACAGCAGAAGCTTCATGACCAACTGTTTGTGGAGGACTTACTCTTTGGTCCATCACTCCATGAAAAATATGTACATCTGTGCCACATACTCCACAGTAAGCCACATCCAATCTCACCTCACCTTTTCCAGGTTTAATTGATTGTCCTTCACCTACTGAAATTTTTCCTTTCGATTCATAAAATGCTGCTTTCATCGTCTTATCCTTTTGTTTAGTTCAATTCTGCAAATACGTCTTCTTGGTCTTCCTTATCATCGCCAATAGTTAGAAGAATCTTATCTTCTGAAAGTCCATCAACTGTTGCTTTAACTTCTACATCTACTGCATCTTTTGTAGATTGAAGTACCAGTAATGCCCTTCCTTTATCTGTCTCTATTTTTCTTAATGTATGATTCTGAATATTAGTTACCGCTCCATTATCAACGCCCAATAACCTTAAGTACTGTGGGATATCGAAGTTGATAATTCTTTCCTCATGACGTACTGGATTTCCTTGTCCATCCACTAATTGAGCAACTACATGTGCTACTTCATAACGGTCATTTTCCAATCTCCTTTTATCAAGGGTTAGCTTCACTTTTTCAGGTTCCCCTGCCGTAACTAATTTCGTTTCTGTAGTGATACCGCCTTTTTTACCAATAGCTGATAGTTCCCCTTTTTCAAATGGAACGGCCCACTTGTAAATGTGATCTTCAAACTGATCTAATGTTTTCACACCTAAGCTTTTACCATTTAAAAACAGTTCAATTTCTTCAGAGTTAGAGTACAGTTCTACGCTAATCATCTGTCCTTTGCTATAATTCCAATGGTTGTTTACATCATGCCATTCCCATAATGCCGTTTTCCAAGCCTCAGGATTTTTTGCTACTAACTCTCCTTTTTTGTTGAGTTTATTAATTGATTTTTCTATCGATTGAGTAGCAATAAAAGTATGAGGTTTATCAGACCACAATGTCTTTATCATATGGTAAGAAGGCTTAGGAAAACCTGCAAAATCAACCATACCGGCATCATTACCTTTAGCTGGCCAATTCGCTCTGATTTCACCTAAATAGTTTATACCTGTCCAGAAGAAAGTACCAGCAATAAATGGTCGATCCATAATGGCTTTCCATTCATGATATTGAGCTAAGTTTTCTGTACCCATGATTACTTTATCTGGGTAGTTTTCATGACCGTAATCGTATAAAACTCTTCGGTAACTATACCCTACAATATCTAAAGATTGACCGTATTTTGTTTCATGTGATGCCGAAGGAAGAATACAATTTGCCGTAACAGGTCTAGTAAGGTCCATCTCTTTAGTCCACTTCACTAGCATTTCTGCTGTATTTCCGATTGTATGTTCCTGTTTCGGTAAACGGTCTAATTCATTCTTAATCTCTTCTCTTGAATATGGAGATTTTGACCAAAAATAATTACCATTCCAATTCATATTGCCAAAGAAACCTGTGGCCTTCGAAATACGCGGATAAGTCCACTCGATTTCGTTACCAATACTCCATTGGAATACCGAAGGGTGATTTCTGTGTGATAAGATCACTGATTTTAAATCACTTTCAGCATATTCTTGGAAATAATTTGTATATCCTTCTGTCTCAAAATTTTGCGACTGTTCTTTTTGATTCCATCTTTTGTCTTTAGGGTAATCCCATTCGTCAAAAAATTCGTCTTGAACTAAGAAGCCTAATTCATCACATAAATCTAAAAACTCGTTTGAAGCTGGGTTGTGTGCCACTCTAATTGCATTACAACCACCTTCCTTTAATACCTCTAATCGTCTGCGCCAAACATCTTTTGGTACAGCAGTACCCACTAAACCTGCATCATGGTGTAGGCAGACTCCTTTAATTTTCATGTTCTGTCCATTCAAGAAAAAACCGGAGTCTGCATCGAATCGTATGTTTCGTACACCGAAATTGGTAACTAGTTCATCAATTTGTCCATTATCAACAACCAGTTTTGTTTTCGCCAAGTATAACTTTGGATTGTCCACGTCCCAAAGTTCTGGATCAGTCAAGTTTACTTGTTGGTTTAGCTTAATTGTACTATTCGCTTTTATCAGTTTGTTGTCAGAAGTTTTAGTTATAAATTTTCCGTCTTGATTATATATTTCAGTAATGATTTTAATATTTTTATCTATTGAATAACCATTATTAATATCTGTTTCAATTTGTACTAAAGCTTTCTCTTTAGAAACTTCAGGAGTAGTAATAAATGATCCCCAAACAGGAATATGTAGTTTGTCAGTTACTATCAACTCTACATTTCTGTAGATACCTGCACCAGTATACCATCTACTGTCTGCATAATTGCGATGGTCTACCTTTACAGCAATTGTATTTTCTTTATTTGATTGAAGATATGGAGTTAAATCATAATAAAATGGAGAATATCCATAAGGATGAAAACCTAGTTTTTTACCATTTAAATATACCTCAGACTTATTATAGACACCATCAAATAGAATAAATGCCTTTTGGTTTTTCGTTAGTGATAGGTGAAAGTTCTTTTTGTACCAACCAATTCCTCCACCATAGATATATCCCGTAGCTGGAGCAAATTCTGCATTGGCCGAATCGTAATCGTGTTCAATGACCCAATCATGTGGAAGTCGCACCTCTTCCCATTTTGTTTTAGGAACTTCATTAAGTTGTAGATCTGACTGATCTACATTTAATAAAGCGAATTCCCAATCAAAATTGAAGTCGTTATTTCTTTGAGGTAGGTTTGCCTTTTTCTCTTGGCATCCTATCAGCCCAATACATATCAATATACTTATTAAATAAAATCTCATTGTCCTGTCCTTTCAAGTTGTTGCTAATTTTCTCCCTTCATTAAATTGGTTTACACTCTATATAATATGACATTTATGATACCTCAAACATTAGATTTATTAATGTTAGGAGTAAGAAAGGGCTGCTGTAATTTTTGAAAATTACAGAAAAAACAGCAGCCCAAAATTTTAAATATTTACTTTACCCATAGGGGGTATTAATCAATTTTTATGGTCTTAAGCTTACCTCTACGATACTGAAATCATCCACATAGTAAGTTAATGGAACACCACCACCATATTCGTTAAACGCTCTTAATGTTGGCACTTTGCTTTCACCATCTCTACAAGTATAGATTCCGAAACTAGCTTCGTACCACTCATTTTGTGGACTACCTCCAGATAACTCAGCTCTGTTTGTCCATGTTGCATTAAAGTCAACTTCAAAACCAGCCCATGCTGTATAGTTATCAATATAGATCATGGCAGTAATTAGGTAAGTTTTACCCGCTTCTGTTGGCACTTCATGACCGCTTCCGCTATCATCAACATGAACCATTGCCATGTTTGCTGATGCATCTGCCATATGAATTTTTAAACTTTTTGATCCTGAGTACGCTTTCTCTGAAGTAACTTCAGCAGTGTAATTGTCCCAAGAACCACCCCAACCTGCTGCTGCATAGTTAGAATTTAAAGAGTTCTCAATTCCTTGATCAAAAGTTGACGACTCAAGGATATTTACTAATCCGCCAATAGAAATTAACTGATCACTAAATGCATCCACTTCTTTACCATCTAATGAAGTAAGGTTACCTGGTGTATAGGTTACAGTAGCTACATCATCGTAGTAGATTACTTCATCTTCCAATTCAAGTAAAACAATGTTTGCCGCATCTGCATCCAAAGAAGCAGAAGTTACAGCTACAGATTTGTCAATTCCTTTGTCCGTATTTACTAAGTGAATTGTAAATGTTGCTGCTTCTACAGTTTCTGGATTGATCTCTCTACTGAAATCTAGTGCTACTTTCTCTCCAACTGTATAAACTCCTGTCAATTCAACAGGGTGAGTTGAAGGTACCACTTTAATTAAGTTCAGCAAGCTTAAAGTATCTGCTCCAAACGGTCTATCTCTGCTTGCTACAACTGAAGTAGAAAATTCACCTAACCTTTTATATTGTACAAAAGTTTCTGCAGCTGTACCTTCAAGAATCTGAGTTTCATCGTAAACCATAGTTGCTGGATCACCACCCTCAAATTCATAATTTACATTTTCAGGAGAACCTTTCGAATCAAATACATACTTAACATAAAGACCTGCAAGGATTTCATTTGTTACACCACTTGTTAAGTCCAATTCTGTTTCTGTACCATCAATATCAATTACATAGGCTTTTAAAGAAACGTCTACCGGTTCTAATACTGTGACAGTATAAGCCGTATCAATTTGGCTTCCCATTAAAACCGTATCTACATAAACAGAACTACCAAAAGTTTGTGCCAACTCTACTTTATGTTCTCCTACTTCATTAAATGTAACATGAATTACATCTTCCGAAGAAGTTGAGGAAGTTGAACCGTCCATAATTGCACCACTTGGAATTGTCCATGTTCTAGAAGTTACGCCTCTAGATACATCACCAAATGAGATCTTTCCTCCTACTTCAACTTTATTGTCGTAGTCAGCTTCCGATGTATACACTACATGGTGGTTTGGTTCTTCTGAAGGAGCCTCCCATTCATTGGCGTTACAGCCAATCAGCATGGCAATCATTGAGAAGAATACTATATAATTTAGTTTTTTCATTTCAATTTCAGTGTTTAGTTTAGAAAATTACTGAGATAAACCTGTGTTGATTTGTGTTTCACCCGTTGGAATCGGGAAGTAATCATGAGTATTCGAGTCGTAGATATCTGCCGCTACTTGGTAGTCTGGTCTCACTCTTTCTACAATGAAAAGTGGTGCTGCATTTTCTATCGACTCAAAGTTGTTTAATCTCCAATCTTCATCTGCCTTATTCTGAGTTAATACCTCCTGAACATTACCCCAACGTACTAGGTCTCTCCATCTATGCCCTTCAAAACATAACTCTAATGGTCTTTCTACCATTCTTAAGTGAGTTCTTACAGTTTCAACAGAAGGAGTAACTAATTCATGTGTGCCATGAACTTGTACTGATCGATGTAATGCTGGAAATTGACCCGCATTTTCTAAAGTATAAGTTTCCAGTGTTTTTACACCTGCTCTAGAACGAATCATATCGATGTAAGTCATTGCTGTTTGGAAGTCGCCAGTAGATTCAAGTACTGCTTCAGCATACATTAGCAATACATCTGCATAACGGATATGTCTCCAGTTAATACCTGAACGTTCTTGAGAATCTTCGTATTGAGTTTGATACCAATTCGAATGTTTCTTCACATAAGCAGATTGACCATATGCCCATCCAGTTTTTGTACCTGACTCTTCTTCAAAATATAGATCATCATAGTTAACAGGAACAATAGAAGCATTCATACGAATCGAATGTTCTTTACCTTCGTTTGCTGAATTTGTAGGATCTAACTCATCATAAACCATTAATTCATGCAAATAGTAAGATGTTAACACTGTGTTGTAACCGCCAGCACTTAAAGGTGCTGTTTGCCATGCTAATCCTGTAGCTTCACCAGAAGTTTCATTAGGATTATCATCAACTGTTTGACCAGGAGCACCAGGTTTTAACACATCTGAGTATGTTGTTTCGAAGATAGACTCAGCATTAAATTCATTAAGGTCTGTATGGTTATCAATAAGTTCTGACGTTAATGAATACACTCTACTATCAATTACTTCTTTAAATGTTTCTGCTGCACCTGCAAAATCCTGATTGTAAAGTTTTGCTTTACCAATTAATGAAGTAGCGGCACCCCAAGTTGCTCTACCAATATCTCCTTTGTCTGTCCATTCTTGAGGTAAATTTGCTTGTGCAAACTCTAAATCTGGCATAATAACAGATTCATATACCTCTGCCATAGTAGAAGTAGGACGATTGAACTCTTCTTGGCTTTTAACAACAGAAGTGTGTACAACTGCTTTCCCGTATGTATTGACTAATTCGAAGTAGTAGAAAGCTCTAAGGAATCTTACTTGTGCTTCGAACGATACTTTTTCATCATCTGTTAATTCAGTATCTTCATTACCAAGGTTTTCTAAAACTTGGTTTGCTCTGAAGATACCAATGTACAACTCATTCCATCTGTTTTGTACATATTCTGATGCGTCATTTACAGTCAGTTCTGCAAAAGGATATTGAGGGTACCAGTTTTCAGTACCGGCTAAATCACCTCTTACCATATCGTACGATCTGTTAGAACCACTTACAGAACCAAACTGAAGTGCTGCATAAACAGTATTCGTCGCTTTATTAAAATCCTCATTTGTTTTCCAGAAAAATGCTGGAGTAATACTATTCGGATTATCTTGAGTTAAAAATTCATCTTCGCTACAGCCCATCATCACAAAAGCTGCAAGAACACCACCGGCGATATATTTTTTAATATTTTTCATCTATTACGTCTTTTGTCTGATTAGAAGTTTAATTTCATACCTGCTAATAATCTTCTTGTTACAGGGTAGTTACCCGCATCTACACCTCTCATGTATAGACCATCTCCACCAATTTCTGGATCGTAACCTTTGTACTTTGTGAAAGTGAAAGGATTTTGAGCTGTAACATAGAATCTTAACTGATTGATCTTGTCTTTAAACAATTTCTTAGGTACAGTATATCCTAAAGTGATATTTCTTATTCTTAGGTATGAACCATCTTCTAAGAAGTAATCAGAACGCGCTCTAGTGTTTTCATGCTCTTGGTTGTTTCTTGCTGAAGGTACATCAGAATTAGGATTCTGAGGTGTCCACATATATACTTGATCTTTGTGACGAGATCCACCATAAGCATATAAAGCTGATCCATTGTAAATTTTAGATCCATGTGAGTAATACAATTGCATATAGAAGTCAAAACCTTTATAAGAAGCATTGATACCCATACCCATATTGAACTTCGCTTGTCCAGAACCTGCATATACTCTATCGTTATCATCAATTACACCATCATCATTTTGATCTTTGTACATGATGTCACCAAGCATTGCTGATCCATTCAATTCTCTATATTCTTCTAATTGTTCTTGTGTTTTAATCACACCTTCATTTTCAAGTAAGAAGAATGCACCTGCTTCGTATCCTTTAATTAAGAAAGTTGTAGGGTCTGTTCTTTCTCCTCTTGTCAATACAGGAACACCACCACTAAGAGCAAAACCTTCTAAACCATTAAGGTCAGTTACTTTATTTCTATTTTGTGCATAAGTACCTGTAACACTCCAATTGAAGCCGTTTTCATATGCTTGCTTGTACGTTAATGAGAACTCCATACCCTTATTGTACATGTCACCTGCATTAACAACAATATTATTATAATGGTTAACTGCTCTTGTTACCCAAGTACCTGAAGAAGGTGCTAAACGTTGGTTCAACAACATATCCTCTTTATCGTTCTTATAGAAATCAGCAGTAAACTGTAATCTATCGTTGAACATACTCAAGTCTAAACCAATATTCTTTGCAATAGTAGTTTCCCACTTAATGCCTTCATTAGAATATTGTCTTTGAATAGCACCAATACCTAACTCTTCGCTTCCTTCTGGTCCGAATGGATAATCAACACCTGCCTCAATTACTGGCATCCACATGTATGGATCAATGTTTTGGTTACCTACCTCACCATATGATGCTCTAACTTTTAAGTTTTCAATAAATGATAAACCTGATGCATTTTTGAAGAATTGTTCTTCTGAGATATTCCAACCTGCTGACCCACCAAAGAAAGTACCGTAACGATTCTCTGGAGAGAAGTTAGACGATCCATCATTTCTTACTGAGAATGAAACTAAGTAACGATTATCATAGTTATACTGAGCTCTAAACATTTTACCTGTTAGTGTCTGCGTATTTTCATAACCGTATGGTTTTGTGGCTGTTTGACCTGCACTTAATACTGGTGTATCGTTAGATAATAAACCTACTACACCTACACCTGTTTGCTTACTGTGGTATTCTTCCCATGAGTATACTGCTGTAAGTCCAATTGTATGTTTACCAAACTGTCTGTTGTACTTTAGGATGTTTTCTAAAGTAGTACCTGTATTTAAGGTATTTTCTTGATTTAACATCGCATCTACATTTGAACCTGCAGGTACTAGACCGTTTTCATTGTAAACTAAAAACTCTGGTCTGAAGAAGTTTCTCTCGTAATCCCAAGTATTTCTACCCAAGTTTACTTGATACGATAAACCTTTTACAATCTCATACTCCATTGATAGGGCCATATTTGTCGACATTACATCTCTAACATCAGAGTTTTGTAACTGACGTGCTAACCAACCAAATTGTAAAGCGTTTTGTGATTCAACAAATACTGAATTGCCACCTACTAATTCCAAATCTCCTAACGGTTGTTCGTAAGGCTTTTGAATTACAGCATATTCGTATAAGCCCCAAGGCTCTTGATTTGTCTTCTCATCTGTAATAGCTACTGAAGCAAAAGCTCTAAATTTGTTCTTCTTAAATTCACCATTTAAACGAGTGGAGAATCTTTCGAATCCAGAATTTGCCATTACACCATCTTGGTTAAAGTAGTTAGTAGAAACATTGAATTTTACGTTTCTAGAACCACCTGAAATACCCAAGTTATACGATTGCATCCCTGCATTATCATTCTGTACATCACCCACGAAATCGCTATTGTTGTACAATGCATTAGGATTAAATACAAAGTGAATAGGTTTTTGACCAATTGCAGCTAACCTAGTCTCCTCTACGTACATTTGTTCTGTCGTATTCATTAATGGAGTACCAGAAGTAATGTTTTGAATACCAGCATAAGCGGAGAAATCTACATTAAAAGAATCCTCTTTACCTCTTTTCGTAGTAATCAAAATAACACCACCTGCAGCTCTTGTACCGTAAATCGATGCTGCTGCACCATCTTTCAGTACCTCAATACTTTCAATTTGTTCAGGTGCAATATTTGGATTCCCTTGGAAAGGAATACCATCTACTACATAAAGTGGAGCTCCAGCTGAAGTTGCCGAAACAATACCACGAATTTGGATGTTGGATTCAGCACCCGGTCTACCCGAACTTGCCTGAACATCAACACCTGCAATTTGACCTTGAAGAGATTCTCCTAAGTCTGATGTCGGTACTTTTAAGATCGCTTCTGATTTAAGAGACCCTACGGCACCTGTAATTTCTTTCTTTTTCTGCGTACCATATCCAATAACTACTACCTCGTCTAGAGCTTCAGTATCCATACTAAGTTGGATATTCAATTCTGTTTGTGTTGTAATATTTACAACTTGTTCCTGATATCCGATGTATGTGATAACTACATTCGAACCAGGTTTTACTTCCAGTGAATATTCACCTTCAAAGTTAGTTGTTGTTCCCTGTGTTGTTTTTTGAATAAAAATATTCACACCAGGTAACGGCTCATTTGTTTCAGCGTCTGTCACTCGCCCTCTTAAAATATTCTGTGCGTAACTATCTACAGTAATGATAGAGAGCATTATGAAAGTCAGAATAATTTTAAAAAAATCATAAGCTTTACTCATACTCATAATAAGTTAGATTAAAAAAGAGCAGCCTGCTAATCATTTCATTTCAAAGTTAAGTATTTAAAAAATCAGCGGACAACTAGTTAGAATTAATAAGTGTTCGCGAAACCCTTAACAAAGATGTGAAAAAGAAATTTATTTCTCATATATTTGACTAGATCAAAACTCAACAGAATGATTTTTTGGTCAAAATACCAATAAATTCAACTAGACACGTTATTTGTAATTATCTACAAACCAACTATTTAAATTTTACAAAAACCATATTTTTTGAAAAAATGACTAGACATCTAACTCTGATTTTTCTCTGTATTTTTGCTCTTAAATCGAGTTGTTTTTCCAAAGAAAAAATCTCTTCAAACTCTGGAAATTCAATAAAAAATGAAAAAAAATCTCTTGTTCAGAAAAAATTGAGTGTAAAAAGTACACAAAATTTATTAGAACAAGCCGACGCAATTAAATTTAGTTATCCCGATAGTGCGATATCCATGTATCAGTACTCTATTTCGGAATCTATTAAGTTAAAAGATAGCTTAACTTGGATACAATCCTTAATTGGACTTTCCAATTTATATGCTCATAATGGTCACTTTGGTCACTCATATGATGGCTATTGGGAAGCTTTAGGAATTGCTGAAAAAATTGATGACGATTTATCAAAAGTAAATATCTACAATGGCTTAGGTTGGCTCTATAGTTTCTACGAAAGAGACAACCTTTCTAATGACTACTTCAACAAAGCATTAGAAATCACAAAAGCGAATGGGAAAATTAGTCCAAAAGTATTAGTAGATAATTATTATGCCATCGCAACTCTCGCTAGAAAACGTAATGAATACGAAAAAGCCAGAGCCTATTTAGATAGTTGTTTAATTACAAAAGAACTTCACCCCGACTTATTACAAGAAGGAAATGCTTTTATCGATGCTGAATACGGTTATATCTATTATGAGGATGAAGAATATGAAGCCGCTTTAAAGACTCTCCTTCCATTAAACAAATACTTTACAGAAGAGCAACATAGTTATTTGGTGATCTTCCACTACTTTATTGGAAACATTTACCAAGAATTACATCAGTATAAAGAAGCTGAAAAATACTACCGTAGTGCAATCAGTGCCGGTCTTAAACATAAAAGTCACTCCGATTTGTTTCCTCTTATTTATGAAGAACTCTCTAAAGTGCTGACTAAATCAAACAGGTACAAAGAGGCTTACAAGATGTTGAAAATTTCTAAAGACCTTAATGAAAAGCAATTTGGTAGTAGAAATATTTCCAACAAACGCTTTATGGAAATCAAGGACCAGTTTAGAAAAAAACAACAACAGCAAAAAGAACTACTACAACAACAAGAGTTACAACGTCTAAAACAAGAGAGTAAAATTAATTACTTAAGAAATTTAATTTTCTATGTGACTATTGGCGGTTTAGTATTGGTTGTATTCTTTGTATACCGTAACCTTCGCAATAAATACAAAGCAAAGCAATTACTATTTATTGAGAAGCAACGTTTCGAAAAAGAGAAGATCAAGGAAGTTCTTGAAATCAAGAATAAAGAGTTGACATCCTCTGTTTTACAAATTATTCAGCATGAGGAAACACTTGCTGAAATTAAGAAAGAGTTAGTAGAACAAAAGAAAAACCCTGATCCTAACCAGATCAATAAGCTTGCAAAAAAGATTAACCTTAATACCAATAATAATTGGAAAGAGTTTGAAGCAAGATTTGTTGAGGTAAATGAAAACTTCTATAAAGAGTTAAATGAGCGTTTCCCTAAACTTACTCAAGGTGATCAAAAAATATGTGCATTGATTAAGTTAAACTTTGATAGTAAGGGAATGTCAAAATTATTAGGTATTTCAACAGAGTCTGTACATACAACGAGATATCGATTAAGGAAAAAATTAGGGTTGTCAAGACAAGATAATCTAGAAGAGTTTATTTCACAGATAGGATAAAAAAGGCCCCTCATTGGATGCAATATCTAATGAGGGCTTTTTTGTTAGATGAAACCAAATTAGAGGTTTTGAAATTCACTGGGTGATTTTCCGAATTTCTTTTTGAAAGCAAATGAGAATTTAGAAATTGATTTATACCCGTACATTCTTGATATCTCTGTAATGGTCATATTTTTAGTCGACAAACTTATTTTTGCCTGTTCTAATCTATAATTTTGATGAAAACGATGCAGTGAAGTTCCAAAGACATTTTTAAAATCCCTTCTTAGTTTTGATACAGAGAATCCATATTCTTGAGCCAATTCTTCCAAAGAAGGGGGATGTTCGAAAGTACTTAATATATCGTCTTTAATTTGTAGCAATGCCTCTAAATCATTTTGATGAATAAACTTTTCATTGGTTACCTCTCTGCTTAGAATCCTTTCATAGAATAACCCAATAGCTTCACTTGATCGAGCAATAATCAAGGAATTTGCCACTGGTGCGGGTTTATCTAACTCTTTTAAGTGGAATAATTCTTTTAGTAACAAATGTATTTCAAGGGACATATGATCATATATCATCCAAGTTTTATCGGTATTAAAAACATCTCCAAAATAATCAGCAAAAATTAAAAAGTTACTCTTTATCACTTCACTGGATGCCCTCACTCCTAACCACTGATGAACCTGATCCTTACGCATCAATACATCAAAAGTAAGTGCCGTATCAAAAATGGCCATCCCCTCAGTCAACTGAGTTTCTTGGTGATCAAATGGATGCCCTCTCATAAAGTCCCCTTTGTAAGAAAAACGGAAACATAGGTGCCTGTTCTCTTCTTTATTACCAATAAAAGTTACTCGATGGTCTTGCTTAAATGAGATCGTATTTAAAGAGATCTCAATACCCTCACTTAGTCTAAAATACCTAATTTCAATATCAAACAGTTCATCAGATACCTTATATACCTGATCTTTAATACTACCACCATATAGAGATTGTAATTGAAGTATGAGATCATAATTACTTCCTTCCTTTATTTTTATATGAGGTATTTCCATCTTATACTATTTGATATTTATTTGATTGAGCACCTACTACCCTATTGAATAGTAGGTACTCCTAATTTAATTAATTATGCTTATTTCTTATCGAATTGACTTTTCATCTCCTCTAAATCAGACATAAATTTCTTCATTCTGAATGTTTCATAGCCGATATCTGACATATTAACTTGGAAGCCCATTTGGAAAGGATATTGATCCATAGTGCCTAAGAACTCTTTCACTTTTGCTCCTGCCGGTACCATAACCCACATTTGATCTACCAACCAGCGGAAATACATTTCCGATTCAAACTTGGCTGTCTCAAATGGATCAGACTTAAGGTTTGTTACTGTTGGCCAAGCAGTACTTTGTCTTACTGCTGTTCTGAAGTTACCTTCTAATTGAGTAAATGAGATTTTCAAATCATCGATTCTTAAAGCATCAAATTTACCATTTTGGGCAAAGTAATAGATTTCATGTCTTGGTCCTTCTTCTTCTTTTCCTTGGAAGTAAGGCAAGAAGTTATACCCATCAAGGTGTACTCTCCATTCTTTTCCGTTCGCTTCAAAACCGTTTTTTGCATCGGCAACAATATCATCGTACCCTGCAGCTGCAGCTAATGTAGGCAACCAATCTTCATGAGACATAATATCGTTAATTTCTGCTCCAGCCTTGATCACACCAGGCCATTTTACTAATTGAGGTACTCTCATACCTCCTTCGTATGTTGTTCCTTTTTCACCATGGAAAGGTGTAGTACCACCATCAGGCCATGTAAACTTTTCCGCACCATTATCAGTCGAATAAATAACGATAGTATTATCATCTACTCCTAATTCTTCAATTAGATCTAACAATGTACCTACCTGATTATCATGCTCAACCATTCCATCAGGGTACAATCCTTTACCAGTAACTCCAATTGATTCCTCTTTCAATCTAGTATGAATATGCATTCTAGAAGAGTTAAACCAAACAAAGAAAGGTTGGTCACTTTTCACTGCATTCTCGATAAACTGAGTCGATGCCGCCAAGAATTCATCATCAACCGTTTCCATACGTTTACGTGTTAATGGTCCTGTATCCGAAATTCTACCATCAGCATAAGTATGTAGAACACCTCTAGGGCCATATTTTTTTCTGAATTCAGGGTCCTTAGGGTACGTCTCTGTCTCAGGTTCTTCTTCTGCGTTTAAGTGATATAAATTTCCAAAGAACTCATCAAAACCATGATTTGTTGGAAGGTGCTTATCTTGATCTCCTAAATGGTTTTTACCAAATTGAGCCGTAGTATATCCTTTCTCTTTTAGCACATCTCCAATAGTCGGAGCCCAATCTGGAATACCATGGTCAGCGCCCGGCATACCAATAGTTAACAAACCTGTTCTAAAAGGATGCTCTCCTAATGCAAAAGCTGAACGCCCTGCCGTACAAGATTGCTGTGCATAATGATCGGTAAAAATCGCACCTTCTTTTGCAATTCTATCGATATTGGGCGTTCTATACCCCATCATACCTCTGTTATAGGCTGAGATATTCCAAAAACCAATGTCATCACCCCAAATCACAAGGATATTGGGTTGTTTCTGTTTCGATTTTTTTTTCTGAGCAAAGGCCCCAAAAGATATGATGGTCACTAAAATTAGTAAGGATATTTTCTTCATCAATTCTACTATTTGTAATTCAATACTGTATCAGTTTATCTGATTTATGATGATATAAACGACAAGAAAATATTCTCGATTTTACTTTCATGTTCTCTGATTTTACCCTTATGTTCTTTATTAATTTCAACTTCTAATAACACTATGAAAAAGATCTCCTCATTGAATCATAAGGAGATTTCAGTATTATTTTCTATTTTAGAAATTGTATCATGACAACAACAATTAGGTATTGATTTACTCAAAGAAATCCCTTTCATCAATTTGTTCGGGTGATTTTTAAGAAAGATGAAACTAGAAAAAAACTGAACAATGGCCCTTTTAAGGCCATAGGAAATAGATTCTACCTCGACAAGGTTACAAACTGATGTGATGACATTCGATTATAAAGTACATTTATTACTGCTTGGGTATCGCTTACTTAACACTACGAAGGAATCTATTCTTTCAAATTAAATTTCAAAATCATTAATGAATGCTTTAAAACCTTTTTTTACATTATTTATAGGATGTATATGCTTCTATCAATCTGTAATAGCACAAACTTCTACCATAAATATTTATCCACAACAACGATATTCTATTGGCTCTATTCAGGAGTTCGATAGGAGTAAATACATCGTTTTACATGCTACCCAAATGGAACATGACTTTATAGGTAGTGAAAAACTCATGGATTATGTCATCAATGATTTGGATGTTTATTTAGGGCGAAATAATGGAATTATGGGAGGTGTTATCCATCGTTCAAAAGAAAACCCTAAACAAACAGGTTTTGTAGATCCAAACTTCATGGAAACAGCAGGTAAACGGTTTAGGGAAGTTGAATATGCAAAAAAATGGAAGCATACACATCAGTATGAGTCTCATAATTTTGAAATGGTAGGTGGACAAGTACAATTCTTCTGGACAGGTCATTCTACTAATATTAACCATCCCGAAAAAGGTTGGACAATCAGTGGCCCAGAAGCAATTGGTGATTTTATGGGACAATTTATTAACGAATTCTACAGAGACAAAGGCACTCCAATTTCAGACGGGCCAATTCGTCCTGAATACGTTGAAGTTATTAATGAACCTCTTTGGGAACTCATCGATGGTGTTGCGGACCTTTCTGAACGAAAAGAACCAAAAGAAATTTTCGAATTCCATAACAAAGCATCTCAGGCTTTCAAAAAGCATAATACAGAAGTAAAAATAGGTGGTTATACTGCCGCTTTTCCATTTTTCGATGATGCCGACTTTGAACAATGGAACAGTAGAATGAAGCTCTTCTATGACATGTCTGGTGAATATATGGACTTTGTCTCTATTCACCTTTACGATTTTAACCATCATCACCTTGGAGATAATGACCCTACAACCTTTGATGGTCCTATCAATTTTACTGGTGGAAGAATTGAAGCCACGCTAGATTTGATGGAATCGTATAGTATGAAAAAATACGGCACAGTCATTCCAATACTTATTTCGGAATATGGTGGAAGAGACCATGCTACAGAAGGTAAACCTTGGTATGCCGAGCGTGATTGGGATTACATGAAATCAATGAGCCCAATGATGATGCAGTTTATGCAGCGACCTGATCATATAGTTAAGGCTATTCCTTTTATGATTGGTAAAGCCGAATGGGGAAGAAAGGAAAATCCTTACCCTTGGCGTTTATTAAGACAAGAGTTTGAATTAGAAGGAAAAAGCAAGAAGTGGGTATTCACAGATCAAATAAAGTTCTATGAGTTATGGTCTGAAGTGAAAGGATCCAAAATTAATATTACTTCTCAAGACCCTACATTATTGGTGGATGCCTATAAAGACGATAATCACATTTATGTAGCACTAAGTAATCTCACAAGAATACCTAAAAATGTGTCTTTAAACCTATTGAACCTTCCAAAGGAAAGTCTTCTAAAAGTAGAGGGTAAACAATTGACCCTGAAAGATCATCAGCCTATACTTGTACTTATCAATTCGCAGTTGGGTGATACATACCAATTAGATAGTGAAGGGACGGCAATTATTACATATACCTTCAAAGAAGAAATCACCTCTTTAGTCAACATCAAAGAAACTAAACATTATTCAGATCTTATACTCCAAGAAATTCAAGCTTCAAAAGCTACAACTTATACTTTTGATAAACTGAATACCACAAATTTATCTTCTGCTAAAATAAGAATTGGTTATAGCAGGCCTCATGGTCAAAAAGTGTTTCCTACTGTTAGAGTGAATGGTAAAGAAGTGCAAGTACCTCAACAATTAATGGGGCAATCACAACATTTAAGACCTCAATTGTTTACTTCTATTGAAGTTGACGTACCAAAAGAATATTTATTAGAAAGTAATACTGTTGAAATAACGTTCCCAGATGAAGGAGGACATATTAGCAGTGTGATATTAAAAGAACTTACTAAGAATAACATTTCAGAATAAGTAATTTCATCATTTAAAAGAAAAAAGAAGCCGAAATTTTCAGCTTCTTTTTTTATCACATTTGTTTTCTATTCATTAAGAATAGTAGTTAAAGATGTAGCAGCAAATTATCTCATTAATGCTATTCTAACTTTTCTTATTGTCTGATGATCTACAATACTAATAAAGTAGATCCCGTTGGGTAAAGCAGAAAGATCCAATTGATGTTTATATCTATAGGCAATGGTAGAAGCATGAACTTGCTGACCATTCAGATTGTATACTAAAACTTCATAATCTTGATTGGCTAATCCATTTACCTTAACAATGCCTGTTGTTGGATTAGGATAAGCGTATACTTCTGGAGCTAAAGACAAGGTATTTTCAGCCATTTCTCTCGTATTGCTTCCTGTTGAGAAGTTAATTTTATCCAAGTTCCATTGCCAATCATTAGATCCTAACGCATTTACTCTAAAAGTGTGTACTCCTGCAGAAAGACTCACTGTATTCCCTGCCGATAAAGACTGGTAATCATCCCACTGTCCGTTATTTGGTACTGCATCTGTAGAAGCTACCGTTCCATCCACAACCAATTGAATTTGTGTACCTCCATTCATTGGTGTAGAAACCATATATTCAATAGAGTAAACACCATTTTCAGGTACATTTACACTATATTGAGCCCAGTCTCCAGAGTTAACCCAATTCACACCAACACCTGCCATAATGTTCATACCGTAAGGAACTTGACCATCATTAAATGTACCGCCAGTTGTACTAAAATTTTCTGCCTCGATGGTAAATGAAGCAACTCCTGTTACAGGTTGGTTTGTCACAGTAATTACTGCTGTAGCAGAATGATTACCATCAGCAGTTGTCACACTGATATTAGCCGTCCCTGCTCCATTGGCACTAATAAACCCATTATTTACAGAAGCCACATTCGTATTACTACTCGACCAAGTTATTGTCTGATTTGTTGCATTTAAAGGAGCCACAGCTGCAGTTAATTGTGCAGTTTCAGATACTTGTAAACTTACATTATTCTGGTCTAATGATACACCTGTTACTGCAACATTAGATGACACAGGAGTTAAAGTAATTTTATCTAAGTTCCATTGCCAATCGTTATTTCCGTTGGCAATAATTCTTATGGTATGAACACCGCTTAAAGTCACTTGTGATGAAGAAGATAGATTTGAATAACTATCCCATCCGCCATTATTTGGCACTGCATCGTTAGCTTTTGAAACACCGTCTACTAACAACTCTATGTTTGTACCGTTAGTTATTGGTGTAGAAATCGAGTAATCAATATCGAATGTACCTGAAGCATTTACAGTATATTCTGTCCAATCTCCACTGTTTACATAATTAATTCCAACACCTGATGTACTTACACCATATGGTACAAAACCATCATTGAATGTACCACCTGTTGCAGTAAAGTTTTCAGCTTCAATCACTAAAGGTTGGCCAACTACTGGAGCATCATCAGAAACAACTATAGTAGAAGTTGCAGTATATCCGCCATCTGTTGTTGTTGCTGTTATTGTTGCATTTCCTTCGCTAACTGCAGTTACTACACCCGATTGGGTAACAGTGGCCACTGATTCATTATTTGAAGTAAATACCATCGTCTGATCTGTCGCATTTGCAGGAACCACCTGTCCTGTTAAGTTTCCTGTTTCTCCTGTAGAAAGGTTTAATGTTGATGGAGATAAGTTCACTCCAATCACATTGATATCGCTTCCTCCTGATGAGTTAACAGGTTTATATACTCTCACCCAATCAATTTCCATTTGGTTTTTTGATGGATCCGCTAGTTCTGAATCACTTGGCGTCTCTCCTCTTGATACTAACCATGATTGAGACTCAACATTGATAATAATGTCCATCTCTTTTGTAAAACCTGTTCCTCCTTGGTACTCTCCCGGATCAATCACATTAATACCATTAGAAGCATTACTTGCTGACTGTAATGTCGTAAACGAGAACGATGAACCCGTAGCATAAGTAATTACTTCAGAATATCCATTTGATCCATTTGTTGGCATTCCTCCAACATTATTACCCCAGGCATCTGTAGTATTTGCAGGATTTTTTTCTTTGTAGTAAGTATACTCCCATGTACCATTCATTAATGTTGCGATTGCATTATGATACATTACTCTCACTAGCTCACCATCGATATAGTATTCAAAGTGATTGGGCGTTTTCCAATATACACCCAATCGTAGGTATCTTCTGTTTCCATTATTCCAAGCCCAATCACCCCATCCGTAAGAAGTGCTTACTCGGCTGTCTGGCCACCAACTGTTCCAATCTCTTGGTTGGTAATCATGAAAAGGACTTCTAATAAACGAGTGGTGACTAATATGTGTTAGATGTTTGAAACCATTTACCCCACCATAGTTTTCTATAATATCAATTTCTTGAGTATCATCAGGGCTCAATAACCAGAAACATGAAGCCAAACCGATATTGGCAACACTAATCGATGATTCAACATATACTGGATATTGAACTCTACTGTTGGAAGTTACACAACCAGAGTTAACACCATTGTTTGGTAACCCCATTTTTGCACTATTTCCATTCCAAGGGTTAGATTGATTACCTTGATCCCATCTTGATGCATTGATCAATAATCGGCCATTTTGTACACTAACATTTTGATACTTCCAATAAGTAGTACCTGGTCCATCCCATGTATTGTGATAAAAATTATACCACTTGCCATTACCAAAATTAGACTTTGAATTTACAGGATTAAAAGTGTAGTTGAAATCGTCTGAAACATTTTCTTGTAGTTCCCATTCTTTACCACTTCCCGCATCAGCAGGAACAGGAATACTACTCCAATCCTGAGAGAAAGTAGTTAGAGAAAGTAATAAGGCTACTGCCAAAATCAGTAGTTTTTTCATTTCAATAAGATTAAAAGTTAAGATTTGATAGTATTATTCACAGAAATCTGTGCTATTGAAGAAGAGGTGCCTATTGTGTAATAGACACCTCCATGATTAAATTATTTGCTTACAGCAATTCTTACTTTGCGGTCTATACCTTCTCCAACAATTCTCAATAAATACACACCAGTTGTTAGTGTACTTACATCCAATTGATGTACATATCTATAATCGATTGCAGAATGATGAACGATTTGTCCATTCATATTATACAAGGCAATTTGATACGACCCATTAGGTAAACCTTTAACATTTACGACCTGATTTGCAGGATTTGGATAAATATCTAAAGTAGAGGCTGTCAATTGTTCTTCTGGAAGTGTTCTGGCTGAAGAACCTGTTGAGAATGTCACTTTATCTAAGTTCCATTGCCATGCATCACTTCCTGATGCGACAATGCGAACCGTGTGAACACCCGTAGTTAATGATGCCTGAGAAGATGCAATCAATGACTGATAGTCATCCCACTGTCCATTGTTAGGTACTGCATCCGTAGTCACTACACTACCGTCAACAAGTACTTGAATAGCTATATCTCCACTCATTGGTGTTGAAATCATATACTCGATATCATAATTTCCAGCAGAAGGAATATCAATTGTATATTCTGACCAATCGCCAGTATTTACCCAATTAATACCTAAACCTGCCACTTGATTAACACCTAGTGGAACAAAACCATCATTGTATGTACCTCCAGTTGAAGTAAAGTCTTCTGCTTCAATTACTAAAGATGCTGGTCCTGTACTTGGTTTTGATACACTTACATTTGCTGTTGCTGTATAACCACCATCAATAGTAGTAACTGTAACTACAGCACTACCTTCTGCAATAGCTGTAATAGTTCCATTATTAACAGCCACTGCATTAGCATTGGAAGTAGACCAAGACACAGACTGTTCTGATGCATTGGAAGGAGCAATACTTGCCACAAGTTGACGTGTTTCTCCTTCTAATAAACTGATGCTTGTAGCATTTAGTGATACTCCTGTTACAGGAATTACAGTGGTTTCAATTGGTGTTAGAATCACTTTATCTAAATTGAACTGCCAATCGTTACTTCCCACACCGGCTACTCTCAATTGATGCTCTCCATTTAATGTCAATTGATGTACTGATTTTAGAGAGATATAATCATCCCATTGTCCGTTGTTTACAACATTATCGTTACCAACTACATTTCCATCTAATTGAATTTGAACTGTCGCGTTTTCCATTGGAGTAGAAATCATGTACTCCACTTCGAATGTACCTACTGCATTCACAGTATATTCTGTCCAGTCGCCAGCATTAACCCAGTTGATACCAATACCTGCCACTCTATTTACTCCAAATGGAACATTACCATCATTAAAAGTACCACCAGTAGTTTCAAAGTCCTCTGCTTCAATCACAATTGTTCCAGAAGGTGGAGGTGTAACTGTTACTTCGTTGACTGTGATATCAGATGAGGCTACAAACGTTCCATCTACAGTGGTTGCTGAAATCACTGATGATCCCTCTGAAATAGCCATCACTCGACCACTGGCATCTACTGTGGCTACAGATTGGTTAGAAGAACTCCATACTACTGTCTTATTGGATGCATTAACAGGAGCAACTGTTGCCGTTAATAGTTGGTCTTCACCAACATTAAGTATTAATGATACTGGACTAATACTTACACCAGTTACTGGAACATTTGGAGCACTTTCTACAATTATATCTTTAGTCGCTGTAAACCCACCGTTTTGAGTGGTCGCAGTAATTGTTGCTGTACCTGTTCCAACTCCTGTTACAGTACCACTCTGATTAACAGTAGCAATATTAGTATTGCTAGACGCCCAAGTGATATTTGTTGTACAAGCTGATTGTGGTAATAAAGACGCTGAGAACGTGGTAGACTGTCCTAATGGAATCGACGTTTCTGTTGATGAGATTGTCACTCCAGTCAAAGGGTCACAAGTAATTTCTCCTTGGAAAGACAACTCGAATTTATCTAAATTCCATTGCCATTGAGAAGTACCCGAGCCAACGAGACCAATTTTTACTTGGCCTTGACTTAGATTTACATTTTGACCTAAAGGAACATTAGCAAAGGCATCCCAATCGTTCATTGGAATTTGTTTACTGCCCACACTATTACCGTCCACAAACATCTCAATCACACCATCCTCTACAGCAGTTCCCGCTAAGAAAGATACACTATATTCTCCGCCTTGTGGAATAAATACATCAAATTCAACATAATCACCAGACTGAACATTATTAATACCCTGGCCACCTGTTGGGATATCATATATGGCAATTTCTCCAACTGGTCCTCCCATTCCTGAGAATGATTCCGCTTGAATAATCAATGTCGTACCTACAGTTACATTACTTACACCTTGTACAGAAGGGTTAGATGCTGATGTAGCAGTTAACGTTAAAGTGCCTGTTGTTCCTCCAGCAGAAATATTACCATTTCCATCTACTGTAGCCAGAGCTGTATTACTTGAAGCCCAAGTAATGCTCTTTTCTGTTGTCCATTCTGGCTCGAAAACCGGAGATACTGATAATGATCCATTTGGAAAAACTGTAACATCCGATGGTATAATAATCGCCGTAGGCTGTATCACCACCTGAGACTTTACTTCAATAGTAGTTTGAGCAACTAGACCTCCATCTTGTGTTGTTGCCTTTATTGTAGTCGTTCCAAGACTAACACCTGTTACAATACCTTCATTATTTACGGTTGCTACAGATGAATTCGAAGATGTCCAATTGATAGATTTATTATATGCATTTTCCGGTAATACATTTGCTGTTACTGGTACCGTTTCTCCTATTTCTACTTCCCTCAACCAATCTGTAAGAGCAATTGATTCAGGACGAATTCTATCTAAAATACTTAAGTTAGAAGAGCATTGGTCTATTACTTGGTTGCCATTACTTAACGCCGTTACTCTTAGAGTATAATTACCAATAGTTGGTACAGTATTCAGTGAAACATCCACAGAGACTACATCTTTTCCAGCCACTGTTGCAGCAGTTGATCCCGTTCCCAAGACAGTGTTCCCTTGTAACAACTCCACCTTTACCTCTCTTTCACCTAACAAATTGACGAATACGTCAAAAGTGTAATCCGTATTTCCGGTAACTTCTGTGATCATCGCATCACAATACACCTTTTCTTCTCCAACAATACCAACAGTAACAATTGTAGATGCTGTGATTATATTTCCATTATCGTTGATGGTAGCTGTAACAATTGCAGATTCACCAATGGCTTTACCTGTAACTCTTCCTGTTTTTGGATCAACAGAAACAATTTCATCATTAGAACTTGACCAAACTACTTCTTGATTTGTTGCATCATCTGGTGAGATCGTTAACGTTAATGGAGAAGTAACATAAAACTGAACGTTTGTAATTGCCCCTTCATCAATAGTAATATTGTTAACAGGAGTATCAGCATATGGAATAGCGGCAACTGTATGCGTAGCCACAATTGTTCCATCTATATTTGCAGCTGTAATCGTTGCATTTCCTGAGTTCGTCATAGCTTTAATCACACCAAATTCATCTACTGTAATGATTGATGGTGCGCTTGAAGACCACACTAGTTGCTTGTTTGTCGCGTTAGCTGGCTCTAGGTTTGCTGTTAACCCTACTTCTTTTCCTGCCATTAACTCTTGTGTTCCTTCAATAGATAAGCCTGTTAAAGCAACACCATTTTCTCCAGAACGTCCCGGAGCTTTACTAAAGTCCCAAACTTGAATTTGAGTTGTAGCCCAATCAGTTGGAGCATTGGTCTTACATTCAATAGTATTTGATGCTTGAAGCACTCCAGGAGGAATATCCACTTCAAGAACTCCTAACCATTGGTTTCGTAAATCTTCTAACGAACCTCTCCAATTGCTATTATGCTCAAGAACTACCCCATTCAGCTTTACTTCAACAGAAGATAAATGTGCTTTAAAAAATGCTCCTGATATTCTCAATGTTGCTTCATACTCACCATTTGGCACCACAACATTGTTTACTGATGTAGAAAGATTCTGACTTGTTGCATGAATAAGTTCACTACCAAACTCATGGTAGCCAGACCCAATCTTTTCACCCATAAACTTCGTTTCTTCAGAGCTTTGATCTACAGTTACGGCATTGGCAAATGTATACTCTAAAATCATCGTTGCATTATTACTCAGTTGCACAGATCCAGGTGCAGAATTTACCGTAAACTCATCTAAAGCAGGTTTACCGTATGTACCTTGGTTCATGTCTAAGTAAAGGTTTTTGATCAACACACTTTCTACAGGATTTTCATAATCATCGTAGAAGGATAAGTCTACTGTCTTCGTATCATCCTCTAGGTTATTGATGATTAGGTAGGTTTTATTACCTTCTACATAAGCATCTACCTGAAGGTCTCTATTCGATGATTTTGTATCAATTCGAGTACCTTTTACATTACTCCATAATTGGAAAAACTTGATATATTCTGACCATTCCCATTCACCATCTCCGTTTTCATCGCGCATCATAGCATACGGATAACGTAGGTCTTGATCAGGAATATCACCCCAAATCGCTTTAATTGGTGTAAAAGGCATTGATTTAGTGATATAATCCGGACGCTCAAGGAATTGCATAAACATAGCATTGAATGGTTTGATGTTCTCCCAATCCATTCTTTGTTGATCATAAACACCTGGTCTATTGTTCTCATTATAAAGCCCATTTACCGCTCCAAATTCAGAAACGATCAATTCTTTTCTTTCACCGTTTTTATATAAATCATACCACTCGATGATATCCAACATAGCTTCTGTATGACCACCTGAACGAGTAGCTGCTGGAGCATCATTTGCATTGAGATTCCATCCTGGCCAATCATAAATATGAATGGAATAAAAGTCCATATTATCTCCACAGGTATCCATAAAACCCTGCCACATAATATCCCATTGATACCAAGGGTTTGTTCTATAGTTATTTGCTTCAGAATCCATCATGTTGTGATAAGTGATGTAACCATCACCATCTAACCATTGGTCTAAATAATCTTCATCATAACGAGAAATACCATCAGGTAAGTGGAAATCATGAAGTCCCCAAGTCATCCCTCCAATTTTAGGACGATTGGGATTATTTGCACCAAAACGTTCTCGTACTCCCAATGCAACAAGATTATGGTACTCCCATATCTTTTCTTGAGAAGTACAAGTCATATGGCCTGTCATCATCGGCATATCTGGCTCATTAATCACTTCCCAGTAATGTGGAAGGGGTTCTCCTGGAGCGCCGTCAGATTTACGGAAGAAGCCATCAAGGTAATTCACTACCCATTCTGCAGATACATCTACATCCATAGGTTGCCACCCTGTCCAAGTTTCACCATCACCATTCCAGCTTAACGTTGGGTATGTTGGGTGAGGATTTGTTCCTCCAATCATATCTCGGCTTCTTGCCTCATACTGATGAGAAAGGTAATCCTTACTGTACTCCCCTTTTAACCATGTTCCCAACTCATCCATGTGTTCTAAGCTTGGACGATTTGGTCGGTTGGGGTCTTCTTCTGTTGCATTAAATTTCCATGTCGCGGAACCCGTATCTCTACCAAAGTAGGTATCGAGTGTATTTAAAAGGTAGTCGAGCTTATCTTCTTCACCATCCCAATCAGTTTCAAAGGAGGTTCCATGAAGTGTCATATATTTTTCCCTTTCAAATTCAGACACCCCATTTACGGAGTGCTTGATGTTAAGGTTAACATCTACATTTACATCTTGTGCATATGTCGTCAGGGCACAAGAAGTCATTAATAGTAAGCCGAGTAGCCTACTACGTAAGTTGTAATAGTTCATTTCATTAATTCATTACATTTAAAAAGTGAAAGTACTCTAAGAGGTGAGCTCAAAAATTAATAATTTAGTACTTTCATAACGCGTTGCTTCTGAGTGAGTTCATAGCCGTAGTTTTCAGAAGTTGGTGGGAAGGTTAATTTTCTTCCCTCTTAATAGCAGTTTTTTCTATTTAATCATACATATTTGAGGATTAGAAGTTGAACATTAATTTCTAATAGAGTCTGCCATGCTTAAGATTCCCGTCTTTATGGTAGGCTCTTTTTTGTTTACAAGAGTGTAAATAAACACTTGTGGTATTTGGGGTTTCGCTTACACTACAATAGTGCTAAACCACAAGTGTAATATCTACATCACTAATTTGAAGCAACAAAATCGAGATATCAATTTTAGTGACTAGACAAAAACTGTATAAGAATTTTTTAATACTTTATTTGAGTTTTCGCGAATAGAAAGTTTTGAAGTATTTGACAAAAAAATAACTAGACAAAAACTGAATATATTCTCATTTTCATGCAAAAAACAGTCTTTTTACATAGATTTTTACTTGATATACGCAAAAGAGTATTGTTCAGTAGTCTATTTAGAAAAACAATATTTTTCTCCCCAAATCATGAAGAAATTATTCTGTAACTACTTGTAACAACTAAAGATTAATAGAATAACAATCACTTTTCGTCAATAAAAAAGCAATTCATAGTTGAAAGGTAAGTAGGAACCGTCGTTAGATATAATCAATAATAAAAAACTAAATGAATTATTATGAACGACAACAACCTAACCAATAAGATCATTCAAGGAACTATGATTATGAAAGATGTATCATTACAAGAAATGACCAAATCATTTGGTTTGTCTGCAACATCACATGATTTATTGAACATTACCCAAGAATTAGAACGTAAGGGTATTGTAGAAAACTCTATAAATGATCATCAAGAAATTTATATTAAACTAAGTCCTCTAGGTGAAGTAATCGCCTGTGACTTATTAGACCAATGTAATAGTTAACACATTCAGAAAGACTTTATTTTAGCGATAAAGTCTTTTTTATATTTCAAAAATTGCTTTTCGATTAGGATATAACATTGTTAAACATCATTGTGTATACAACATTAACGTTTTACTTTTGGGTTGAATAGAAAACCTATATAAATACAATCCTCTTGAAAAGCGTAATTTTTTTATCCCTACTTCTGGTCTCAATTTGTTCCAATGCCACAAATATTACTTTTAGGGTCGATCTAGAAGGAATTGAGGTGCACCCAAAAGGTATCTATATTTCAGGGGAAATCAACTGGTGGAAATTTGATCAAAACCCTTTATCGAAGACCACTAACAATATTTATGAAATAACATTAGACTTAGACGAAGGACAAACTTATGAATATAAATTCTTCAACGGTCCAATATGGGAAGGCGGGGAGTTTGCTTTTGGTCCTTGTGCTAACGGTGGCTTCAGGTCTGTAACTGTAGATCAAGATAAAGTTTTACCAATTGTACCATTTGGTCTTTGTAATGGCGATTTTCCAGAAGATAAGATAAAAGTAGCTTGTGTAGGCAATAGTATTACATACGGTCATGGTTTGGGAAGTGAAAGAGCAAAAATTTGCTATCCTGCTCAATTGCAAAAGATTTTAGGAGAGGAATATATAACCTACAACTTTGGTAATCCAGGAAAAACGATGTCAAAAGACATCAATGATTCTTATTGGAAAACCTCAGAATTCAACTATTCCCATAAACCTTTTCTCCCAAATGTTGTAGTAATAATGTTGGGAACTAATGACTCTAAACCTTTTATTTGGGATAAAAGAAAAGAGCACTTGAAACGAGACCTCATTGAGTTTTATAACTCATTTGATACACTATCAACTTCGCCTACAATCTATTTAGCCACTCCTGCTTTTGCCTACAATCATAATTTTGATGTAAGTAACACAAATATTGAAAAAGGAATTATTCCAATAATAAAAGAGGTCTCAGAAGAAATGGGGATCAACCTGATTGATATTCATGAAGCAACTCAGAATAAACAAAAGTTATTTCCTGATGGCGTACACCCCGATAAAGAAGGGGCGTTAATTATTGCTCAAAAGATTGGAAGCGTCCTAAAAGAGGAATCACCAAAGATGATCATTAAAAAGAAAAAACTATCGACCAATAAAAATGGAGTAAAATACAGATGGTATAAGAATGGTCAACTGATTGGTGAAACATCACAAGCATCTTTAAAACTTACTGCAATAGATAAAAATGCTCACTATAAGGTCGCTGTAAAGTTACTTAAGGAGACTGATGATTGGGTGGTCAGTAAAAATTAACCCTTTATCATTGTCAATATTGAATCGAAATTAACCACCTCTACATCACAAAATTTTTCCACTCATTATTAACTGAACATTGACTTTACCCCCTATATTTCAACAATTTATCTTAAAGCTTGGATAGAGTCAATTGTAAATTTGGCTTGATAGTATGAAATGAATTAATCAATAAAAACTTATTTGATAATGAACTACAAGCCTATAACCACTATTATTCTAGCTCTATCTTGTATTACATTATTTGGGCAAGATACACTTGATGTTAACCTCAATATGAAACATGTTGTTGGCAACAGTGCAGAGTTTGACAGATCCAAATTTATGGTATTCCATGAAAATATTGTTGGAAATGAATGGGATAGTGATGAACAACGTGACTCCTTTTTAAATGATTATGATATATACCTCGGTAGAAACAATGGGTCTATCGTTTGGGAATTTAATCAGGTGAGAGAAGATCCAAACAAACCGGGTTGGCCGGATATTTCTCATATGCAAGAGAAAGGACAACAAGCAAAAAGTAATTATGCCTCTAAAACCAGTGCACATGCATTAGAAAATAGAGAAATTTACATGATGGAGGGAGGGCAAATGTGGCCAATGTATCCCAATGGTCAACTTACCAGCCCTAGTTCTTGCTGTAGTGATGCATCGCCATGGGCTTATGATGGGAATGATGCTGTTGCTGAATTTTTTAGTAATTACCTCACGCACTATTTTGGAGAAGGGGGCACTACTGGTAAACAAAAACCAAGACTGGTAGAGGTCTTAAATGAGCCCTTTGTAAAAGCCTATCAATACAATACTTCCCATGAAGATATTGCAAAAATGCATAATGTAGTAGCCAAAAGAATCAAAAAAGACCATCCTGATGTTTTAGTTGGTGGTTATACTGCAGCCCATCCCGCCTATGAAGACCATGATTTTGGGCATTGGGAGAAAAACTGGAAACTATTTATTGATGTTGCTGGTGAAGAAATGGATTTTTTCTCTTTTCACTTATATGATTTTGTTGGAGACCAGTCTGACATGCTAGAAAAGCAACGAAAAGGAAGCAATATCGAGGCCATCATGGATATGATCAATCATTATAGTATGCTCCAATTAGGTGAGGTAAAACCTTGGTCTATTTCTGAATACGGATGGTTTTGCCCAAGTTGTGATGGACCTTATTATGCAGAGAGAGATTGGTACAATGTCCGTTCTTTCTCTTCTATGATGATTCAACTAATGGAACGTCAGGACCAAATCATCAATGCAATTCCATTTGTTTTAACCAAAGCTTCATGGGCACACAATAAAGCTGAAGATGAATACAATACCTACGGACCTCGCCTTATGAGAGAGATTGGAGAAGTTGAAGGAGAAGATCCTCATTCTGGTTATGTTTATACTGATCTATTGAAGTTTTTTGAATTATGGGCGAATGTTAAGGGGACAAGAATAGACACAAAACCTACTGACTTCGATCTACTTTCTGATGCCTATATAGATGGAAATAAGTTATACTTGATACTAAGTAACTTAGACCAAGAAGTGAAAGATATTCAGCTCAATATCAGTAATATTACAGCATACCCAATAAGCGACTTAATGGTAAAACATGCTTATGAAAACAACCTTATCACACAATTAGATACTACTTACTACACAGAACATGTATCAGAAGTAACCATTGGTTCTGAAGGTACGATGATCTTAGAATACACATTTACCGATGATGTTACTATCGACGAGATGAAGAAGGAGCAATTATTCTATGCTGATACTTATTTACAGCCGATCACTGCAAATAAAGAAGTCTCTTTTCAAATCAATAAGGTACACATTGATAAAAATGGAGAGGCAATATTAAGAATTGGTTTAGGTAGAGATCTAGGGAAATCGCTTACTCCAAAAGTAAAGGTAAATGGCAAACAAATTCAGGTACCCAACAATTGGAAAGGTAATCATCAAGAAAATCGTGACCGTTTCTTTGGTGTTATAGAAGTTCCAGTAGAATATGACCATCTATCTGAAAATAACACAATCACTGTATCTTTTGATGATGACGGTGGACATATCTCAACTATGATTCTTAAAACTTATGAATTATCAGTACCCGTTCAACGATCTACATTCAATATGGGTAATGAAAATGATCAACCTTTAGGATTAGAACAAAAGATCGATCAATTGAATATATGCCCTATTCCAAGTGATAGTATTATACATCTAAGAGGTATAGAAGGAAATATTAAAAGTGATATTGTTTCCCTATCAGGACAGGTTGTATTGACCACAAAGCAAAAAGAGATAGATATATCTACACTTAAAGTGGGTGTTTATATCATAAATATTGAAACGGAAAGTGGTATTATTTCAAAGAAAATTGTAAAAAATTAAACTCACTTACCTCTACTTTGTACTTCGAAAGCAGCAAGTTTACTTTTGCTGCTTTTTGTTTTTTAATTTGTAATATAAATAATAAATAACAACCTATACTTTGAGTTCTTAATTACTCTTTAAATCATCAAATTTGTAAACTCAGACGATCAAATTGTAAGAATTAATATTAGCGAAACGCTTTTTACGAAAAATATTAGTAATATTATACTAATTATCTAATCTGTTCTCAAGCTTTCTTAACAATGACAAGTAATTTTTTTGACGCAAACTATGCTACTATTGAATTTAAAGTATCACGACTTATTGACACTATTAAAGACCATCCTGAACGACGATTAAAAGCTAGAAAAGACTTTTATATTAAATATGGTTTTTCTAAGAAGTCAAATTACGGTTTTGGTAAATCTGAAATCGACTTTTTAGAGTGGGAAATTAAAAGAGGAGTACTAGACAAAAAGTATAATAATCATTGGTGGTACAACACCAATTTAAAGTACATCTATCTCTCTACTTTGGCTTCATATTATTATGAAAATGGACAAACGGATACTTCAAATTTAATTCCAGTACAAAAATGGATAGACTATTTTAATGCACCCAGTGCAATCACATGGTATCGAGCACATAATTCAACGATTTTGTTCGCATGTGATACCTATTCATCATTAATAGACAAAGAACCTTATCATGAACAAGTATTTATACAAGAGGTAATTAATAGGGTTTTATATATGGAGAAGGTCGTAGAAGGAAAATGCAAATACCTAGGATTTATTGGTAGATTTATTGCTGATCCTAAGTTCTCTGTGGTAGATAAACTTACAAAAGTAAAACAACTCTACCCTACTGCTTACCCTTTACATCAATCAAAACTAAACTTTAGCATTACAAACTTAATTTAGCAAATGAAAAAAATTGCAATATTCGGAGGTGGAATCGCCGGATTAACTACCGCATGGGAATTAACTAATCAGAAAGATTGGGAAAAAAAATACGATATAACGATTTACCAACAAGGATGGAGATGTGGTGGTAAAGCCTCTACTGGTATCAATGAACAGGGCAGAATTGAAGAAATTGGAATCCATATGTTCCAAGGTTGGTACCATAATGCTTTCCGTTTGGTTAAGGAAGTGTATTCTTATATCGAAGAAAATAAAATAAATGAGGATGGAGCATTTAAAAGTTGGAAAGATGCCTTTAAAGCCAATCCCGTTACCTCTTTGGTTGAGCCTAGTAAAGACGATAAATGGTTAGATTGGCCATTTGTCTTACCAGAAAATAACTTAGAGCCTGGGTCCATCGAAGATAAAGATATTTCGGTTTCTATTCAAGAGTTTATTGCATTAGGTTTAGAAACACTTTTGGGGTCTCCGTATCAGAAAAACAAAGCCGGAAAAGTCGCGTTCAAAAATCGAATGCTGAATAGACTTTTCTTTAAGCAGCATATCTCTAAAAGTGATGCTTGGTGGATGAAACGTATCATATCGATCTTCGAAAGTTTATCGAATGATATCACATCTAACCCAGATAATAAATCTGTAAAAAGGATCATAGCCTCTTCCGAAAGAGTCATTAAGCTATTAAAAAGTAATGTCATAGCTAATGCTCTAGATAAAAGTAATGCTTTAAGACGAATTCGAGAGTTATTAATTTTAGTATTAGTTTCCCTAAAAGGCGTTTTCTCTGATGTATATGAGGAGACAGAATTCAATTGGAGTAATATTAACCATTACGACTTTTCTGAATGGTTAAGCAAGCACGGAGCTGACGATCAGATTATCAATTCATCCATTGTGAGGTTTCTCTATAAAGGAACATTCTCTAACATGTTAAATGGTGAAAAGGGTAAAGTGGCAGCAGATATTGCTATCAATATGATGCTTATGATCCCTAGCTATAAAGGCAGCTTTGTATGGAACTTAGTCGGTGGAACAGGCGGGTCGTTTATTGCACCTTTGTTTGTTGCACTTAGACATAAAGGAATCAAGTTTAAATTCTTCCATCAATTGAATCAAGTGAATTATTCTGATGGAAAAGAAATTGAATCGATCAAGCTAGATAGACAAGTTGATCTTCAAGAAAATATTAAAGAATATAACCCTATTGTCAAACAAAAAGGAGTTTTTCAATGGAGAACTACTCCCGATTTAAACCAAATTAATCCAATACAAGCGAAGCAAATTGAAGAAGGAAAAGTAAACCTTGAATCGCATTGGTCTGAATGGAAAAATGTAGATTCCTTACAACTTTCTAAAGGTGTTGATTTTGACATCGCTGTGTTGGCCACTTCCATTAAGCCACTGAAATATATATGTAAAGATATAGTAGAAAGTAAGCAAGAGTGGAAAAATATGGTAGAAAATGTGGAAGCATCTGCTACTGCAAATGTTCAATTCTGGCTGAAAAAAGACGATCAGGAATTGGGTATGGATCTAGGTGAATGGGGCATGAAAGAAAAGTCTTATGCTAATACTGTCATCTATGATGATCCTTTGTATTCATGGACAACAATGACCTTCGTTTCTCCTTATGAAAAATGGCAAAAAGGAAACGAGGCGAAGCAAATTAGCTATTGGTGTGGTACTTGGCCGAACCATCTGACTGATTTTGATAAAAGTAAAACGTCCTACCCTGCTGATCAGATCACATTATTAAAAAAGGTTGCAAAGGAGTACATGAATAAAAACATGGGTTGGATATGGCCAAATGCAGTCAAAGACAATCAATTTGATTATGCTCTACTTTGTGACTCACAAGAAGAAGAAACCTTGGAGGAAAAATTCAACAATCAGTTTTTCCTTACAAATATAGACCCTTCAATGCATTATGTAATTGCAAGGCCAGGAAGTAATAAATACCGTTTAAAAGCAGATGAAACTGGTTATGATAACCTTTATTTCTCTGGTGATTGGATTAATTTTGGTCTCAATGTAGGATATATGGAAGGGACCGTAATTGCTGGAAAACAGGCAGCTAAATGTATTTCAAATGCTATTTCAGTGTCTAAAGATATTGTTAAGAAATAGGTGGCAAAGCTTTGATAAAAACTCAGCTCTAAACCTGATTTATATCAAGAAATATTGCTATATGTGGTCTTAACTTTGTAAAAACAAAGAGAACGAAAATGAAAAAATCTAACATTTATCAAGACCTACAATACAGTGATGTCAAACCTATGATCTCTGTACTTTTCGAAACAGAATTTACAAAAGAGATTAGAATAGCCATGAAAGAAGGATCGGTGATGAAAGAACATAAAGCACCTACTCCTATCGTTATCGAAATGGTAAAAGGTAATATCGACTTTGGAGTAAATAATGAAATTCTTCATCTAGCCGAAGGAGATTTACTTACTTTAGATGGCCATGTTCCACATGATTTAAAAGCAACAAAAGATAGTATCGTAAGGCTAACACTCACAAAATACGACGATAGTAATAGAGTCAAGAATGTAGCTAAGTAATAGCAATTAAATGCCGCTAATGTCAACCATTGGTGGCATTTATTTTTTTATATAATTATGTGTATCAAATAAATACAAGAACACTCCATCTATTTAAGTAATCTTCCATTTTCTTTGAAAGTATTCTATAGTTTATGTAATTTTCTATGATGAATTATTACAAATTAGACTATTTTTTATGAATGAACTAAAAGAAGAAATGATTCCAACAAGTGAAAACAAAGAGACTAACATTGCTCGTAAAAAGTACTGGAAAACTAACTTAAAATACCTCGGTGCTTTGTTGAGTATATGGTTTCTCTGTTCATTCGGAGCAGGAATACTATTTCGAGACACATTGAATGAAATCCGAATCGGCGGATTTAAACTCGGTTTCTGGTTTGCTCAACAAGGAGCTATTTACATTTTCACCATTCTCATTATAGCTTACATCTTTTTAATGAATAAGCTAGACAAAAAATATGATGTAGAAGACGACAACTAAAACACTTAAAACTTAACTAAATTCTCTCTCATGAATGTTCAAACTTGGACTTACCTCATTGTAGGTATTACCTTCTTAATATATATCGGCATTGCTATCTGGTCTAGAGCCGGATCTACTAAAGAATTTTATGTAGCTGGTGGCGGAGTATCTCCGTTCGCTAATGGTATGGCTACTGCTGCAGATTGGATGTCTGCTGCATCATTTATCTCCATGGCTGGCCTTATCTCGTTTATGGGGTATGATGGTGGGGTTTATCTAATGGGATGGACAGGAGGATATGTTCTTCTTGCTCTACTATTGGCTCCTTACTTAAGGAAGTTCGGGAAGTTTACCGTTCCTGATTTTATTGGTGATCGATACTATTCCCAAACAGCAAGAACAGTCGCCATATTTGCTGCCTTAATCGTTTCCTTCACATATGTTGCAGGTCAAATGAGAGGTGTGGGGGTAGTATTTTCCCGCTTTTTAGAAGTAGACATTAATACAGGTGTTATAATTGGAATGGCACTAGTCTTTATCTATGCTGTTTTAGGTGGTATGAAAGGGATCACTTATACACAAGTAGCACAGTACTGTATTCTGATTTTTGCCTTTATGGTACCTGCAATTTTTATCTCAATTCAACTAACAGGAAATCCTATTCCTCAATTAGGTTTTGGGGATACCCTAGCCAACTCTGATACTTACCTATTAGACAAACTCGATCAGCTTTCTGTTGATTTAGGTTTTAGTACCTATACCGAAGGTCAAAAGTCTATGATTGATGTCTTCTGTATTACTGCTGCTTTGATGTTAGGAACTGCAGGTCTTCCCCATGTAATTGTTCGCTTTTTTACCGTTCCAAAAGTAAAAGATGCTCGGTCTTCAGCTGGTTATGCTTTAGCGTTTATTGCTATTTTATACACAACTGCTCCAGCAATCTCTGCTTTTGCAAGAGTAAATTTAATCGAAACAGTAAGCGAAAGGAGGTATGATGCTATGCCCGAATGGTTTAACAAATGGGAAACCACCGGATTAATTGCTTTCAATGACAAAAATAACGATGGTAAAATTCAGTATGTAAGTGATGTGGCTAAAAATGAATTACAAATAGATCGAGATATAATTGTATTGGCCAATCCAGAAATTGCCAACCTTCCCAACTGGGTCATTGCTTTAGTCGCTGCAGGAGCATTAGCTGCAGCATTATCTACCGCTGCAGGTTTATTATTAGTCATTTCAGCATCTGTATCACATGATTTACTAAAGAAACAACTGATGCCAAATATATCCGAAAAAGGAGAACTGATCGCTGCAAGAGCGGCGGCGGCATGTGCAGTGGTTGTTGCGGGGTACTTTGGTATTAACCCTCCTGGTTTTGTCGCGGCAGTTGTTGCATTGGCATTTGGACTAGCGGCTGCATCATTTTTCCCTGCTATTATCCTTGGAATTTTCTACAAAAGGATGAACAAGGAAGGTGCAATCAGTGGAATGATAGCCGGTCTAGGAAGTATGATCTTCTATATTCTACGTTTTAAATTCAATACATTTGGAGACACAACTCCTGAAGATTGGTGGTTCGGTATTTCACCCGAAGGTTTTGGTACAATTGCAATGATCATCAATGTGATTGTTTCAGTCATTGTTGCTCAGTTTACAGCAACACCACCTGAAGAAGTCACAGATATGGTAGAGGAAATACGCTACCCTAAAGGGGCTTCTAAAGAAGTTGTGATGCATTAATAGAATTTAGTGTATATGATAAACGCCCATGTTTTATTCATGGGCGTTTTTTATGCTATATATTTTTTTATCATTTATCTAAATAATTCGCTATTTTCTGAGCTGTATCTCTAGCTGTTTTCCCCACACCATAAATTGTAGCCGATGCATAACCAGTCCAGTTTCCTAAACCGACTAAGTATAAACCTTTTTGTTTTATTGATTCTGTCTCATTTGTAGCTATTTTATTATCCTCAATGACATCTAATGAAGATAATAAGCTTAGGTCAGGTTTAAATCCAGTGGAATAAATAACAGCATCAAATTTTTCTTCTTCACCATTTCCCCAGATCACACCATCCTCAGTAAATTCGAAATCAGATTTTCTTGCGTGTAATACATCTCGTTCCCTTGCTTCCTTTACAGGGGCTACCATTACAATCTTACCTAAATCATCCTTTAAACTAACATCCGTTTTACCGTTTAGATAAGCTTCATTAGAACGAGTAAATAAATACCTCCCATCTTGATCATCTGGTAAGAATTGAGGCTCTTGTAATGTTGCCCAAACTGTTTCCGTATGTTCAGATACCTCTGCTAAAATCTGTGCACCCGAGTTACCTCCACCGAGAATTAATGTTTTCTTTCCTACAAAATCATTTGGGGTTCTATAGTCTAAAGAGTGCATTTGAATGCCTTTATATTGGTCCTTATTTTTAATATTAGGTATCTCTGGTATATTGTTAGCACCTGTAGCCACCACAACAGCCTTTGCCATAAAATCACCTTTATTTGAAGATATCTTATATATACCATCTTCAAACTTTACTTTGTCAACCTCAACAGGCCTTTCAACATTTAATTCATAACGAGATTCATACTTTGTGTAATAATCAATCACCTCATCTTTAGGAGCGTACACTTCTTTATTTTTAGGAAATTGCCACCCCGATAATGATGAATATTCTCTTGGAGAAAATAAATGCAGAGAATCCCATACTTGGTTCCATCTACCTCCTGGAGTTTCCTGGCTATCGAGAATTAAGTAATCAAGTTTATATCTTCTTAAAAAATAAGCTACTGATATTCCCGCTTGGCCTCCACCAATAATTATTACATCGTATGTTTTCATTCTTTATATGTCTAAAGGTTATTGAAGTGTATCACAATTAATGTGTCAACTAAGCTAGTTAAAGTCACATTTTATGGGATGTATTTTTGCATAACGATAATCCTTCTTAGAAGTTAAGAAAATCAAGTGTATAAACATTCAAAATAAGACTAAAAAAGCTCCTATTATACTGGTTTAGTACAATAGGAGCTTTATTATGAAACGGTAGGTTGATTATAATTCTTTGGCTTTTTTAATCACAAAATCTTTCAGGTGAATTCCCCCTTTTTTGATTTTAAATACGAGTTCATTGTTTCCTTCTGAGAGACTGATATTCTTCATTTCAACTGTTCTCCAATCAAATGGTTTTCCATTCTTAGGTAAGATCGCCTCACCTAATACTATATGGTTTTTAGTCAACTCTAAAGCTCCATCATGTTCTTCTGCTGAATAATTAACCTCTATCGAATAAACCCCTGAAGATGCTATTTGAATCGTATATTTTAACCACTCTCCATCTTCTGTCCAACCAACATAAGTGGCATCATTCTCTATTCCAATGTCTACACCGTCATTTCTGTAAGAGTATCCGCTGTTCCAAACTGCTCGTTCCTTGTGAGTATCTACATGGTAGTCTGCTGAAACATGATCAAAATAGGCATATCGATTTCTCCCCATATCATAATCAGCAAACAAAATTGGTGTATTGATTTTATGGGAGGTATAAGGTGATGTTAAGTTAGTTGTAGACTGTCCCATCATTGCATAAATAACATCTGGTGCTACTATACAGTTTTCATTCTTATGACTCTCCATATACTCCATTACGGCATTGTATGTCTCTTTTTTAGATAAGTCCTCCCCTTTTTCCCAAGCTGCTAAAAGGTCTTTATAGGATTGAGGGGTATCAACTTTCAAAATATTGTTTACTCTGCTTTTCTTCACTGGCCACCAAGACCAACCAATATTATTAAATTCAAATAGAGCAATACAATCTGAAAACCATGTATTAGAGTTTTCACCCGCTTCACTCATCCAAAGAGGTAACTGAAATTTTTCTCTCATCTCTAACCACCCTTGAACTGATACATCACTATTGTAATTCCAATACTTATGGAAAGTAATCACCATATTATCATCTACATCTTTCAAAGAATGGTTCTCAAAACCTGCATAAGTATTACCCCAACAGTTACCTGAAACATATACAATATGATTTTGATCTACAGTTCTAATCGCCTGAATTAAACGCTCATGTAGATCCCATATTTGATCATTTTCAGAACAGCCACATCCATTAGCTGAACCACTACCATTAAAACCCCAATTGGGTTCATTGATTAAATCATAACCTCCAATCCAGATATTATCCTTGTATCTGTCTGCAAGTTTTATCCATAAAGCAGTGAGTTTATCTTGATTTTCTTTGCTTTCCCATAATGAAGGTTTATCTGTATCATAATCAGAGATATTAGCATCTTTTCCTTGTCCACCAGGAGCTCCATGCATATCTAAAATTAGATACATTTCATTGGCTTCACACCACTCCAATAATTGGTCAGTCATTGCAAAGCCCTTATCCAACCAAGTATTGGTCAGTGTCCCTTTTACCTCCTTCTCTTCTTCAATAGGTAAAGTAAACCATTTATAATGTAGGGCAACTCTTACACTATTGAAACCCCAAGCTTTCATGGAGTCTAGGTCCGCTTTTGTAAAATGGTTTTCCAACCAAGCATCATAAAACTTCGCCGTTTTTCTCTTACCGATTTGCTCTTCAAGTTTTTCTCGAAATTGAGTATGGGTATTGATATTCGCTCCTGTAGACTGCATCATATACCCTTCTTGAATCATCCAATTTCCGGTACCGATACTTCTCAATAATACATTTCCTTCATCATTGATAATATTCGTTCTTTCAGTTCTTAAAAAACCTTGAGACCATGCTAATTGACAATAGGTGAGTAAAGACAAAAGGATAATAATTCGTTTCATTTAAATATATTTTGTTTGATCACATTTAGTAGGTCCAAATTACAAAAAAAATGAGGGCTTAAACCTTAGTTAACAGTGTTTAAGTAATAATAATGTACAATTAGTTCCATAATCTGAATACAGTGTTTCATTTATAGAAAAATGTTATTTACTGTAATAAAAAAGAAAAAGGCCAATCACTTTCAATTGAAAATAACTGGCCTGTTTATCTATAATGTTAAGTACAAACTATACCTAAATACATTACTGTAGTCTTCCTGATCCCATGTCCACATATGCCCTACCGTAATCGCAGCTTTTTTAGATAACACATATCCCAAAGCATTATATATCCTCAGGTCTTCTAAAGCTGAAGCATGCTGATCATACAAGAACAACTACTCTATACTCGGCACAAAATAAACAGTACCTACCTCCATTTCTCTTGTATTGAGCGGGATATATGCATAAGGTTTATATCTGTACCTATTCCATGTAGCACCTTCAAACCAAACATGTTCTAAACGCACTTGATGGTGCATTTCAATTCTTCCTATTTTATGGGTATACAAATACTGGTGCCATATCCTATATTCAATGGCCGTTTCTTTTTCAGTATTAAACTTAGCAATTACGGCAGGTCCAACAACAATGCTGAAATTCTTAGCTACCGCATACTGAAGTCCCATTCTATTGTAAGATTTATATAACTCTGTATTATTAAATCTGATATGGTGTTCCGCATAATAACTAAAACGGTCACTCATTCTAGCCTTGAAGTACAATGCTCCCCACTGCCCTTGATCTTGTGCAAATGACAATAAAGATAAAAACATCAAGGTCAATACTAATACTATCTTTTTCATATTGATCTGTATTTTTCTTGGTCACATCCATCTACACTTAAAAAATGATTTGATTAGATCATCAACAGTAAATCACTACTACAAAAAAAGTTGTATAGATGAAGTGCATGTCTACATACGGGAGTAGTTCATAGTGTACCGTCAAAATACAGGTTTAGAAATATGTAATCTGATTGTAATTTTAAATTCTTCAATCAGAATTATAAAGAAATAGTTAGTTTGAATTGCAAAAGTTTAAACCCCTATTGTAAGCATTTTTGATTAACACCGAACAAAAAAGACTACCCCAAGTGCATGAGGTAGTCTTCATCATTTTATTCACAACTTAACTTACAAAGTGTAAGACAGTTGATCTTAGTTCGCTTGATTCACATCAAAAACAACTACTTGTTCTGGGAAATAATAAGTGTGATCAATTTCCTCTAATAAATAGTCTTTTGGCGTTTTCTTAGCCTCAGCTGCCGCTGCCGCCGCTTGATCTGTCGGTGTTGCAACTACAGGCTTTAATGGCTCACCCGCTACTACATTCACTCTTCCTTTTTTGTCATTGAAAAGAGTGAAAACTTCTGGTGCACAATAATATTGTTTCATATCAATAATATTCCAATCACTACCTGTAAAATACGCTACTTTATTCTTATCAGTGATCACCCAAAGTTGATTTTTTTGATCGAAAATAGCTGCCTTCATAAATACAGAATTATTCTCCTCTCCATACTTTTTCGTTAGCTCCGCTTTTAAACTTTCAAAATCTATTTCTTTAGTTGCTGTTTCACCACTAATTGCAAACGTACCTTTTGATCCTACAGCTACACTTCGTCCTGTATTGTCTTTAATAGAAAAATGAGAAATGTAGTTTGCTGAATTTTCATTTTCAAGATTAGATACCTGACCATCTTTATCAAAAACAGCAACACCTTTTGAATGACTTACCCAAAGTTTACCCTGAGTATCAGCTCTAAATTCAAAAAGACCATATCCAGTACCAATACCTGTTTGCTTCTTAGTATAATATTTCGGTTCCCCGTTAATTGGGCTAAACGCAAAGCCTTTATTCGTAGCCAACCAATACGCCTGATTTTGGGAATCAAAGGTCACTCTTTTGATGGTTTTTCCTCCTAACTTCTTATCTAATGAGAACGCTAATTTTTCTTTTGAACCATCCGCTTTTAGAACAAATGTTTGCTTACGGGTTGGTGTTGAAATGTATATATTTCCAGATACTTCATCAATTGTCCAGCTATTTGGATAAATCATATAATCCGGATAACTGAAACCAAGTTCTTTTCCAATCTCTTCGATACTATATGAAGCTACTTGACCATCTTTAGAGATTTTATTAATCGTTTTTCCATCTAAAGATAATAATGAAAGGTTACCTGCTTGGTCTACTAAAGATGACTTTCCTACATAGCTTTTGTAATCATCATTATCTTGAGTCATTGAGTTCATCAACGTAACTCCTCCTCCAATTTCTTTTAAATTAGGATACTCAAGAATCACTAAAGAACCATTACTTTCGAACTGATATTTCAATAAATCAAACTCAAAATCCATTTTATATTTTGATGCACTGATCACAAAACGATCCTTATCATCAACCTCAATTTCTTGTATTGATCGAGATGCTGATTCATCCCCTACAATGGCTGACTCATTCTTAGGAAATACCTTTTCTAGTTTATTCGTATTTGTATTATATGCTCCTACTGATCCAGAAGTAAAATCAATCAGTGCAATCCCTTTAGAATTTATAGAAAATTCAGCAATTCTAGTCTTCTCGTTACCCACTGAAAACTCTTCCTTCAACTGGCCATCAGCATAAGTATATACCTTATTCTTGCCTGTTACCCAAACTCTACCATCTTTTCCTTTAAATACATCTGATACCGTTTTACTATCAGGTAATTCTAAGACATCGAATTGGGTTCCATCATAATGAGAAAAACGATATTCATATTTAGTTGAACCATCACGTTCAATTGGCTTAATAAGAATACAAACGAACCCATTCTCCACACCAACCATTTTGTGAGGATGGAAGTTTTTGTAGTCAGATGGCTTGTCAATAGGCTCAAGCTTTTTGGTTGTCTTATTGAACTTATGAAGTTCATCCTTTTTACCAATTGTGTTGAACTCTTTGCTTCTGACATAGATAGCGTAAAAATCGCCTTTACCATCAAAGGCTCCCGTAGTTAAGTTTTGGAAAACAAAATCAGAACCATCAGCAACGGCAGAAAACTTCAATGCTTCCAATACTGCACTTTCTGCATCAAAAGATGTAACTGGTTTGATCTTTCCATCCTTTAAAATAAAAGACTTGTTGTCTTTCTTTGACGACATTAGAACACTGCCATCATCTAGTTTCACCATACTTACAATCGAAGATAGTGACGGGTTTTCTACTTTAGTAGAGTACTCTCCACTTACATACTGGAAATCTTGATCATAGATTTCTACTTTTTGGGAAGATTGGGCATGAGCGTAGAAGGACATGGCACTTGTGGCCATACAAGCTAAAAATAGTTTACTGTTCATTTTAATTATAGTTTACTGTGGGCTGATGGAATGATTTATAATAAAAATTTAATTATTTATTTGAATATAGATTAAAGAATACATCAGCCTTATTTAAGTTTACTTAGCCAAATATATCAAATACTTAAACAAATGAAAATGAAAACAGGATTAACTATCAATACTAACGCAACAAATTCGAAAAATACTGATCCACTAAAAGTCAGCTACTTAAGTTCTCTTACTCCACTTCGAGGAATTGCTGCACTATGGGTTGTATTATTCCACATAGACGTTAGTACTTATTACAGAGACCTTGGAGGTATCTTACCAAGAGCAGCTACAGGAATATTTTCTAAAGGCTATTTATGGGTCGATTTCTTCTTTCTATTGAGTGGTTTTATCATTTACCATGTCTATGGTCAACTTTTCAAAGAAAATGGCTACAGTATACAAAATATTAAGTCATTTCTATGGAGTAGGTTTACTCGTCTTTACCCTCTACATTTTTTTACACTAATTTTGTTGATTATTACAGTTCCTATTATTGGAAAAACCTATCCACAATTACAAGATGATAGTTGGCACCTTTACTTCTCAAACACAGCTTTATTCAGTCAGTTTTTTATGACTAATGCAATGAATTTTTATCATTTCTTATCTTGGAATATGCCATCATGGTCTATTGGTGCGGAATGGTGGACTTATTGTTTTGCGATCCTTGTACTTCCTATAATTGGTCATTCGAAACGGTACTTGATTTACATTAAGCTATTCGTGTTGTTTGGTTGTATATCGTTATTGGTCAATTTTCACCCTAATCACAATTTGGATATCACTTGGGATTATGGTTTTATACGCTGTATTTTTCAGTTTTTCATTGGAATTAACCTATACCTCTTATTTCAAATGAATTGGAATAATAATATTCTACAGAAAGATATTACTTGTATTCTACTATTTGTCTTTATCAGTATTGGCTTCCATTACAAAATACATGATCTAGTTTTTATTCCATTGTTCTCCTTATTTTTATTAGCCGTAGCTTATAATAATTCTAGTATCAAATCAATTTTAGAAAAACGCTATATCAAATACCTTGGAGATATTTCTTATTCTATTTACTTGATGCATGGATTAGTTTTTTTCTTTTTCTGGTTTCAATTTCCAAGCTGGAAACAAAACTATGGATGGGATCGACTACCTTCAAATTTGTACCTTCTTTATATCATTACCTTTCTTAGTATCACTGTTTTACTATCCGCACTAAGTCATAGATATATTGAGGTAGGTTGCCGAAATTTATTACGAAAATTGAAATAAAAGAAAGCCCTTTAATGCTACTTATTTCGCATTAAAGGGCCAATATATCTAACTAACTACTGTGAAGTCTATTTTAATATTTTAGCGTAAACTTTAATTTTTCTTTGAAGTCTATCTTTTGCTATTTTATCGATCTCTGTGACATTAATTTCTAAGGCTTTCATATAAAGATTTAGTGCTTGACTATGTTCACCTATTCTTAAGTAATAGTCTCCTAATACCTCTAATGTCTTATGGTTTTTATCTAATGCTATTGCATGATCAATCCATTCTTTTGCTAATTCTAAATCTGCATTCCAGTTGATTGAATACAAAGCAGCTTTAGTATAGGTTTCCCAATCATTAACGTCTGCTTCTTTTACCATTTTAACTAATTTCGCCGATTCAGAATTTTTTGATTCTTCAGGAATTTCAGCAAAAACGTTCATTGCAAATACTGAGATAAAAAGAGAGATAAATAAAGTTTTCATAATAAATAATGTAAGTAAGTATAATTAATTTGAACACTAGTAATATGCCATAGTGTATTCCAATCGTATGCCAAAAAATCACAACACACTGTTTATCAATCAACTAAAGTGTATTAGATGATTAGTACACTAATATATAATGTTCGGTTGTGAACATATGTTTACAGTTTTGGTACACTATTATTATTTTTTACTTGAGGCAAACAGTTCAAGTGGTTTCTTCTCACTAATTAAATCTGAAACGTTGAAAAAATTCTTGATATACAAAAAAAGGTTAGCTAACATCTTGTGTTAACTAACCTTCTATATTTAGTGAATGTGGCGCCGACTTACTCTCCCGGGGGTTAACCCAGTACCATCAGCACTGTAGGGCTTAACTGCTCT
>NZ_JABAIL010000010.1 GCF_012641475.1 Flammeovirga agarivorans | reverse complement strand
TTAAATTTACTTTCAGAATTTGATAAGATATCCTTTAATGCTTCAGCAGTTCTAACAGGTAAAGTAGATTTTTCAACAACAATTTTATCGTTAACAGCAACTTCAGCAATCTGACGAGCACAAAGCTCAATATATTTCAAATCAGCCGCTTGACCTTTTCCTTTACCATAAGTTTTTGTAGGTGTATTTACAGAAATAAAGATCATATCTGCATCCTTAATTCCTTGTACAACATCGGTTGAGAAAAATAAATTTTTCCCTCTTGTCTGCCCTACTACTTCGGCTAAACCTGGCTCATAAATTGGTAATTTATCTAAATCTTCATGGTTCCAATCAGCTATTCTTTGAGCGTTAATATCTACTATGTTTACTTTAATATTTGGGTTTTTTAATGCAATCACAGCCATTGTAGGTCCTCCTACATATCCAGCGCCTATACAGCAAATATTTTTGATTTCTTTCATCGTAATTTTATAATTGAAGTTTATTTTATCTGTTATTGCTAAAAATTTTTAGAGAAAGGTTTTTGTTTGATAAATCATTTATTTTTTTATCATCTAAAGTATAATTAATCTTCCTATCAATGGTATTCTCAACTCTTTTAATAGCTTTCTGTAAATACTCTTCATTAATATCACCTTTGATTAATAAATCAATACTATTTGCATTTTTTCCTTCAGCTAGATCTCCAATAAGGTGAACCTCTTCTAAGTTTCCAATATTGCTAAGGACTTTATCAATGATTGTATCTAACCCAATATACTTTAACATTATCGCTTGGATATCTCCAAATAATGGATGTTGAGTGTTTACTTTAAAAAACTTCTTATTTCCTTCAAAGAAAGATTCTAACATATTAGCTTCTTCTAATCGGTTCAGTTCAACACGAACGGCATTTGTTGATTCTGAGAATTCAGAGGCAAGACCTCTTAGGTAGGAGGTGTTTGCTGGGTTCAGAAAAAACTTTAAAAGAAGCTTGAGACGAGTTTTGGATGTAATTAATGCGTCTAGCACGATAATATTGATTCTAGTATATAGAAGGTAGAGTATACTTCTAAATTCTATGTTTTTTGTAAATACTTTGAAAAGGGGAATGAAGAAAGATATGAAGTGATTTATATTGATGATATATTCTATTAAACATGGCTTCGCCACGTCAGTCACAATATTAATTTTATGACTGCTACATCTTTCTTTGCCTTACAAAGATGTAATGAGTAAAAATTTTACACAATTATCAATGAGTATTATTTTTACTCGTATTTGTAAATGATTGAAAATAAGTTGATTGTATAATATGTGTAAATATTACTATATATTGATTCTGTAGCATGCAAAAGTAATTTTGGAGTTTGATTGTTGTTGAACTCAATAAATAGATGGAGTTTGTGCCCCTTTTGAAAGATGTGTTTTAAAATCCATATTAACCCTATTATCCAATTTTGTCAATGTCTTTTCTTTGACATACCAATTTTAACTCTAATTCTGGTAATATTAATTGAACCTCTGTTTTTCTGATTTTAAGAATATCAGCTTCTATTCCGGTAAATGAACCAGAACGAATAAGTACTTTATCTCCTTCACTTAATGGAGAACTAAATATTTCTTCATTTTCACCGATCTCTCCCATAAATCGCTTAAAAGCTAGTATTTGCTGTTCTTTAATAACTGCAGGTTTCCCTTGCCAAAAAATATACCTTACAGCACCAGGATCTTTTAACGCATCCCAACGTTTATGTTCTTCAATCTTAATAAAGCAATAGGAGGGGATTGCAGGGATGACGACTTTCTTTTTACGGTCGCTCCATTGACGAATGGTTGTGTAGGTAGGGCAATACACTTCGAATCCATTTTTTTCTAGTCGGTCAGCAACCTTTTTTTCTGCTCTAGGTTTGGTGTAAATAGCTAACCATACTTTTTTGTGTTCTGAAGTTTGCATGTGTTTAGAGTAACTTGATGAAAATTAATTAGTAAAGTTTGAGAATCGTCTTGATTTCATTTGCAAGTTACTAAATACGTTCTACTTTTTCTGCTAATTCTAAAAAAGTGCTGTGAGATTCATACTACCAATATGTACAGATTTATTATCGTTTGATTTTCTCCAATCATAATTTACTTTTAGTTGAAGACCATTGAATAAAGTTTGAATCAAACTTATATTCCATTTGAAGTTTTGCCCCACAGATAAGGCATCAAGCATTTCGTAACCTAAGGCTGAATTTTCTTCACCGGAATAGTCTTGATAAATCATAGAAAACTTACTACTAATAGTAAATAATGCTGCCTTACTCCACTTTCCTTCAAATGCGACTTCTTGAATATTAGAAGTTTGTTGTATGGACTCTGAATTGTTTTCTTCCCCCAATTTCTTTTTTAATGAATAAGTAAGGTTAAACCTCATAAAAATAGAAGGTTGGAAGGCAATTGTAGGAGTAGCAATTTGCTCTGTAATTTTATAGTTTCTGTCATCTAGGTAGTCAGACCCTGAATTTATATTTCTTTGCGTTCCCTCTAATTTACAAGTGACTTTTCGTCCTAAATTAACTCTACCACTTAATGTATATCTTTGATCTTGTCTATTTTCTCGTCCTTGAGTTAATAGTTGTTGGTTTTCAAGGATAACAACTCTAAAGTCAGCACCATAAATGGGGTTACTTCGATTAAAGAATAATGTATTACGAAGAGAATACTTGTAGGTTAATAAGTCTTCAGTTGTTGTAGTACTTAGAAATGGTAAGTACCTACCAGAAATATCATCTGACGTAGATTTTTTTTCCATTAGGATAGAGCTATTGTTTGAAAACCTCGACACCATATGTCGAAATCCATTCAATTTTTTCCATTTTCTCGGGGAGGCTAAATTAAGTCGTAAATTTAAAGAAGAGCGATAGGCGGGTATGTATTCATCTGTAGGAGTATAAAAGCGAGCATATTGTCTTTCGTCTGGGTTTTGAGCTAAGAAAAACTCATTTAAATCTTTTATTCCATCTCCGTTAAGATCTCTCCAGGTATGAGTTCCTTTTCCATCTTCAACGCGAATGTAAACAAATTCCTTTTCAAGTTCCCTTGAGGACGAAACAGTATAAGTACCATTAAATTTACCTATTCCATTACCAAATTTTAGACTGCCATTCATTCTTCCTTGTAAACTTTCTTCGTTTTGAGGAGTAGTATTAAAATAGTCTTTCCATTTTCTATAAGTGATATCAGTCGAAATATTTCCATTTCGCCCTTTTTGCCCAATTGAGAAGTTATACGTGTCTGTAATCGTTTTTATTTTTAGTTCACCATTTTGTGGAGCTTTATCTTCTCTGTGTTTAAAACCTAATTGGTAATTCCAATGTAAACTATCACCCTGTTTCAGATAGGCAAAATGTTCGGTGTAATTCATCCATGTGGTAGCCACTGAATCTGTTGCCTGTACTTTGGTTGACTGTTGATCTAAGTTATATTGATATCCCGGTGTAATGTATGGTGATTTATAAAAAACCTCGCTTGATAGTTTTTTCCAGTCGGATTGTTCATTATTCATGATTAATTGGGCATTCATTAAATAAGCATTCGTATTAAAATGAAGTTGGTTAAGGTTGTACTTGAGTTGAAGGTTGTGTTGATGACCATTCACAACACTGTCTTTGTCTCGTAATGCAATGGAATAAGCTATTTTTCTATCTTTATTTTGATGGATTTCAAAACCTGAAGTGATATAGATTTCTTCAGATGATGGGATGCTATCGTAGTATATTGACCAATTCCTATCAAATTCAATAGGCCTAAAACGGTCAATACTTTTAAAATTCTCATCTAAATACATTAATTCAGCAAAAGAAGAAATTTTCCAATTCTTATTTAAAACTCTATCAGTTGATTTAATGCCAATATTAACAGCTGCACCAAAATCATCCTCATCATTTAGATCTGAAAATAGATTATTATCTTGATGAGAGAACGCACCTTCAATTTTTATTTCTTCATGTGTAGAAAGGTGGAGTTTTCCGCCCATTGTTATCATTCTTTTTTGATTGGGGGCAACAAGTTTTCTTATTGGTAGATAACGTCCTTGAGGAATGCCATTGATAGGAGAAACCCATTGGTACACTCTACCAAAGGCTGTGACTTCATCTAAAATATAGTCGCCTTTTCCTTGCCCCACATCAGTAAAACCAACTTGATAGAAGGAGTTATCACTTGAATTAGCCAATCTGAAACAAATTGCAGGAGAACCATTTGCTGTTAACGTGTCTACTTTTGTATACAACACTCTATTAGGATCAAAAAAGGAAACAGTATCATATGATGGAGCATATGCAAATTGTAAACTATCGCCAATTGAGGAGAGTATTTGTTTGTCTTCATCTGATAAACTGTAAAAAAGACTGCTATTTCTATCATCTTTTTCTTGATAATATTGAAACAGGGTTTCCCAATTTTTGCCCTTTAAGTGATTTGAAGCTTCTAAAATACTTCGACTGTAATATTGAACAGCATATTCATAATCAATACGTATTCTTGAATATTGAGTGATTACAATTTTTTCAGTGAAGGTGATTTCAGATAGGTTATAATCAATAGTATAGTCTTTGTCAAATCCTCTTTCTAAAAGTTGTCCATCTATGAATACTCTTTCAGAGTTGGCAATAATCACAATATTTGTTTCTCCATTTGGCCCTGTAAGTCGATATGGACCAATTACACCATCAATAGGAGGAATATTTGCAGAATAAAACTGACCTTTTGCTACTGATAGTCCCACTTTAGTCGTGGATTGTATTTTACTACTGTCATTTCCAGTATATATCGAAGCTTGAACTCCTTGTACATTCTTATTGTATCTCAAGAATGTATTTTCATCATTTTTCATGACAATATCACCAGCTTCTACTTTAGCATGTTTATGTTCTAAAGCGATATATACTTTATCAAAATCTTGTATTTGTTGTGTGTTTCCTTCTGGTTGAAAAGGTATATCTTGATCCGTTAATGTCGCGGTTAAACGTACGTCTTCCGTAATATTACCTTGAAGCTGTAAATTCATGGCAGAGTTGACAAATACATCTTGATTGTTACCCATGGAAAGTCCTCGTGTCAGAGAGCCTGTTTTTTCTATGTTTGGAGCATAGAACAACTCTTGCTTTTGGTTCTTCTTCTCTACTTTTTGAATATATGAGTCTTGGTAATTATTTATCCCATATCCACCTTGTTGATAAATTTCAAATGAACGATGTTCCGTCTGTTTTAGAGAAGAAGGTAAAGTCCGATAAGCTATTTTTATTTGTTCATCATGAGATAAGGTGTCTTTTGAAGAGTAATCAATAAATATCAATTTATTAGTCTTAGTGATTATTGGTTTAATATTCTTATTAGAACTATTTAGTATTTGAATACTTTCAGGAATGATGATTTCATAATCAAAAATAAACCCATAAGCAGGAACCCACTTTTCCTTATAAGAGGTGTTTTGAGCCATTAATTTGGCACTTAAAAAAAATAGACTTAAAAAAAATAAGTTTCTCACGAATTGAAGTGGGTTGTTTAAGTAAAGATAGTTAAACTGAAATAATATTAATCTAGTATTTAATAAGCAATTGATCCTATCATGAAAACCACTTTGTTTAATATGATGAAAAGGGTAATATTCCTAAAGAATGGAAAATACCATAAAGGTGCTCTAGATGATGTTTATATGTTGTTGATTTATTGCCTAGTCAAAGACTTTTCATTCTATGGTAATTCAAAATAACCCTTAATAGATCCAACCAAAAGACAATCTAATAAGTATTTAAAATTGAGTGTTTTGGCTCGAAATCAATTTATTCTACCTAATTTTTTATGCTTATTCAATTAATACCTATTTACCCATTGTGCATTTCTATTTCTGAATAGAGTGTTTTTTTTGCTAATGATAACATTAAATATGTTTAGAAGTATATCAATTATGAATTTTTATTCATCGATTAATGTTACATAAATTTTATTATTTAAAGATACAGTTGTTTTTCTCTCATATTAGGCCTTATTTTACCATTTGTTTGAAATGCATAAGTTTTATGCTACTGTATTAGATTTTTTGATCTGAGCTTTTTTTTGCTCGCAACTTAAATAGTTTTGAAACATATAAGACTTTTAAATTTTCTATTCTTTTCCTTAGTATTAGGAGGCTGTGTATCCAATAAAAAAATATCTTATTTAAAACATGAAGGTGAGATTAAGGAAGAAGTTACCTATGACTCCGTATATAGAAGTGTAGAAAGTGTTCCAGTAGCATTAAACAAAATAAGACCTTTTGATCAGATACTTGTAGAAGTGAAAACGGTTACTCCTCCTGAATATAACCCATTTGCATATGTTGAAGCTATTGGAGGGAGTAGTATCGCAAATATTCAAAACCCAGATCAAGGGAGTGTGTTAGGATATACAGTAGATGAAAAGGGATTTGTTGATTTACCTCTAATAGGATCTGTAGACTTAGGAGGGCTTACATTTACAGAAGGTGAAGCAAAATTGCGAGGCATTTTAAAAAATATGATGGATGAGCCTTCAGTGAGAATAAAACTATTAAACTTTAGATTTACAGTATTAGGAGAGGCTGAAAGACCTGGGACTTATGGTACATATTCAAGAGAAATATCCGTATTAGAAGGTATAGCAAGAGCTGGAGGTGTGAAAGAATTTGGTAATAGAGCCAAAATAAAACTTTTAAGAAAGAATGGTAATATAACAGAAACCATCTACTTAAATCTTAATGATGAAAATTTTATGCAAAGCCCATACTACTATTTACAACAGGAAGATGTGATCGTAGTACTACCAATTGAAAGAAGACCGACTTTAGAATATGTTCAGAAGAATGTTTCTATTGTTGCTTCTATTACAGCAGCTCTTGTATCAATTGTTACCCTTATTACAGTCAATCGTTAAAATGGAAAATTTCACTCAAAATAACCAAACACAATTCCAACAAGACCCAGAAGATAAAGCGATTAAAGACTTTAAGAAGTGGTTTTATTTATGTTTAGAAAACTGGAAGTGGATAGCACTTTCTGTAAGTATAGGTCTTTTTATATCAGTAGGTATTAGTATTTGGCAAACAAATCGCTGGTCGGTATCTGCGGAACTTGTTAAAAAATCAACTGAAGGAAAGGGGAGTTCTCAAGCAGATTTTATGTCTATGCTGCCTATTGATGCTATGGGAGCAGAGTTTAGTAAATTAAACTTAGAGTATGAACAGAGATACTTTACTTCTAGAGAAATTTTATTAGATCTCGTCCATAATATGGATTTAAATATCCATTATTACGATAAAACGTGGTTGAAATCGGTTTCTTTATATAACCTCAGACCCTATACCTTTTCTTATGATGAAAAAAAATCTAGTTGGGGACCTTTTGATGGTATTTTAGAAATTGAAGAAATAAATAATACTCAATTTAAAATTCATGCTTCAGAAGATTCTATAGCTCACTATTTAAATGATAAAGTATTTACATTTAATAAACCTCAAGAGGTAAAAGGCTTTTATTTTACCCTGAAAAAAGAAAATGTAGCATTAAGTTCTTTTTCTGCCCCTTATATTATGGTGAGACAGCCATTGGCTGAGGTGAAAAACTTAAAACGTAAATTTAAGTTTAGTATTTTAGGTGAAAAAAATACAGATCTTCCATTAATACAAATTAAAACAGAAGGGCATATTCCTGCAAAAGAGATTGATTTGTTAGAGGAGTTGGTTGCTACTGTACAAGAAAAAGATATTCTTGACAAAAACTTTGCAACCAAACAATCTTCACAATTTATTAAGGACCAATTAGCTATTATTTCTGATTCCATGCAGTTGATTGCATCGGAGGTTTATAAACTTAAGACATCTAATACAGAATTATCAGGTGGTGCAGAGTTGGTTTTTGAAAAAATCTATAAGTTAGATGAAAAAAGGAATGAATTAGAGTTAAGTATTCGTTACTGTGATTATCTATTAGAGCAAATGGCTGATCAAAGTATGGATGAAGAAGTACTTATGCCAGAGGCTTATGGTATCTCAGGTACACAATTAACGGAAATGTTAAGTAAATACTCTGAGTTGAAATTGGAAGATGAACTATCCAACCAACGTTTAAAAAAATCAATTCTTTATCAAGAAGAAGCTGTTGAAAGAGAAAAAGCATTAGTTTCTTTACAAGATAAAATTGCTGAAGCAGTTGGAAGTACAAAGAAAGCCTTGAAAATTCAGTTGGATGAGTTGAATAAGGAACTAAAAAAATCAATAAGATCTACAAATACTTTACTTTCGGAAGAAAAGACTTTAAATGATTACCAAAGGCTATTTGAAACACATGAGCAATTGTATAAACTTCTTCTAGAGAAACAGGCAGAATATAATATTAGAGCAGCTAGTACAATTTCCGATTATACTATGCTTTCTGTGCCTGAACCAAGTGAATTCCCAATTTTCCCAAAGCGTAAGTTAAATGTTTTAATTGGATTGATCTTAGGATTGTCGTTGCCACTAGGAATATTATATGTTAAAGTATTATTTGATACTAAAATTAGAGAAGAGTCTGATATCGAAGATATCGTAGATGTTCCTTATTTAGGTAGCTTAGCGAGTATAGAGAATACTAAAAGCTTAATAGATCCATTAACACGATCATTAGTAGCGGAGAGTTATAGAAACCTACGTACCAATCTTCAGTTCTTAATTGGAGATAAAGAAAAATTTTCTGTAACATTTACATCTTCAATTTCTGGAGAAGGAAAGTCGATTACATCAAGTAATTTAGCTCAGTTCTATACTTCATTGGACAAAAAAGTATTATTAGTAGGGGCCGATTTACGTAAACCTGTTTTAAAACAGTATTTTCCTAGACAAAACGAAAATGTTGGACTATCTAACTATTTAAGCTCAGGGAAAAATATTGAAGATTATATCCAAAAAACAGAAAACGAAGCTTTGGATGTATTATTGTCAGGCTCTATTCCACCAAACCCTACTGAATTGTTGCAAGGGAAAAAGATGAAAGAGTTGTCAGAGAGACTACAAGAAATGTATGATGTAGTGATTTATGACTCTGCACCGATCGGAATAGTTTCAGATAGTCGTAATCTAATGCAATATACTGATCTAGTTTGTTTTGGTGTACGTCAAGGATATACACCAAAAGCACAATTAGAGAAAACAATACTACCATTAACTAAGATGGATGATGTAAAGTTGGCATTATTTATGACAGATGTTAATATGCATAAGAAGGGTGGTTATCAGTACTCTTATTATGGAAAAGATTACATTTCTTACTTAGAAAAATAACATATTGCGATATATTTTAATAACTTTGCTATACTTTTAATAATCTAAGCTATAGCAAAGTTGTTTTTTGAATTTAACTACAAATAAATAACGGGTTATTGCTCTGTTTACAAAAATAAGCGGTCATGAAAAAATTTTTTTTACTTTTATCAATACTATTCTTCTTTCAATTAAGCTATGGTCAAAATCATAGAACTCTAAATTTAATTGAAAAGACTAATTACACTTTGATTGGTGGTAGTGTTGGTGGAGCCTATTACTCTGGAGGTTATGCTAACCAAGGTTTAAGCACAATTGATATCACAAGTTTAAAACCACAGATTAACGGTTATATTCAACATAAATTTGCTAGAAAGTGGCATTTTCGTTTTCAAGGAACATTTGCCATGTTAGGCTCAAAGGATAATAGAAATACTTCTGATACCCAGGGACAGAAAGCATTCAGAACATTACTTTTTGAATTTTCACCTATGATGGTATTAGATTTAGGGGTGGATAAAAAAGCAAAGTCAAAAGGAGCCTATAGAGGTAAAAAATCAAATCATTGGAATTGGTACTTAATGGCAGGTACAGGATTGTTTGCTGCTGATGTAAATAATTATGTTGGAGGTACATCAAGTACTAAAGTAGGAGGAACCTTAAATGGCGGTTTAGGAGTTCGCTATGCTATGAAAGAAAAGTGGATACTAAATATGGATATGTTGTTTAGAATGTCTACAACTAATGGTCTAGATGGTCTTTCGGCTCAACCGCTTCCTGTAGACTTATATGCTACAGGTACAATTGGTGTAGCGTATCGTATTCCAGGTAGAAGATTTATGAGATAGTATTTATCTAAGTACTTATTAACAAAAGCCTATGAAGATAATTCATAGGCTTTTGTTTTTTAAGAGGTTTTTCTGAAGATAAAAATTAGTTTTTGCTGCTTTATAGGTATAGATAGTTTATTGTAACTATAGTGAAATAAAAGTGACCAATGTTAGAAGAATTATTTTCGGTTTTTTCAGAAAATAGTTATCAAATATTTGTAAATATTAAAATCAACCTTTATTATTGTATTGTTGAACAAGGAACTGAAAACTAACTTGTTTTAAAAACTATTACTTTTTTTACAAACTTAAAATGAAACTATTATAAACTAAGAATTAAAACCAAACAGGATTAAGTGTCCGTTATTTGCATTGCTTACAATTCCCTTTAGCTTCAAGTTTATTATTATTTTAACCTTAAATGTAATAAAGGTCAAAGAATAATATAAAGAAAATAGATAGGATATTTCCTATTACTAGAAGCAAACGTAATTCTAAATTGTCGTATGGAAAACGCTCATTTTGCGTTCTATAGTCTCATTATTTTATATGAGAATGTATTATTATTGTCCTTTTATTAGGTTGATGATTTATACTAATGGGTTTTCTGTATGTGCTTCACGATTCATAAATAAGTAAGTGCACATTTGATGTATATGGCAGCTGAGTTTTCAGTTGCCATATCTTAAATGGAACTTAATTTTCAATTTTAAGCATGAAAATATGATAAACTTAGCTAAAAACTAAAACAAATTTCTAATAAATAAAAACTACTATTTTAGTAGTTTTTGTTTTTTTATAAGGGTCTTGAAACTTTATAAAACTTTATGATGGGTTAATTCTATAGAACAGGAAGGAGAACCTTTGTTATATAATGATACCATAAAAAAAAGGTAAGGTTTTATACAAAAAGAAACGCTTATTACTAATAAGCGTTTCTAAACAACATTATCGTCAAATGAATAGAGTGTGTATATATAATATTTTTATTTCTTTTGTATTGTTCAGTAGTATGACAACTCATATTTAGTAGTGGACAAAAAATATTCGAAAAAATTAAAAATATTTTCAAATGAGTGGAATTTACCTCCATATCCCTTTTTGTAAACAAGCATGTCATTATTGTGATTTCCATTTTAGTACATCTTTAAAATTAAAATCTAAGTTGGTTGAAGCAATGTTAAAAGAATTGGAATGGCAAAAACATTATTGTGATGAATCTATTGAAACTATATATTTTGGAGGAGGGACTCCTTCTCTTTTATCAGAAAGGGAATTGAATAATTTAATGGAGGTGATTTATAAAAACTATTCAATATCAGATAAGAATCTTGAGGTTACTTTAGAGGCAAACCCTGATGATATCAACTCAAGTAAATTAAAAGAACTGAAAAATATTGGTATAAATAGGTTAAGTATAGGGTTACAGTCTTTTCATGAAGAACATCTTAGGTTAATGAATAGGGCTCATAATGCAGAAGAAAGTCAAAAGTGTGTGAAGCTAGCTCAAGATTATGGGTTTGATAATCTTACAATTGATATTATATATGGAATACCCCATAAAGACCATTCAGTGTGGTATAACGATCTTGCTACTGCAATTGCTCTGGATGTATCTCATATATCCTCTTATTGCCTTACCGTAGAAGATAAAACAGCTTTAGGGAACTGGGCAAAAAGAGGTAAATTTAAACCAGCAGATGATGAATATGCTGCTGAACAATTTGAATATTTGGTTGATACCCTTAAAAAAGAAGGTTTTGAACACTATGAAATATCAAATTTTGCAAAGCAAGGGCATTATTCAAAGCATAACAGTGCATATTGGAAAGGGAAACCGTATGTTGGTATCGGACCAAGTGCCCACTCTTTTGATGGAAAACAATCGAGACAGTTTAATATAAGCAATAACCCTAAATACATAAAGTCAATTTTAGAAGAAGGTAAATTGAATTATGAAAAAGAAACGCTAAGTAGGGCAGATGGTATTAATGAATACTTATTAACAACATTACGCACTAGTTGGGGTTGTGATTTACAACATTTGAAAGAGGTATATCGATTCGATTTAAAAAAGGAAAGAGAATCAATACTTAAACAGATGGATGAAAATGGATGGTTGTTGTGGAAAGCTAATCATCTTATCTTATCTGAAAAGGGGAAGTTGTTTGCTGATCAAATCGCAAGTGATTTATTCGAAGATGAATAATTATTAATACCACGTTTTCAATAAGTATTTTTTGTACTTTCGTTGTTTTAGTAACCTTACATTTTTAAATAATTATTCAAGATAAATGTTCATTTTAAGATTATATACCATTTCCTTATTAACCCTATTATATTCTTGTTCTTCTCCTCAAAATGAAAAAAAGAGTAATGAAACTGAAACATCTAAATCCTTGGAATTAGTAAGTACTTCCTCTGCACAATGGACAGGAGTTGCCGTAAGTAAAAAAAATAGGGTTTTTGTTAATTACCCGAAATGGTCAGAGAATGTACCCGTTGCGGTGGCAGAAATAATAAATGGTAAACCTGTACCTTACCCATCTGAAATGTGGAACACTGCTGGAGGTGTGACATCGTTCACAGCAGTGCAAAGCGTGGTATGTGATGGTAGAAGTAGGTTGTGGGTGTTGGATACCAATAATCCTCAATTTAGAGGTGTATTAGAAGGTGGGCCTGTGTTGTATGAATTTGATTTGAATACGAATGAATTACTGAGGTCTTATTCTTTTCCAAAGGAAACTTATTTTGAAGATTCTTATTTTAATGATGTAAGAATAGATATCACTAAAGAAGTGGCTTATATTACTGATTCAGGCCATGGAGGTATCATCACTTTAAACTTGATTACAGGAGAGGCTAAATTATTCTTTGAAAATAATAAGGCTGTAAAATATGAAACGAAACACTTGATTTGTGATGGTATCAAATGGGAAAATAAGGTGAACTCTGATGGAATTGCTTTAAGTCCGGATAATCAGTTCCTCTATTTTATTGCCCTAACAGGACATACACTATATAGAATAAATACTAATTATTTGTGGGACGAAAAATTAACAAAAACGGAAGTAGAAAAGCATATTGAAAAAGTGGCAAAAATACCTGCTACTGATGGGATGTTATTTGATAGAAACGGGAATTTATGGTTAGGTGGATTAGAAAGTAATAGTATTAACGTTTTCACAGCAAAAGGAGAATTGAAAACAGTTTTGAAGGGCTCTGAGATTCGATGGGCAGATTCTTTTGCAAAAAACCTAGATAGAGAAATATATTTTACAACATCACAAATACATCTACCTGAAGATAAAAGAGGTCAATATGGATTGTATAAAATTTCTATGGATCTTCTGAAATAAGCACTAAGTAATTTCAACACCAAAGAAGACCATATCATCTATTTGGTGTTGATCTTTCATCCAATCTTTAAGAAACTCTTCAAATTGAATTTGCTGTTGAAATAATTGTTGATCTTGTATAGAAGATAGAAACTGAATTAGGCGTTTATTACCTAATTTCTTATCCCTTGGTCCACCAAATTGATCTGTAATACCATCTGAATACATATAGTAACGATCACCTTGACGTCTTGGAAAGTGATGATTACTAAAAATCTTTTCAGCAATACTTGTATCACCAACAGGATTTCGATCACCTTTAAGTGATTCTAATTCTTTGTTATAATTACTTCTAATAAAACATCTCTTTGCACTAGAAATTATTACCTCATCTCTTTCTCGATCTTCTAAGAAAATGGTCATATCAATGCTGTCTCTATGACTTTCGATTCTATTTTGACGAAGTAATCGGATGATCAAAGCATCCATAGTTTTTAGAATCTTTGCAGGGTCATGAACTTTTAAAACATTGATGGTCCTTTCCAATAAAGCAATACCAATCAAAGTCATAAATGCCCCGGGAACACCATGTCCTGTACAATCTCCAACGATTAAGAAGCTTTTTTTATTGACATGGGTTGTCCAATAAAAATCTCCTCCAACGAGATCTTTAGGTGAAAAGAACTTGAAATAGGATTTGATATTATCCTTTAATCGATGAGAACTAGGGAAAATGGACTTCTGAATATTCTGAGCATAATGAATACTGCTTAAGATTCGCTGGTGAGCCTTCTTGATTATATCAGCTTGAATTTGCTGTTTATGAAGGTTCTCATTTAAAGTTTGGGCAATATTTAGCTGTTCATTGATCAACGAAAGTTCTTCAATGTGCTCACTTAGTTCCTCATTTTGTTGAAGGATCTCATTTTTCTGGTCAATTATCTGCTCTTGGGCTTCTTCTAAGTCCATGAAGAGGTCAGCAATACGTACATTGGCATCAGCCAAGGCCATTTCACTTTCTTTTAATTGATGAATTTCTTGGTCCTTGTCCTTAATGATGTTCTCAAGTTCGATGATTTTTTTTCTTAGCTCATCGTTATTCATTCAGCGAGTTTATTTATTAGAAAGTTAGTGTGACATTTGATTCTGAAGCCTCCTCGATATACAAGGCTACACCACCAAACTCAACATCTTTTCTTACTTCATCTGTAGAAATACCCATCATCCCCATTGTCATCTGACATGCGATTAATTTAGCACCCATCTCAACGGATAAATCAATAAGGTCAGGTAATGATTCAATGTTGTTTTCTCTCATCATCATTTTCATCATCTCTGTTCCTATACCCATCATGTTCAACCTTGAAATAGTGGTGGTTTTAGGAGTGTCAGGTAACATCATTGTAATTAGTTTTTCTTTGATGTTTTTGCCTTTGTAAATACTTTTCTCTTTAAGAGCGTTAATACCCCATAAAGTGAAGAAGATAGTAACATCCATACCAAAACTAGCTGCTCCATTAGCAATAATAAATGCAGGAATCACTTGATCTAGCTCAAAACTTGTGACTAACATGGTGATTTTTTCGGTAGGCTGTTTATTTATTGTAGTTAAAGAGTTTTGTAGAGATTCTAATTGTTCTTGAAATCCTTTTGTCTTCTCTTCAACTTTTGCTTCTACTAATTGATCTATGTACTCTTTAAGTTGTGGGTCGTTAAGTTGCATACGTTGAGAAATTAGATAATTCTTTATTTTATTTTTTCTATGATAGCTGTTTTTTCTTTTCCTTCTTCTGTAAACGAAATTAAACGCTGTCCGGTTTTACGGATCCAAGCTTCAACATCCGCTTTAAAGGCAGGGTCAGTCGCTACAACCTCTATTTTGTCACCATCAGATAGAGTCCTTATTGCTTTAGCAATTTTCACAATCGGCATTGGGCAATTCAAAGCTCTACAGTCAAGCTTTGTAATTTGAGATTCACTCATAAAATCGTGATTTGTTATTAATAGATTAAAAAATAAAAGAGTATATAACGAATTTATATAAAAAAGTGGAGATTTAGAAGACTATGTGAAAAGGAATTAAAAGTTTTTTATGCTAAAAAAAATGATTTGAAACTAATGCTTCAACGATCATTTCATTGGGCTGAAAATAAAAAAAGAGCTAGATAAAAATCACGTAGGTAACTTTTATCTAGCTCGTTTAAAGAAAAATTATTTTCAGATTTTAATTATAACTTTTCTTGAAATAACTTAAATATTCTTTTGTACTCATCAATCCAACTTGTGGTTTCTTTGAAGCCATGTGGTTCGATAGGGTATAAAGCCATTTCCCAATTTTCCTTCTTCAACTCAATTAAACGTTGAGACAATCTAATCACATCTGATACTTGAACATTGTTATCTACCATGCCATGTAAAATCAGTAAATCTCCCTCTAAGCCTTCTGCAAAGTAAATGGGAGAGGATTGTTTATAAGCTTTAGGGTCAAGTGCAGGAGTATTTAGAATGTTAGAAGTATAAGGGTGGTTGTAATGTGCCCAATCAGTAACAGAACGTATGGCAGCACCAACTTTAAATGTTTCACTTTCATTGAATAAGGCCATTAATGTGATAAAGCCACCATATGACCCTCCGTAAATACCAACTTTATCGGCATCAATACCTTGTTCTTTAATAAGGTACTTTACTCCATCAACATGATCAGAAAGGTCTTTGCCTCCCATATGTCTATAAATTCCAGTTCTCCAGTCTCTACCATAACCTTCAGAAGCTCTGTAATCAATATCTAATACAGTGTACCCGTTATCAACCAACATATTGTGGAACATAAATTCTCTATGATATGCACTCCACCATTTATGAGCATTTTGTAAATAACCAGCACCATGAACAAAGATTACTGCTTTATTTTGGTCTTTTTCTTTTGTTGGTTTATACAATCTTGCATGAACGGACTCACCATCTGAAGCTGGGAAAGTAATTACTTCAGGATCTCTCCAGGAGTAACTATCGAAAGCCTCGGATGTAGATTTTGTGATTTGAGTACTTTCTACTCCTATTTTATTTTGTTGAAGATATAATTCCCAAGGTTTATTCGAATAGGAGAAGTGGTCCACAATGTATTTTTCATCTGGAGATAATAATGTTTCATGGTTACCAACCGCATTTGTAATTTTAACCAATTCTCCTCCTTCAATAGCAACTTTATATAAATGTCTTTCTGCAGGTCGTTCTTTATTCGCAGTTAGATAGAAGTTTTTCTTATCTTTTGAAACCTTTGTGTCATAGATTTCATAATTGCCTTTTGTGATCTGCTTTTTCTCTTTTGTGTCTACATTGTAAGTATATACATGAGAAAACCCTGTCTTTTCAGATTGATACCAAAAAGTGTTTTCATTAATCCATTCGATAGGTTTGATCCAGAAATTCCAACCACTAATACCAGGTCCACCAATCCAAGCTTCATCATGTTGTCTGTCAATTTGTGCTACAGAACCATCATTTAAGTTGATTAAAGCAATCCATCTATCTTTATTGTCATAAGCTCTAATATCTACTATTGCATGATTAGTATTAGGAGAAAAATGAGGAGGGTGCATCACTACATCTCTCATCTTTTTACTATCTACTTTTCGATCATAGTCATTGTAGTAGGCAGGTACATCATAGATTCCATCTAATGTAGAAAGATCAATTTTAACTACAGAATCAGTTGTTACATTGTAGATGTAATTCTCATATGTATCTTCTGGGCTACCTACTTTTGCTCTTGCATTTTGCATCTTAACGTAACCTGTACCTTCAACCCAAACAGGCATTTCTGTACTGTAATTACCTACAGAAGTACCTAACGAATATACTACAAAGTGAGCGTCACCACTGATTCTTGCATTCCAAAGGTATTTTTTACCAAAGTATACTTTCTTGATGGATGCTTTGGTTGTGCTTTTTTGATAATCACTTTTGGCAGCCTTTCTTTCTTCTCTTTCTCTGACGATTTCAAAAAGCTCTAATTGTTGATCATGAAGAAATTGGTTTTGTTCGGTTAAGCGACCTTTTTTAGGGGCATTGCCTCTTACAAAGTTGGTGATTTGCTTGGTTGCTCCAGTCTCTTTATCCCATACAAAAATATTTATATCATTTTGATAGGCAATTTGTGATTCATCATCTAAGAAAGTGGCATTTTTCTCTTTCGAAGAGGTTGCTGTAAGTTGAAATGACGTCTCTTTTTTCAAATCATAAATAAAGATGTTTCCACTTTTCGTATATAATTTCTTTGTTCGGCTTTTATTCCAAACACCGTTATTACTTGGAAGGTCTTTTGCTTCCTCATCGCCAACTTTTGAATATTTTTTTGATTTGATATCGAATTTATAAAGCTGATCGAAAGACTTGTTTTCTTTATCCCAATAGAAATAGACTGTCTTTGAGTCTTTAGCCCAGAATGGACTGTGTGGAGTTTTTCCAATGAAATTTTCGCCTCCCATTATATCATCCAGTTGTAATACACTCTGATTTTCCTGAGCGATGGATGAAATATAAAGAGTTGAAAAAATAAATAATAAGATGAAATGTTTGTTCATAATATATTTAAGGGGTCTATTAAGTTTAGATTTATTGCTTTATGTAAACTCTCAGGGTTCCTTGAGATTATTTTCTTGAATTGGTGGTGATTTCGAAAGGGTAATATACTAGTTGGTTAATTGATAAGTGGCTTCAACATTAAATGTCATGGTATCTGTACGGACATTATTTCTCAGGTGAAACCTTGAAGTGATAATCACAGTATCTGATCTGAAAATTTCACCAATTAATCCTGATGGAGCACTTTCTAGATCCATATCTAATGTTTTAGGAGTAGAAGTTGTTGTGATATCATATAAATATCCAATTTTTACCTTTTTATCATGAAGGTCTTCTAGATAGACATCCACAGAATCTAAAATATATAATGTTGAGTCTGCCGGGTAAATAGCACTGATTTGTATTCTACTGAAAGATCCATTTCTAATTTGATTGATATCAATAAAATTCTTCTGAATAACACTGTCCCTGGTATCAGAATATAATACTGGATTGCCTTCTGTCCATTCATCAGCCAAAGAAGGGATGTAAATTTCACTAGCAGTTGTGATCAATAAATCATTTATGGTGAGATCTTTGAGTTCCTTATCTAGTCCAAAGAAACTACATCCTCCTAGTAAAATTGAGGTAATTATGATGATATATGGTGTTTTTTCTTTAAAGAATTGCTGCATCTTAGTAATTTTGAGAATGAGACAAATTTATAAAAACTTTTTTTTCTCTCTGCTTTCCAATAGAACATAAGTACAATGAAGGCGATTTTTTTACATATACTGTTATTATTTTCAATCTCTTTCACTTTTGGTCAAGAGAATTATCCTAAAAGAGAATTTAGAGGGGTATGGGTGGCGACACTCAATGCCATCGATTGGCCTTTTAGTGAGAAGGATTCTGCGGAACAGCAGAGGAGAGATTTTATTTCTTTACTTAATTTTCATCAGAAGAGAGGTGCTAATGCACTTATTGTTCAAGTGAGGTCAAGTGCAGATGTTATCTACCCGAGTAATATTGAACCTTGGGCCTTGTCTATAAGTGGTCAACAGGGTATGCCTCCAAAGCCTTTTTATGATCCTTTGAAATTTATGATTGAGGAAGCGCATAAAAGAGGAATGGAATTTCATGCTTGGGTAAATCCATTTAGAGCAGTTACCAACACCCAATATGTAAAAGTTTGTAATGACCATATATCAAAGACTCATCCGGAGTGGATGTTGAAATATCACAATCTGAAAATATTAAATCCTGGTATTCCGGAAGTACATCAATATGTCAATTCAGTAATAGAAGAATTAATATCTAATTATAACATTGATGCTCTTCATTTTGACGATTACTTCTATCCTTATCCAGATCATGGAGAAATTAAAGGCGATAGAGCTACTTGGCGAAAATACAGAACAGACAATGAAAGTATAAGAGACTGGCGTAGATCGAATATCAATACTTTTATTGAAGGAGTACACCAGTTGATTTTAGATAAAAGGCCATCATTGAAATTTGGGGTGAGCCCATATGGTGTATGGAGGAATGAAAGAGAAGATTATGATGGGTCGCCGACAAGGTCAGGTTATACATCGTATGACCATTTATATGCTGATGTTCGCCTTTGGTTACAGAATGGGTGGATTGACTATGTTGCACCTCAACTTTATCAAAGTACAAAGCATAAAAATATTCCGTTTAAAAAGCTTTTAGATTGGTGGGGAGAAAATACATTTGGTAAACACTTATATGCAGGGCATGCTGTGTATAGGGTCGATCGTTCATTAGAAAGAGGGTGGCAAGATAAAACAGAAATGCCCGACCAATTATATGCAGCAAGGGATAATCAGGCAGTAGAAGGGTCTATTTTATATAACTCGACAGCAGTTTGGAATAACCAAGGAGGGATAGGTGATACATTAAAGACATTTTATAAATATCCTGCATTACTTCCAACTATGCCATGGATTGATGGTACCGTTCCATTACCTCCTCAAAGTCCAACAATCAAAGAAATGCCAATTGGGGTAACTCTGAAATGGGAGATTCCTGAAAAAGCTGAGGATGGAGATATTCCAACTACTTTTGTGATTTATTCAGCAGATAAAGGTGTGCTTCCTGATATAAATGATCCAAGGCAGATTCTGAAAATTCTAAAAAATGGAGAGACTAGCTTCGTAGATCAACGCACTTCTTATATAGAAACGTACACCTATCTGATATCCTCATTAGATAGATTTCAGAATGAAAGTGAGGCGGTTCTTCCAATCTACCCGAAAGATCAGAATGTTATTTTACCAGATCCTTTAAATGAAGATATTATCGTAGAGGTGAACCAAGCTGTACTAAAATCGACTTGGGAGCTTGTAAATAGTATAATTGATAATCAGGGAATTACAATGAGTAAAGATTTAAAATAGGTGATGATCATCATCAGAAAGGTAGATTCAATTGATGATATTGTATGTGTAATAATTACAATTAATATCTCACAGATATCTGTTTTTCTACTTAAATTAAAACTTTACCATTATGAAAAATAATAAAAGATTAATAGTAGCAGTATATAATGAAGAACAAAAAGCAGAGCAAGAATTTAAGCTTTTAGCAAAAAAAGAAAAGCGTGATGAATTAGATCTCTGTGCATATACTGTAATCACAAAATCCAAAGATGGCAAAACAACACTGCATGATACTGAAGGAAGAGATGCATTTTGGGGAGCAATAATTGGCGGTTTAGTAGGTATGTTAGTTGGACCAATTGGTGCAATATATGGAGCTGCTATATTTGCTGCAGAAGTATTTGCAGGTTCTGTTGCAGCCGGTTTAGGTGTAGGAGCTATCGCAGGATGGCTAAAAAGTGACGCTCTAGATATTCCTAATGATTTATTAAAAGATATAAAAGAATCGATTAGTCCGGGAACTTCTGCTATTGTTGCTGTTGCTGATGAAGATTGGGTGGATGAAGTGAAAGTCTTATTAAAACCTACTTCAGAAATGATGCATTGCTATACTTTTACAGATGAGGTAGTTGAGAAATTTGAAAAAGACTGGAAAGTATTACAGGAAAGTAAAAACGAAACAGTATGATTAGATACTACTAAATATATATTTGAATAGAGTAAGTTATTCCAGTTTTGGAATCTACGATAACCACTTTGAGGTAAACTTAAAGTGGTTTTGTTTTATATTTAACACAGGATGTTGCATTTGTTTATTTTTATCACTTTGGTGGAAACTTCCAACAGATTCCTTATGTTTGCCCTGTTTTCTAATAGCCCTCAATCAACCGGCTGTTAAATAGAAAAATATACGATTTTATTATCTTATAAAATACAGTAAATACTGTAAAATTATGACTAGACAACAATTAATCGAAGCAGCATGGGATGACCGTGCTTTGTTAAAAGAACAAGAATATATTGATGCAGTAAAAGCTACTGTTGAAGATCTAGATAAAGGTGTTTTAAGAACTGCTGAACCAGTTGAAGATGGTTGGCAGGTAAACGAATGGGTAAAGAAAGCAGTAATTATGTTTTTCCCATTAGCTGAAATGGAAACTATTAAAGTTGGTCCATTTGAGTTCCATGATAAAATTCCATTAAAAGGAGATTACGCAGATAAAGGTGTTCGTGTTGTACCTCACGCTATTGCTCGTTATGGTTCATTTGTGAACAAAGGAGTAATCATGATGCCTTCTTATGTAAATATTGGTGCTTATGTTGATTCAGGTACAATGGTAGATACTTGGGCAACTGTAGGTAGCTGTGCGCAAATCGGAAAAGATGTTCACCTTTCTGGTGGTGTTGGTGTTGGTGGTGTACTTGAGCCTGTTCAAGCATCTCCAGTAATTATCGAAGATGGTGCTTTCGTTGGTTCAAGATGTATCTTGGTAGAAGGTGTTCATATTGGTAAAGAAGCTGTACTTGGAGCAAACGTTACTTTAACTGCATCATCAAAAATTATTGATGTAACTGGTGACGAGCCTGTAGAATATAAAGGTTATGTTCCTCCAAGATCAGTAGTAATCCCAGGTAGCTATACTAAAAAATTCCCAGCAGGTGAATTCTCAGTAGGCTGTGCTTTGATTATCGGTCAACGTAAAGAAAGTACTGATAAGAAAACATCACTTAACGATGCTTTAAGAGATAATAATGTTTCTGTATAATCAGGACTAAAAATATATCTACTAAAACCTCTAGAAGATGAATTTCTTTTAGAGGTTTTTTATTTGATCAATTTTTCACTTTTGATGGAATATTGAACTGAAAAATGACTAAATATCACTCATTGTTTAAAAATTTGTGATTTTATATAAAACTTTCGATTGAGATTGAGCAAATTCATTTGCATGTGATCAACAAATCTATATTTTTGTGATCTAGGCAATTTTTTTAGACGACCAATTTTTGAGAGTTAACGTGGAGAACGGACAAAATTCAGAAAATAATGTAGTTCACATCGATGGTATGTACCAAAACTGGTTCTTAGATTACGCTTCATATGTAATCTTAGAAAGAGCGGTGCCCAGCATTTATGATGGACTGAAGCCTGTACAACGTCGTATCCTTCATTCAATGAAAGAAATGGATGACGGCAGATTTAATAAGGTAGCAAACATTATCGGATCAACGATGCAATACCACCCTCATGGTGATGCTGCAATTGGAGACGCGATAGTCAACTTAGGGCAAAAGGAACTTCTAATTGAAACACAAGGTAACTGGGGGGATATCCGTACGGGGGATAGTGCTGCCGCTCCACGTTATATTGAAGCAAGATTATCCAAATTTGCTCTAGAGGTAGTTTTTAATCCTAAAACTACAGACTGGCAACTTTCTTATGATGGTAGAAAGAAAGAACCTATCAATCTGCCAGTTAAATTCCCTTTATTATTAGCACAAGGTGTTGAAGGTATCGCTGTTGGCTTAGCCACGAAGATTATGCCTCACAATGTTAAAGAGTTAATAAAAGGGTCAATTGATATCCTAAAAGGAAAGAAAGTACATATTGTACCAGATTTTCCAACAGGTGGATTAATGGATAGCTCAAACTATGGGAATGGTTTAAAGGGAGGTAAAATCCGCCTTAGAGCAAAAATAGAATCTCCAGATAATAAGACTTTATTGATCAAAGAGATTCCTTATACATGCACTACTTCCAGTCTAATTGACTCTATTATCAAAGCGAATGATCAGGGTAAGATCAAGATCAAGAAAGTTATTGATAATACAGCTCAGCATGTAGAAATTGAAATTCAACTGGCGAGTGGTCAGTCTCCAGATGTGACTATTGCTGCACTGTATGCATTTACAGATTGTGAAGTGTCTATCTCACCAAATGCTTGTGTTATTATTGATGACAAGCCTGTCTTTATGGGTGTAGAAGATATCCTGCAAAGAGATACAGACTATACCGTAGAGTTACTTGAAACGGAATTAAAGATTAGAGAAGGTGAGCTTCAGGAAAAAATTCTTTTTAGCTCATTAGAGAAAATCTTTATTGAGAATAGAATATACAGAGACATTGAAGAATGTGAAACTTGGGAGGCCGTACTTGAGACCATCGATAAAGGTCTGGAACCTTATAAACCAAGTTTCTACAGAGAGATCAAAGAAGAAGATATTGTTAGACTTACAGAGATTAAAATTAAGAGAATCTCTAAGTTTGATAGTTTTAAAGCAGATGAGTTATTAAAATCTCTTTTAGAAGATCTTGAAGAGGTGAGATATAACCTTGCGAATATTATTGATTACACTATCAACTACTTCACTAACTTGTTGAAGAAGTATGGTAAGGATCATGAAAGAAAAACAGAATTAACTACTTTTGATACTATCCAAGCTTCTAAAGTGGCAGCCAATAATGCCAAGCTTTATGTAAATAAAAAAGAAGGCTTTATCGGTTACAACTTAAAGAAAGAAGATGGGGTAGAAGAAGTAATGGATTGTTCCGATATTGATGATATTATCGTTTTCAGAGCTACTGGTGAATATAAGATTACCAAGATTGGTGATAAGAAGTTCGTTGGTAAGAATATTCTTCATGCTGAAGTTTATGTTAAAGGCGATGAACGTAAGGTCTACAATGCGGTATATTTAGATGGATCTACTGGTGTTACAAGAGTGAAACGTTTCCAAGTTCCAAGCTTTACTAGGGATAAAGAATATAACGTAACTAAAGGGTCTCCTAAATCGAAAGTAACCTATTTCTCTTCAAACCCTAACGGAGAAGCGGAAGTGGTTGGAGTATCATTATCACCAAATTGCTCAGCAAAAGTAAAATCATTTGAGTATGACTTTGCAGATTTAGAAATCAAAGGAAGAGGATCACAAGGTAATATACTGACAAAATATCCTGTACGTAGAGTAACCTTGAAACGCGAAGGTGTTTCTACATTACCTGCTATTGATTTATGGTATGATGAAGCTGTTGGAGTCCTTAATAAAGATGAAAACGGGAAGTATCTTGGTAAATTCAAAGATGAAGATCGTATTATCATTTTCTATGAAGATGGAGAATATGAGTTGACCAACTTTGAAATCACAAATCGATATGATGCGAAGAAGGTAGTTCTAATTGAGAAGTTTTTACCTTACAAAGCAATTTCAGCTGTACATTACGATACAAATAATCGCCAATACTATATTAAACGTTTCCATATAGAGACGTCTACCATGAATAAACGCTTTAAGTTTATCAATGAGGCAAATGCATCAAGATTATTGCTTGTAACAACTCAGATGTCACCATTGGTGGAATTAAAATATACGAATGGTAGAAAGAGAGAAAAAGAACAAGTTAATCTAAAAGAGTTTGTTGAAGTAAAAGGTTGGAAAGCACTAGGTAACAAAATCCCTCATGATAGAGTTACTGATGCGAAGCTTTTAAGCAAAGACGATCCAATCGAAGAAACAGAAAGTCAAAATAAAGAGGAATCTCCTAAAAAGGATGATGATAATAACGGCCATGATTCTCTAAGGTTATTCTAAGGGAAATCATACCAATAAAAAAAGGAGTTGCGATATTAATTATTGCAACTCCTTTTTTATTAAAAAATATGACTGTTCGATGTAGAATATTATCGGTTTCTTCCGTACTGTTCATGACTGCTTACCCAATCAGAAGATGAGATAGCAGACGCAAGCGAGATTTCTCCAGCTAAAACAACAGCAGCCACAATTTCAGCAAATTTATGAGCTTTGCCTTTACCATAGCAATCTAATAATTCAAGGGATTCTTTCTGTGTACCAATACCAGTACCACCACCATATGTGGCAATAATTAATGAAGGTATAGTAATAGAAATATATAAATCTCCATTTGATGTTAATTCTGTGTATATAATTCCTGCTGAGGATTCAGATACATTGGCAACATCTTGACCAGTGGCTATAAACATGGCTGTAATGCCATTTGGAGAGTGTAAACCTGTATTGTTGACTCCAGAAAGGAAAGAGCCAATAGCAGCAATTCTAGAGTGGTGATCTAGCTGTTCAGGGTCAACTCTCATATATTGTTGTAATACCTCTTTTTTTAGGGTCACTTCAGCCGTTACTCGTTTACCACGAGTTCTCATGATATTAATCTGAGAAGCTTTTTTATCAGTGGCAAAATTAGATTCAAGGAAGAAGTTTTTAATTCCAGAATACTGATCCAATATCCAACTACAGGCAGCGAATGTAGCTCTACCTACCATATTTTGCCCTGCTGCATCACCAGTTTTAAAGTTGAAGCGTAAAAAGGCAAACTTATTTGATAAGAAATGGTCAATATATACGAGGTCAGCTATTGAAGAAGTTGTCTCCGCCTCTGTTTTGATTGTATCAAAATTTAGTTTTACCCATTGCACAAAATCTCTAGCTCCTCTAGCATCTTCGAATTCAAACACTGGAGCCCTTTGCATGGCGTCGTCAACAACGGATACTTTAATACCACCACACATATTGGCGACTTTCATTCCTCTATTGTATGATGCAACTAGAGTACCTTCGGTTGTGGCCATTGGTATCATAAACTCACCAATTGCATGTTCACCGTTTACTTTTATAGGACCTGCAAATCCCATTGGTATCTGTGCAACACCAGTGAAGTGCTCTATATTGCCACTTAGTTCATGTGGATCGATTGAGTACTTGCCAATATGATCTATTGGTTTTCCTGTAAATTCAGAGACAAATTCTTGACGTTTTTTGATAATATTCTCACCAAAATCATCCATTTCATCTCTAGGAACTCTTACATCTTGATTTTTTGGGTCAGGAATAGAATCATTGACAGAGAACTTCAAATTTCCAAAAGGAGATGCCTTTACAGAAATTTCCAATTCATGTCTTTCTATAGCCAATGAATCATGTCCTTTTACTTCAATATTTATTACCTTACGCAGTGGAAAATCAATACGATTATCTTTATTAATAGATGTGGCAGGGATATTTTCTTCTTCAGAAGTGTTCATAAAGACTTGGTCGATATTTACTTCTTTGCCATCTATCTTTATGTGGAGAATTTCTTTAATTTCGGCATCTTTAAGTCTATTTTTTAAAGAAAATGAAATTCCAGTGTCAGTGTTGTTTAAGCTACCTCTAGTATAAAGCTGCTTGAGTAGCATACTTGGGATAAACATAATTTTAGATTATTATATATAAGGTATAAAATATAGTTTAGAGTCTATCAATGTGTTTTTACATCGATTCTCTAATTTAATTAATAATTTGTCAAAATGAAGATTTTAATACTAAACGGACCAAACCTTAACCTTTTAGGTAAGAGAGAACCAACTATCTACGGCAATACTTCTTTTGAAGAATATTTTGAGCAATTAAAGGAGATTTTTCCTAATGTAGAGCTAGAATACCGACAGTCTAACCACGAAGGGTCTTTAGTAGATTATATTCATGAAGTAGGCTTTTCGTATGATGGAATTGTCTTTAATGCAGGTGCTTACACACATACGTCAGTAGCAATAGCAGATGCGATTGCAGGTGTAGAAACCCCTGTGATTGAAGTGCATATTTCAAATGTTCATGCAAGAGAAGCTTTTAGACACCATAGTTATATGGCCAAAAATTGTGTAGGTACAATTGCTGGTTTAGGTCTTAAAGGTTACGAACTAGGAGTGAAATATTTTATTGAAAAATAAGCCAAAAAGCCGAAATAAGTGAATAATTATTCGCTTATTTCGGCTTTGCTATTAATTTTTATTTGTGTGAGTTCTAACTTTTTCTTCTAGAATATCTTTTTTGAATGGTTTTGAGATATAATCATCCATGCCTGCTTCTTTACACCTTTCAAATTCACCTTTTAAAGCAGAGGCGGTCATTGCTATAATTGGAATGGAAGATACTGGATCTTCAAACTCTTCTCTTATTTTTTTTGTTGCCGAATATCCATCCATCTCAGGCATATGAACATCCATTAATATCAGGTCAAAAGTATCAGCTTTTAATTTATCTAAAGCAATTAGACCATTATCTGCTACTTCAGTGGCATATCCCCATTTTTTTAGAAGTCGTAAAACCAACATCTGGTTTACCTCGTTATCTTCCACTAAAAGTATCTTTTTTGTTCTGTTAGATAAAATTGGAGTTTCATCAATCACTTTTGGTGAAGGAACTACTGTCTTTTGTGTTTCTTGTTCAATATATTTTTTGAATGTAATATCAAAATAGAAAGTACTACCAAAATTAGGCTTACTTTCTACTTGCATTGTACCACCTTGAATCTCAACTAATTGTTTTGAGATACTTAATCCTAAACCTGTTCCTCCAAATTTTCGTGTTGTTGCGTTGGAAGCTTGAGTAAAACTATCAAAAATTTGATCTATTTTACTTTGTTCAATACCGATTCCAGAATCTTTTACAGAGAATTGTAATTTGATTTGTCCATCAATTTCTTCTAAACATCGGACTGTTATAATAATACTCCCCTCAAAAGTAAACTTTATAGCATTGGAGTATAAATTGATGAGAATTTGCTTCAAACGTACAGGATCACCAATCACATACTGTGGTACTTTTTGAGAAATATCTAATATACTATTGAGTCCTTTTTGATCTGTTTGAGGTTTATGTGAGGCAAGAATATTATCCATTAGCTCAAATAAATCAATCTTTTTGTACTCTAATGTTAGTTTACCAGATTCAATTTTAGAAATATCCAGAATGTCATTAATGACAACTAGAAGGTGATCCGCTGAGCCTTTTAATACTTTTAATAATTGACTTTGATCAGAACTTAATGGAGTGTCTTGTAATAAATCAGCCATCCCCATTACACCATTAATAGGTGTTCTGATTTCATGAGACATATTGGCTAAGAATTCTTGTTTTGCTCTTGCTGAAGTTTCTGCGACATCTTTTGCCGAAATCAACGATTCATTTTGTGCTTCAATCTTTGAAAGCATCTCATTGAATGCATTGATTAATAGACCAATTTCATCCTGTCTTTTCTCTTCTATTCGTATTGAAAAATCTTTTTTCTTGGAAATGATATTCGCCTTTTTCTCTAATTCCAAAATAGGCTTTGAAATTGATCTTTGAAAAGGGAGAGATAAGAAGGATACCAGAAATACAACTAACCCTACAATGACAATAAACATGATGATGTAGGTTGTAATTCTTTCATGTATAGTTTCTAAATCAGAACGTAGAAATACGGTGTTGATTCTTCCGTTTTCATCAAAAGTACTGACATAAATATCTAAGTGATTGTCAATTAGAGAGAAGTTAGTTTCATTTTGAGTATATGATGGGATAAAGTCGGCATGTGATAATTGCCAATCTTTATCTAATAAAATAGACCTTATGGATTCGATTGAATCAGTTTGAGCTATTTTTACAGCACTTTGATTATAATAAGCGAAGAGACGTTGCTCTTTATCAAAAATTACCCCAGTTAGAATATGAGAATTGTTGAACAGAAGTTCAGTAAGGTTATTCTGAGCAGCATTTACCTGCTGTAATTCTACTGAAGCATCATTATTGTCACCAATAAGTTTGGCTAGCCGTTTTGTATCATTGATGAACTTTTCTTTATATTGTTGGAAGTCGTAAGCACAGAAAAGTATTGTTGATAGGGAAGAAGCTAATAAACTTACTAATAGGATAATACTTATCAGTTTAACTCGTAATGACTGCTGAAATATGGTTTTAATCTGGGTCATATGGTATTATATCACTAGCAAGGTTAAGAAGTTTTACATCAATGGTTAATTGTGCTTTATTTGCAGACACAATATTTAATGTATACAACCCATTTGGAGTCAGGTTGATAATACCTCCATTTTTACAGAAGTTAGGAATATTATCACCAATGGTCAACACAAAGGAGTTGTTCTTTTCATAGATTTCACCCAATAACGATTTTACTTCATCATTGGAATAACCTTGAGTCATAAATACAATATGTGACCCTTTTAGGTCTTTAATACTTTGCCCTCGTCTAATTTCCCATGCTCTGCCATTTACATATCTATTTCTAAACATGTTATCAATAACTTCACCAAATGGGTCATCACCTAAAATACCTAAAACAAGTTTATTATTTTCTTTAAAGGCTTGTGATGGCCAATTGACAAATTTTGCAAATGTATTGATCATTGCAGCTTTTCTTTCGTATTCATCAAACTGAGCATTGGATTTGATGGGGTTAAGAAAGAACAGACAACAACCAATAATAATGGCTTTAATAAGGGGCGATATGTTCTGTTTTTGTGAGTTCAATGCTATTTTATTCTTACTGAAAGCATGATACATGAATTATCAGCCGATGTCTTATATTTTTCTTTTTTGATTTTATATTGCCACCTAGCTATACCTTTAGCAGATAAATAATTTAGAATAGAATTCATCCTCATTTCATTTATCTGATCGATACTACTGATACTTTGTTCTTCTTCTTTGCTAAACCACACAATGTCTAACATTACATTATCTCGTGATTTTAAGAAAGAGACCAATTCATTTAAGCTAGATTTATTTTCTGTTGAAATATCAAATTCTTCTTCGGGGAAATAGTATCGTTCTTCTACCATAATATCATCATTTAGATAATCAGAAGGTAGTTTTACGATTTTATCACCTATATCACCTCTAACACTATCTAAAGATGTTAGAAGATCAGGATTTGCCTCATTAAATGCTTTCTCAATAAGATCTAATAAAGGTGTGTAATAGGGGTCGGGACTATTCGAAGAAGAACTATTGTCCAATGCTATAGCATCAAAAGTAGGGTCATCAAGTGCGTTTAATGATGCCAATCCTTCTTTATCAGTTCGGTCTACAATCATTTCCATAAGCATCAATAATGCATCATAACGAGCATCTGTTGCTTCTTCTTCCTTTTTCTCTTTAAGATCATCAAAAGTGGTGATTTCAAAGTGAGTTTCTGAAGGGACAATGTCAAAGCCAACTACTTTATTAAATACTGAGATATCTTCTAAAGTGAGTTCTTTGTCTAGTTGATATCTGTAAGTATCTTTTGGAAGATCTATGGTTACATTGTATAATTCTACATCATCATAAACTATTGTAATGGTATAGTTTTTTCCTGGAGGAAGTATCATAAAGAACTTACCTTGTTCAGGAGATGGATCATAAACGTATTTCTTGTAAGTAGTATTGGAATTGTCTTTTACGACTAAAGAAATAGGAACACTGACATCATTTTTCATTACTTTGAAATTACCAGTAACAATGGCTCTTTTCATTTTATGAACAGGTTTGAACACAGTGTAAATATCTTTTCCGCCTACAGAGTGTGCATCTTGGCGATCTGATGTAAAATATGAATAACGCTTACTTGGTATCTGCGAAAATTGATATTCATTGAATGGGCTATTAACGTCGGTGCCTAAATTAGTAGGAGTTACCCATGAAGCTCCTTCTTTTAAAGAAACGACAATATCATAACCACCCATGGAAAGTTCTCCATTTGTACTGTAATACAGGGTCTTATTATCGTTATGTAAGAATGGGAAGATTTCATCATTTTCACTATTAATTGTTGAACCTAAATTAATAGGTTTTGACCAATCGTCTTTTCCAACTCGAATAGCTTTGTAAATATCAAAACCACCATATCCACCAGGTCTGTTGGATGCAAAATAGATGGTCGTTCCATTATTAGCTATAAATGCTCCTTTTTCTTCGTATGAGGAATTTATTTTGCTATTTAATTTCTTAGGTTTTTGCCAGCGCCCTTTTTTGACTTTAGTTTCATAAATATTTCCTTTGCCACTTTCATCATTTGGATATTCTATATACAAAAGCATATATGATCCATCTTGTACATAAAGAGGATATATTTCTTTGTATTCACCATCAAATTGCGGGTAGGGGTGTGAGAATTGTACACCTTTTCTATAAGAAAGGTATACATCTTTTTCGTTGCTTTTTAAGTTTTCAGGTAAGAAAGCATATTGATCCCCATAGACATAATTAAAGCTATTGATTTGTCGTTGAGAGCTGAAGACAAGGAAGTTATCTAACTTAGAAATTATTGGAGCATACTCGTCATATGAAGTATTAATAGGAATTTCTAAAATGGCTGTAGTCTCTGTTGATGTTTTGGAATGACTACCTAGTTTAATCCCATTTTCACATTGACGAATTTTAAGATTGACATTACTAAAACTTCTAGATGTTCCTTCTGTGTATTCTAGATATTCATTGTAATAATTGATTGCTTCAATAAACTTTCCTTTCAGTTGTAAAAGTGATGCATAGTGATAAAGTGCATCATTGCCAACTTCAGTGCATTCATGTTTGATGACAAATTTAAGGTAGGGTAAAGCTTCTTTAACTTTAAAAGGAGAATGTAAATAGCATAGGGCTACCTTATATTTAATATCGCAAGCGTCAATGTCTTTAAGTTCTGCTTTTTGATAATAATTAAGTGCTTCAAGGTAATTCCCTTTTTGGAAGGCTAAATCACCGCTTTCTATATCTGTTAGGCCTTGTTGAGCGTAAGACTTAACTGATATAGAAAGTACGATAATTAGTAAATAGGCTATATAATATTTTGTGTAGTTCAGTTGAAATTTAATTTTAGGTTAGATTGAACCTTGTGAATTTGTTCTGACTAACAATATACCAAAGTTATTTTGTTCACTAGTCTGAATAGAACCAACAATTAGGAAATCACCATTTTCTGTCTCTAGTACAGCTTGGCCTCTTTGTTCTTTTGTTCCACCAATAGATTTCTCCCATTGTTTTTGTCCCTTATCATTGATTTTGACAAGTAACATATTAAATCCTTCGATACTAGTGTTATCACCATATTCATCAGGAACATATACTTCTGTGTAACCTACAACAGCATATCCACCATCCTTTGTTTTAGTGATTCCACAAGCTTCATCATAACTAAGTCCGCCAAAAGATTTATGCCATAATTGTTGACCATCAGCATCAGTCCTAACAATCCATGCATCTAAACTAGCTTCAGCAAATGTATATGAGTATCCAGCAATACAGTAACCTCCATCGTTGGTTTTAACGAATTTATTTACTTTTTCAGTATCACCGCCTCCGTATGTTCTTTCCCAAAGTTTATTTCCATTTAGGTCTGTTTTGAACATCCAGATATCCCATTTTCCTTTTCCTAATGATTCAGTGTTACCTACAACGATATAGCTATCTTCGTTAACAATTAAATCGATAATTTTATCATTTTTTGCTCCACCATAATCTTTTCTCCAAAGAACAGTCCCCTTTTCATCAATTTTAAAAAGGAAACCCATTTCTGAAGGGTCTTCTTTGTCTAGATGGATAATACCACCACCAATTAGAAAACCACCATCAGCTGTCTGAGAGATACAAGTGCCTTCCTCAATAGAAAGTTCGTCACCATAGTTTTGCATCCAAAGTTGCTTGCCTTGTGCATTTACTTTTACAACCCAAGTATCTTTAATATCTCTACTTAGACCATAAGAATCAGAACTTCCTACGGTTATATAACCTCCATCTTTTGTTGCAATGATTTGATAAACTTCTTCAGTTTCGGTGTCCCCAAATTTGAAATTCCACTTCACATTACCACTTTCGTCAACTTTCCATAGACTCATGTCCATGTTTCCGCTGGTGCCAACAGATCTTCCTGCAATGACATACCCACCATCATGTGCTTTGACAATTGATTTGCCAATGTCATATTTACCACCTCCTAATTTCTTATTAAAAGTGGATAAAACTTTTGCAGGTGAGTTGTCTGCGTAAACGAAAAGATTAATCACACATAAAAGTGCTGTGAAAAAAAATTGCTTCATTCCTTTTATATATAGGTCGAATAGTGTTATCTAATTATTGAACGACCAAAATTGAAAGTTATTTTATCAAACCATTTTTACATAGCTTCCAAGGAAAGTAATTGTGTCTTTATAAACACGCATAACATCTTGTACTTTGTCATCTTTGTAATGTCCGTCAAAATCGATTACAAACCAGTAATTGAAAATATCTTTCATTTTTGCTGGTCTACTTTCAATTTTAGTGAGGTTAATGTCCCTTTGTCTAAATTCTTCCAAGAAGTTTGCCAAATCACCAGGATGATTACCAATTTTCGCTAAAATGGAAGTTTTATCTTTACCGCTTGTTTGGTTAATGAAGTCTTTTGCAATAATCAAGAACCTTGTAGTATTGTCTTGGCTATCTTCAATATTATTGTAACGGATAGGTAATTGGAACAATTTTGCAGCAATATGAGAACAAATAGCAGCAGCACCCTCTTCATTTGCAGCCATTTCTGCTGCTCGTGATGTTGATGAAACTTGGATTAAACGAATGTCCTCATCAAAGTAATCTTCAATGAAATTACGACATTGTCTAAACGCAATATCTTTAGAATAAATCTTTTTAATTTTTGTTAGATCATCATGGTTTGATGCTAAACTGAAGCTAATAGACAGAGGAAGTTCAGCAACAATTTTTACATCTCTATAGCACAATTGATCAATTGTTTCTGCTACAGTACCTTCTTGATTGTTTTCGATTGGAACAACTCCAAAACGAACCCTTTCAGTTTCTACATTATCGAATACTGATTTGATTGTTTTTAATGGAATATATTCACTCATCGCACCAAACCTGTTTTCGGCAGCTTGGTGAGTATAACTTCCCTCAGGACCAAGAAAAGCTACTTTTTCAGGTAATTCTAGGTTACGACTTACAGCAAATATTTCCAAAAAGATGGCTTCAATTGCAGAATGATTTAGCGTACCCTTATCATCTTGTGATAATACAGTAAGTCTATCAATAATTGATTTTTCCCTTTCTGGACGATAAATAACTGATTTCTCATGTTTTTTAAGTTCACCAACATTTTTAACAACGTTCATACGTTCGTTGAGTAATCTTAATAATTGATTATCTATCGCGTCTATTTGATTTCTAAGTGATAGTAAGTCCATTTTAAACCGCGCACATTAGTATTGTTGCAAATAATTTTATTCAGGAGTAGTGTTCCTGATTTACAAAACTATTGTTTTTTTTGGAGGGGAGAATAAAAAAAGGACAGAAGTGTGAAACAACTGTCCTTTTTTTAATAAGAAATATAATTTGTTATCTCTTGAAGCCTAAAACGGCTGCTCCACAATAGCTTTTTGAATCTTTAAAAGTAAAGCTCAAATAGTAAATACCAGTAGAAGTACACTTGTACGTCCAAGTATTTAAGAATCTATTGTTATAAAAGCTAGAGATGATTTTACGTCTCTTTGCATTATATAGAGTACTGATTAGACCTTGAGCACCACCATCTTTACCAGAGATAGTAATTTGGTAGCTAGTGTCTTTTGCTAATACGCAAGTGTACTCAATTTTACGTCTTGTACCATTACGTCCGTCAATTCTATAACTTTTAGAGAATTGAAAACCTGGATTCAGCTCCTTCATACTTTTTGTAACATAAAGTTCAGCGTTACATTGAGCAGATGCTTCTTCATTGATAGCGAAAAGAGCGAATATAATTGTGAATGCTAAGAATATTTTTTTCATCGTTCTGAGATTTAAGTCCTTAGAAAAATGAGCTATTATCTAATAACCTTGTTTCTGATTGATTTTAATAAACTTGTAATTTTCTGGATATCACTGTCAGTAACATGAACAACACTACGAGTACCGTCAGTTACCACTAGAACACCATCAATCTCTTCCATAGTAGGTTCACCTACAATAACTTCTACTTCAATTTGATCATAGATCTCTTGTAAAGCAGTTAAGTCATTAATAAGATCTTCAAAACCTGGAGAAGACTTATAGATATCCAATACTAACAATAGCTGGTCTAATACAACTTTTTGATCACCAATTTTATCTTTCAATAAATCGTTAGGTTCTCTTTGGTTGATTACAGTAGTTAGGTATACAGCTTCAATCCAACCCCCTGTAAGAATTAAAACGGAAACATTTTCACGTTTTCTTTCTCTAAGGTTGTTATTAATTTTCTCAAAGTTCAATGTAGTCTGTTGAATCAATTCATCCAAACGATTTGAACTTTCAGCTAATTCTTTTATTGTTTCATAATCAAAGAATGCACCAATTCCTAAACCATCAGCTAAATCTTTCACTGAATTTAGGTATGAAATGGCATCTTGATTTTTGCCATAAATATTTGCGAACCCTAAGTCTGTTCCGTAAATACCTAAGTTAATGGCTTTTTGGAAGGTTGTATTATAGCGCGATACAGCTTCAGGAGCATTTAAATCTGCTTTATTATAGATTGTACCACTTTCCTTAATAAGTACTGATATCTCCAACGGTGAAGGAATCGATTCCAAAACTTCACTAACTGGTAATACTTCTTGAGTAACTTTATCCGGGGCTATGGTAACTGTATGAGTTGCAGGATCATTATTTTTTGGTAAATCACTTGCCACTGCTGCAGATGATGCTAGCAAAACTGACGCCGCCAATGTATTCAGATATTTGGTCTTCATCTTACTTTGGTTTTCAAAGATAGTTTTGATCGCTTTTATTACGATGTTGAAAATATATTTTATTGTTCTTTGGAGAAGATTTTACTGACAATTGATTCCGTTCCTTCGATGATTTTCTTTAACCATTCAAAATAAAGTGAAAAATATAGTAAAACCGACATCATCCAAATCATCAACACATTAAATGTAAACGTGTCAATATATGTGCCAAATACTTTCTTCTTTGGAGCAAATAAATGAGTTCTGTAGTCTAATGGACCGGAAGTATTTTCTTTTACATAGAAAATAGGGTCTATTAATTGAATGATTCTGTTATGGTCGACTACAGTTCTATTTAATACATTTTTATTTTTTACAAAGATTTCAAGTTGGTCATTATAGTATAAATCTCTTGCTTCTGATAAGTTGAAGCTGTCTCCAACTTCTTTTTTCATAGCATAGATTCTTTTATCTCTTTCTTCTTCTGCCTTGATCAACTTGTCGTTGTAGAATATAGAAGATTCGTATAAGATTTTTCTTAACTGATTTCCTTCTTGAGAAGAAACCTTTCCATCACTTAGGAAAGCTAAAGCTTCATTCTTTTTGTCTTCATGAGTAGAGAAGTATTCGTCAGAATTGATCTCATTTTGAAGTGTAAGGATGTCATTCGCTAAAATTAAACCTGTACTATCATTAGTATTTTTACTGTTCATTTGGGCACTGAATAAAATCTCTTCCATTCTTGGTTCCCAATATGCACTCTTGTAATTACTTTGGCTTAACACCATATCAATGTCAAAGAATGGCTTTTCAAACTTGTTATTTTTGAATTGCTCTACCGATAATCCTTCATATGCCCAACGCGAGGCCATAATATCAGCGATTAGTGGTGTTTTACCATGTTGACTAATAGTGTTGTTTAATTTTGAAAAGTCAAAGATCAATCCACTCAAAATCATTTGAGGAATTAATAGAATCGGAATCAAAATATATACAGTAATTGCAGAATTAAATGCTGATGAAATATTTAATCCTATCAAGTTAGCATGACAAGAAACAGTAAATAGAACTAACCAATACTGCCATGTCATATCATGTATTTCAAGAATTGTATTACCTATAAATACAAATGTTAATGTCTGTACTGCAGAGAAGCCAAATAGAATTAAAAGTTTTGAGTAGAGGTAACTACTTCGACTCAAGTTTAGGAAGGATTCCCTTTTCTTGATCTTTCTATCTTTTATGATTTCCTCAGCACTCACCGTCATACCCATAAATAATGCTACTAAAATAGCAATTAGGATATATGGAGGTACATTCTCATTGTGTCTGAAAACATATTCACCATCACCATCTTTGATGTAATAAATTACCCATGAAAGTAGAAGGGCCAAGAAAGGAGCTTCTAAAAGGTTGATGGATAAATATTGCTTATTACTGAATTTAGCTAAGAAGTCACGTATTGTAAAGATGACCGTTTGTTTAAACATCGAAGGAATATTCAATGTTTTCGGCGGATCTACATGTACTTCTTCAACTTCAGGTTTAGTGAAAGTATCTTTATATACTCTGTGCCAGTCTTCTGGTGTAGCTTTACGCTTATTGGTAAATTCACCGTATTCATCCACAACTTGAGCTTCAATTATATTGAAAAGTTGTTCTGGGTTGACGTTACCACAGGTATTACATTGTCCTTGATCACTGTCTACTTGTCCAGCTGCACCTTTAAAGTGTGTAATCGCTTCAATAGGGTTGCCATAGAAGACAGGATATCCACCAGTGTCTAGTAACCACATTTTATCAAACATCTTATAGATATCTGAAGAAGGCTGGTGAATTACAACGAAAATTAATTTACCTTTTAATGAAAGTTCTTTTAAAAGGTCAATTACGTTTTCTGAATCTCTTGATGATAAACCTGATGTTGGTTCATCAACAAACATTACTGCTGGTTCACGAATTAATTCTAAAGCAATGTTTAGACGTTTACGTTGACCACCAGAAATCTTTTTATTAAGAACATTACCAACAACTAGGTTTGCAATTCTGTCAAGACCTAAACTTTGAAGAACTTCATTTACTTTTGAAGTAAGTTCTTCTTCGTTCATATCTTTAAAACAGAGCTTTGCATTGTAGTATAAGTTTTGGAAAACGGTAAGCTCTTCGATAAGAAGGTCATCTTGAGCGATATAACCAATAACACCTTCTATTTTATCTTTTTCTGTATGGATATTATATCCATTAATTCTTACTTCACCTTGAGATGGCTTTTCTAAACCTGCAAGTACATTTAGTAAAGTAGTTTTACCTGCACCTGAAGCACCCATAATACCAATTAATTGACCAGTATTTTCACCGAAATTGATATCTCTTAAGCCTAATTGACCATTAGGGAATTTAAATTCAAGGTCTTCAACAACAAATGAAATGTTTCCGCCAATTTCATCAGAGTTGTATTTATTTACTAAATCTGAGTAGTAAAGTGGTGCACCTTTCGGTGTTTTGAAAATACTACCAGGGCTAAATAAATAGACATTATGTGCTTGAACTGGTTGACCGTTAAGATAAACCATTTCGTTTCCAGTGTATTTAGTGAAATACAATGAAACACTTTTCATTCTGATGAAAATGATTTCTCCGTCTAATAGACCTGAATCAATAAATTTGATTTTTGATCCTTCTGGAGGCATTTCATCATCAAATATTAGAATGTCTTCATTATCAATTTTAGAAGAATGCTGTTCAATAATGAAACGCTCTAATAATTTGTATTCGTTTGATGGGATATTAAATACATCAGCAACTGTATGGATAATATCCATACGCTGAGGTGTATATGATTTATCTGATGCTACAACTTCTAGCAGTTTTACCATCACAATGGTTTTCTGCTTTTGGTCTAGCGTTTTGTTGATTTTTCTACAAATAGAAAGTGTACGTACTGAGTTACGGACAGAAACAGCGTCAGCAAGTGGGGTATCTGCTTGTTCTACTTCTCCTTTGGCAGCTCTTTTCTTAGCAGCTTTAGCCTTACGTTTCGCAATACGTTCTTCTTCATCCTTTACTAATTGATCGTAAAGTTGGATATATTCTTCTACTGAGCGCTTTTCAAGTTCCTGTTTAAGAAATTTAATTACAAAGTTTCTTTCAGTTTCTGTTAGCCCTTCGTCTTGTGTAGAAATTATGGCAAATAGTTGCGTCAGTGCTTTTAATATTTCTTCACTCATAGATGACCGTCAAATAGTACGGAAATTCAATTCTTCTAAATAAACCTATATCTAGCAAAAAGTATACATTTATTTAATGCATTTAAATAATAAAATATTGTGTAGCAATGATTATTTCTGCATGTAAATGAAAAACACTTGATTTATTTTCTCTAAATCAAGTGCTTGTGGTGGTGATAAACCATGAATTAGTAAGTTTCGAATTCAAATTCTAATTCAACTAATTCTTCAAATTCTTCTCCAGCTTCCTGCATGTCCTCATCATCTTCATGATAGTACCATACAACTGTTACACCTTCAATTTCTTCAAGTTTAGATAATACATCTAAGATTAATTTAGAAGAAGCAGTGTTGAAGTATTCAAGTTTAAAAAGAAATCTTGTCTCATCATTTTTGTCATCAGCGTATTCTTCAATCCAATTAAGAATTGGGGCAAAAAATTCTGCTGAATCTTCAGGAAGTGATCTACCCGAGATTTCGAATAGTTCATTTTCTTTATCTAAGATGACTTTCGGTGTATCCTCCGTTCCGGCTAGATTAAGGATTTTCATGTAAAAAAGTTATTTTAGTTTCCTTGGAATTGTCGTTTTAAGAGAAAAAAATGTGAACTCATCATTGATGGGTTCAAAATCAAAGCGAAGTTTTTCGCCCGATTTTCTGGCCATATCAATAAATCCAAGACCTGCTCCACCTTTTGCGGAAATCTTGCCATTTTTGATAATGTCCTTATATAAATTCTTTAGACCGTCTTTGTCTAAATCATTAATTCTGTCTAATCTGCCAGCAATATCTTTCACATTTTTAGAAAGAATGGGGTTGCCAGAAGTGATAAAGTAAGAGTTATCCTCTTTACCAATCATAAAAACAGCACTGTTTTTCTTGTCAGAAGTTTCTTCCATAGGTACAGCGTACTTGCTTATGTTTTGAAGACACTCTACCATAACATTAAAAACTTTCCTTTTGATTTTGGATTGTTCTCCGTAAGAATCCATGTTTCTTTCAGCCATGGATAGTACAGATTTAGTAATGTCTTGGGTGATCTCACCTTCATAAATTAGAATGAGATCTTTGTCTAGCATAGTCCTATGGAGTTCGTAGATGTATTTCATATTTCCGAACACAATTTAATTCAGTAGTCATACTACCGAGATGTTCTTTTAACCCCAGGAAAAAAATAGAGTTAAAAAAATGTTTTTCAAATATAATCAAACCTTTATAACTAACAACAAATTCTGAACTTAGAATCTGATGCCTATCATAATAACGTCATCAGTCTGCTTTGCATTGCCTTTCCAGTTAATAAATGTTTCACTAAATGTTTTGGCAATCTCTTGCATAGATGAATGTTCTGTATTCATAATTAACTCACGAATACGTTTTGCACCGAATTTTCTGTTCTCATCACCGCCAAATTGATCAGGGTATCCATCTGAGAACATGAAAATCTCGTCACCTTCATCTAAGGTAATCTGATGTGTCGTAAATGAAGTTCTAGTCTTGTATTCTCCTCCTACAGGGAATTTGTCACCTTTAACTTGGGTAAATTCTTCGGTAGCAGTCTTGTAGACATACAATGGACGATGAGCACCTGCATATTCAACGACCTTACTTTCAAGATCTATTTTTGCTAGTGCAATATCCATTCCATCTCTTGTACTACTGTTTGAATCCTGTCTTAAAGTTTTAGTAACACCTTGGTGTAGAAGGTCAAGCATATTGCCAGGAGTAATGTGTTCATTGTTCTGAACGATATCGTTTAAGATAAAGTAACCAATTAATGAAATTAATGCACCTGGTACACCATGACCTGTACAGTCAACGGCTGCAATATATATGTCTTTACCTTTTTTGAAATACCAAGGGAAGTCGCCACTAACAACATCTCTAGGTTTGTAGAAGATAAAGCAATCTGTTAAGTCTCTCTTAATTAGGTCAGTATCTGGGATGATTGCACCTTGGATACGTTTGGCATAATTAATAGACTCTGTAATTTTCTTGTTCTTTAATAAGATGTCAAGTTCAACCTTTTTCCTTTCAGTGATATCATGTGAAACAAACAGAGCACTTTCAAACTCATTCGATTCATTGAATTCAGGGATTGCAGTTACGGTCATAAATCTATTTCCGCTTGCTGTAGGGAATTCGACTTCTTTCGTAGACTTTTCTGAAGTAGAAGATACCTCAATCAGTAAATTCTTCCATTCATCAATTATTGTTTTTGGAAGAGAGGTGTCGTCAAGTTTCTGATTCACAAAAAGATCAGCGGATAGACCTGTCAATTCTTCTATAATAGGGTTGGTGTAGAAGATTTGCCCTTCAGTGTTTAACCTTTGGATAAGATCAAGTGAGTTTTCAGAAAGTGCCTGCATTTGCGTTCTCATACGTCTTTCCGTCTCTGCTCTTCTTCTTTCCGTAATATCTTGTGCGTTGATTACTATACCTTCGATTGCAGGAACATGACTAAGGTTAATACCTGTAGCTTCCAGCCAAATATATCTACCATCTTGAAGTTTGTAGCGATACTCTAATTGTAATGTCGCTTTATCTTCAGACTCGACTAAATCATTGATGAACTTCTTAACTGGTTCAATACTCTCTTTATGTAAGTTAGAAAGGTAAGATGAGTCAATTAAATCAGTTGGTTTATACCCTAAAATTCGTTTAGATGATGGAGATACAAATTTGATTTTTGCGTTACTATCAAAAATTGTAATCACCTCAGAGGCGTTTTCTAATAATGATTGAAGTCTGTTTTGAGAATTTTTCACTTCTTCCACTTGCTCTTCTAATCTGTGATTAGTGCGTTGTAATTCTTCTTGTGTGGACTCCATTTCTTCAGCATTCTGTCTTAAGATCTCTTGTTGGACAGAAAGTTCAGAAGACATTTGTTGAGACTCCTTCAGTAATCGAACTGTTCTTTCGTTAATCTTAATGTTGAAGATCGTTCTGGCAATGATTTGTGAAATCTCCTTCACAAACTCTAGAGTCATAGTAGAGAAGTCTTCTAATGAGGCGAACTCTAATAAACCGTATACCTTTTCATTGGCAATCAATGGCATGATAAGGATTGATTTTGGTTTTGTTTCACCTAATAAACCAGAAGTAATTGAAAGGTAATTACTTGGGATCTCTGTTCTTAATATCATCTCCATTTCAATAGCAGCTTGTCCTACTAGACCTTCTGTGAAATGGAATTTCTTTTTTAAGAAACGCTTTTTGTTATATGCATAAGTACTGATAAGCTCAATACTTTGTTCTTCTATAGGAAGTTCATCTGTAGCACCCTCAACTACATAGAAAGCACCTTGTACGGCGTTGATTTTCTCAGTTGTATATGCTACGACTTCGTCTCCTAATTCAATTAGATCGTTGTGGTTACGGAGGATTTGACCTATCTCAGCTTCACCCGTAATAATCCAGTTTCTTTCATGATCTCTTTTCTCCGCTTTTTGGATACTATCTCTCATTGAAAGAAGTGCATTACCTAGTGTATCATCTTCTGATAAGGCAGAGTATACGGCGTCATAATTCCCTTCACCAATCTGCTCAGCAAAGTTGGCAGTTCTCTTCATACCATTTACTACTTCTTGAACAGCCATCGACATTTCACCAATTTCATCGTTCTGGATATCGTCAGCTACTTCATGTGGCAGGATACCTTTTGCGATATAATTTAATCGGTTCTTTAGTCGGATGATAGGACTAGTTAAGAATTTTGAGAAGATGACAGCAATCAACATTACTATAAGAATGATAATGATGGCTGTATATACGAAGGTTAAGATTAAGCCATTAAGGCCACTTTTAATCTCATCGTAATCAATTTTTACAACGAGACCCCATTTAGTTGTTGGAATGTAGTTCCAGTAGGATATTGTTTTCTTGTCTCTCCAGTCTGTATCATAACCAAAATCCTTAGAGTCGCCTTTTGCTGCTTTTTGTATGGCAACATTTTTTGGATCTCCTTCTGAAATTACTTCAGTTAGAAGGTTTTGTGAGCCTTTTAGGGGTGAGATAATAGTGACATTTTTAGATGCTCCTTCAGACATCCTAGATAATAAAATTTCACCGGTGTCTCCTAATCCAGTCCTATTTTCAACAATAGGGTAGATGTTTTTCTGAAGTGAATATAGAATAATGACATGCCCAAGTTCTCCATACCTTGATTTCATTCTTGGAGAAACAATGTACATATGAACACCTTTCTCAGTATTAAATGGCTCAGAGAAATATGTTTTTGTTTTCGCTTGTTTGATTATTTTCTCGAACTTCTTATTTCTATCCCCAACAATTACTGATGCAGGAAAAGTGTAGGAAGTATACAATACATTACCCTTGTTGTCTGTAATAATGATATTGGAATAACCATTTACAATTTGTTTAGGGAAAAGTTCATTATCAAGTGTTCTCTTGATCGCGTAGTATGTTGAGTCTTTATATGATCTTGATTTTGTCTTGAACAAGTATTTCAACTTTGTAGTATTGGATACAATCAAAGCTGATTTTGCCATATACTTTAAGTTTTGTTCGATATACTTGAACTTCTGATCAATCTGTTCAGACTTCAGAGTACTGATAACGTCAAAAGTTTCCGAGTATCTACGTTCAACAGAATCCTCTGTCTGAATATAGGAAAGGAATGATATAATGGCTACCGTAATTGTTACTACGAGTAGCATTATGATTGTAATTTTGGTACGTATCTTTAAATCTTGGAAGAACATATATTATAATTTACTTCAAGAGCTCATCAATTAATTTTCAGTGAACCATTTGGTTACATTGTCAAGAATTTCTCTATCATCTTTAGTGAAATTATTGAAAGATGCTAGTTCGACTACTCCGGTTAAAACATCGTCATCATTAAGGATTGGAGATATCATTAAGGAGTTAGGAGAGGCGTCACCTAGACCTGAAACTACATTAATGTATCTTTCAGGAATTGAATTTGAAATAATCGAAGTTTTCGTTTTTGCTACCTGTCCTGGAAGCCCTTCGCCAAATTCATAAGTTAAAACCTGTGAGTCAGGTAAGAAGAAAGAGAAACCTTTTGAATACTGAATGATGTCAATATCTTCTTTCTTATTTACCTTATAATAAATACCTGTACAGACTTTGAACTCTTTACAGATAGCATTTAGTAATTTTTGTTCTCTATCTTCTTGGTCTTCTACCGTTAGAATAGAAGATCGAATGTTTTTTCTAATAAGTTGAGCTCTTTCCTTAATAGCATCGATACGTTCTTCTTCGTTGCTTTTATTTTCCTTGTTGTAATATTTAGGAACATAAATAATCTGATCCTCAGGGTCTTTCATTAAGTCTGAGATCAAGCGGAATAAGAAGAAAATTAATATGGCAAATGTAAATCCAATCGAATAAAACGTTGGGTTACTCACTTCTCTAATTTGTCCAATGATTTTATCATCGGTGATTTCCAAGCTAGTAAGAATTACATTAGGAAGGTCATGAATACCCCAAATAGAATAAATACATAAGAAAAGGAATAGAATACCTAAATAAATATTGAAAGGTTTAGATTTATCTAGATAGAAGTAAACCGTACCAGTAATAAATATTAGATCCAAAAATCTTAGCGTTAATAGATATGTTTCTCTATTAAACTCCTTGGTATCTAAGATACCTACAAGAGATAAAATATTCGGGAATTGAATTTCCAACAAAATAATTGTTGTAAAAATGGCTGTAAAAACCCCGTTAAATATGATTCCATATTTACGTACATCAGAGCGTGAGCCTTTTCTTCGAATATTTGTTTTTTTCTGCGTTGTTTTCAAAATATTATGAAGGTTGCTTGAAAAAAGACAAGAGTTTATTAACTAACGTTTATTTTTGATAAGCCTTGTATAATTGGAGTAGAAAATTTTTAATTTTTTCTGCTTCAAGGCAAAAATCAATCTCAGTTACATTTTTCGCAGACATTGGCATCGTGTTCATCATACTCTCTTCTGGATCTTGAATGATAGTTACACCACCTTTGTCTTTGACTGATTTCATTCCTAGTGCTCCATCCTTATTGGCTCCTGAATATAAAATACCAATGAGTTTTTCTTTAAAAGTGTATGCAGCAGTTTGAAATGTTAAATCAATAGCCGGCCTGGAATTATTAATTAAACCTTCAGTAGAAAGTGAAATTGAATTACCAAGCTCTACACATAAATGATAATTGGCAGGAGCGAGGTAGACCATTCCTGGTCGGATCGTTTCTTTATCTTGAGGTTCTACAATTGTTTTAGAACTTCTTATAGATAATGCTTCGATAAAACCATGCCTAACATGTTTTAGACGATGTAGACATAAAATTATTGGTATCGGAAAATCCTTTGGTATGTCAGCTAAAAGTTGAGTAATTGGCTTAAAACTTCCTGCAGAACCCCCGATGACAATACATTTGTATTTTTTCTCGAAAACAGATTTGTCAATTAAATTGCTCATCCGGTTCTGTTTTACTCTTTAATTTTTTTATAAACCTTCTCCTCGTTATTAACTACAACGAATTTATTAGCGATATCACACCAGATTAATGACTCCTTTGAGCCAATAGCTAGATTGCCATATTTGAATAAACTTCCGTGTAGTTTTTTCAATACTTCGTTTTGTAATGTCTGATTGAAGTATATCATTACATTTCTACATAGAATGAGATCGAACTTAGAGAAGGGGTTTCCTTTGACTAAATCTTGCACTCTGAATGAGACTCTATCAAGTAATTCTGGTTTTACATGGTAGAAACCGTCTCTTTCGATGAAATAGTCATAAATAGAACTTTTTCCTCCAAACCTTTCATAGTTGGATTGGTTAAGTTCCATATTTTTTGCGTTGAAAGCAGCTTTCTTGGCTTTACTAATTATTGATTTATCTATGTCTGTAGCAATGATGGTAGCTTTGTCTAGAGTTCCCATTTCCTCTAGCATAATACACATAGAAATAACTTCTTCCCCAGAAGAACATCCAGCATGCCAAATATTGATCTTTTGATGCTCGTTTAAGATTTCAGGAATGATTTCATCACGAAGTGAAATCCAAAATGTAGGATCTCTAAACATCTCAGTGACATTAACGGTAATTTCTGAGACAAAATCTTGAAAGAATCCAGGGTTGTCTTTGAACTTACGGATTAATGCATCTACTGAACTGAATTTATATAACTCCACAACTCTTCTTACTCTTCTTGTAAAAGAAGACATTGCGTAGTTTTTGAAATCATAGTCAAAATTATCATCAATATATTGGGTTAGCCTTCTTAGCTCTGCGATTTCAATGTCTCTTTGCATATTGAAAATACGTAATGGGATTTCTATAAAAAGTGTTAGATAAAAAAATTTCTTGTTTAAATAAAGCCTGATGATAAATACGAAAAAATCCTTTTTTCATTTAAATACGAAAAAAGGATTGAATATAAAGTATTTGTTCTAGCTTATCTTCTAGATTTTACAAGTTGTGGGCAATCTGAGTGCATATCCATCACCTCGTATTTTTTTCTTTCTTTTTGGAAGTAAGAAGAAGATGCATTTCCTGAGCTGCTTGAACATGAAAAAACTAATGCACCCAAAGTGATCAATGCTAATGTCGTGAAGAATCTATTCTTAATATTGTTCATTTTGCTTCTGTCTTTTAAGTAGAATGTTAAATCGGAGTTCGATTATTACAATTTACTAAAAAACAAAAGGCGTGCCTAATTTGATAACAGAATTCTTTTTTTACTCTTTTGCTTAAAGAATGAGCTAATTGCACCAGCAATTTTATGTGTTTCTACTAAAAATCCATCATGTCCATACAGGGATGTAATCTCTTCATAAGTTACATTTGGAATGTGTTGAGTGATATATCTTTGCTCCGAAACTGGGAATAAAACATCGCTTGTAATTCCGATTACTTGAGTGTAAGCTTCAATAGATTGTAATGCTTCTTCTAAAGACTTTCGATTTCTACCCATGTTATGAGAATCCATGGCTTTGGAAAGTGTCCAGTATGAGTAGGCATTAAATCGTTTGGTCAGCTTGTCTCCCTGATATTGTTGGTAAGTAGAGGCTCTATAATTATCTGTAATGTTATCGTCTTTATCTGTCTGAGTAGCCTCGTAAGTGCTATAATTTCTGTATGAAAGCATAGCAACAGCTCTAGCCGCTTTTAGACCGTTAATACCAGCATTTTCATCATTATCTCCCCATGTAGGATCTGCTTCGATAGCCATTCTCTGTGCTTCATTGAAAGCGATACCCCATGCAGAATGTCTTGCATTGGTAGCACAGATGATTAGGTTGTCCATTAATTTTGGTTGTTGAACAGCCCATTCTAGTGCTTGTTGTCCCCCTAAAGAACCTCCAATAAGAGTATTGATTTTATCAATACCCAAATGATTTCTTAGAATCTCCAATGAACCGACAATGTCTCTAATAGTGATATTGGGGAAATCATTGTAATAAGGTTTATTAGTAACAGGGTTGACAGATGTTGGTCCTGTTGAGCCATAACATGATCCTAAAACATTAACGCAGATAATGAAATGATCTTTTTCATTAAAAATGCAGTCATTGCCAAATAAACCATTCCACCAATCAAACACTTCCGCATTACCGGTTAATGCATGACAAACCCAAACTACATTGGAAAAATCTTTCTTCATTTTTCCAGCAGTAAAGTAATTCAGTGTGAATTCAGGTAAGCTCTCCCCAAGTTCAAGGTCATACTGATTATTATATGTAAAAGAATGCTCTTGCATTGTATTTTCAGATTGGTATTGATGTTCTATTAAAAGCAATGATGAGAAGATGTACATCAGCCTAATCTAGGATGCAAAATATTGGTGTGTGTAGTAGAAGGAGGATCCTTTCAGACGTTCCGATATTTGCTTATAGCTCCTAAAAATTTAGGCTAGGATGTAGCACCTTTTCACTTTTGTGATGGTTGCTAGAGGGTCTTAGAGCCTAGTCTCTGGCCTCTTCTTTATAAACACTTACGTCTTACTTAGATGTAAATGGTATGATGCTTCAAAGTAAAGTGAGAATTTAATAAAAAACAAACCCTCGCTTTTTTATTTGAATAAAACGAGGGTTTTTAGCTGTATTTTTAGAAATATTATAACTCAACTATGATTCCAATAGAAGGTTGAACAATTCCGTTGGTCGTCTCGATATATTTCGGAGAGTACTTACTAGGGTCGTTTGGATCAGTGACTGGATTTCCATTTTGATCTACTTCTGTAGTAAGTATTGGTTGTCCTTTAGACTGATACCCGTACATGTTCTGAATATCAAAATAAACATTTAAACTCCACTTGTCGAAGTAATAATATTTATCCACTCTAACATCTAATTGGTGGTTGGCTGATAAACGTAATGTATTTACTTGAGAATAATCTTTTACGCCTCTTCTTTCTGCGTCCCATACTTGTTTATCCATAGAAGCATCTACATCATATGGGGTATAGGGTGTGCCACCTGAATAAAGCCATCTAGCACCAATTTCCCAATTTCTCTTAAGTTTCTTACCGCCAGTTAAACTAACAATATTTCTACTGTCCCAAGAAGAAGGAGCATAAACGTTAGGGTCGGCATTTGTAAATTCAGACTGAACGTAAGTATAGGCTAGAATACCATAAAAACCCTTGAAGAATTTTTGTTGAGCCATAAACTCTATACCTATAGATCTACCTTTTGATGTACTTGTTACAGCTTCAGATCCAATTACTCCAAAATCAGCGCCCAAGTTGGCTAATGAAATTTCATTGTTGATAGAGTATGGGTATTGATCGTATAACTTTTGGAACCCTTCAATTGTAAACTTTAAGTTCTTTTCAGGAATCTTGTATTCAAAACCACCAACCAGTTGTTTGTTTCTAATGTATAATAAACCATTGTCCTTGTTTACAAAGTCTTCACCCTCTTTGTATCCTAACGTGGTGTAAGTAGGTAATTGGTAATAAATGCCTGTGTTGAAGTTTAAACTCCATCTAGGCGTAAATTGATACGATGCTGAAAATCTTGGTGAAAACTGATCTAATAAATTATTCATAGAATCAGAATAATCATTGGCATCTACTCTCGCTCCTAATGATAAAGTTACTTTGTCTTGAGCTAATTTTTTAGAAACAGTAGCAAATCCACCCCATTTGTTTAAAGGTAGTACACTATTAAAGTTGATTGTTTCTAATTCTCCAGTGGAGTAATCATATAATGTTTGGTAAGTTTGGTTAGTATAATTAGCATACTCATAACTAACACCATATGAAAAAGTAAATCCAGTATTTGTGAAAGTTAACCCTTCAAGTCTAAATTTATTCTCAGCTTCTGTTGAATTGTAATCGTAAATTTTACTTTGTGATCTATCGTTGTTCGGGTATTTGAACTGATTATTCGTAAGCATGTTTCTTGACGCCACAAATGTAAATGTTGAATTGTCTCTAAAGTGCTCATATTTAGCTCCTATAGTATAATTCCATTGATTTTGCTCAGGAGTATTATTTAAGATATAAAGGTTTTCTTCATAATCCTCATCAGTTGGTTCACCTGGTGAATCAGCTAATTTAAATTGATCAATTGCTCCAAGGCCAATAATTGATATTTTATTGCGTTGGTCAATTTCATATTTATATTTTAATTGGAAGTCATTGTAAGTTGGTAGAAAAGGTAAGCCTAACACACTGAATAATGCTTGTAGATATGATTGTCTTGCTGAAACAATGATAGAAGACTTTTCTGTTACCGGACCTTCAAATGTTACACCTATGTCAGATGTTCCTAGGATAATATTTGTTGTGTGTTGATCAGTTCGTCCATCTTTTTGTGTGAATTCCATCACTGATGAAAGCGCATTGCCGCGACCTGCAGGATAGGCTCCTGAAAAGAACTCAACGTTTTCGATAAAATCTACATTAATCATTCCTACTGGTCCTCCTGATGCACCTTGTGTAGCGAAGTGATTTATGTTAGGAATTTCAATGCCGTCTAAATAAAACCTGTTCTCATTTGGGGCACCACCTCTAATTAAAATATCATTTCTAAATGATGCTGTCGATGCAACGCCTGGAAGTGATTGTAACACTCTTGAAATATCCCTATTTGCACCCGGTGCTCTTTTAACTTCTGTAACACCAATTCTTTGTACTGAAACAGGGCTTTCATCTGACTTATAAAAGCCATTGGCAATCACTTCTACTTCGTTAAGCTCTTGGGTAGAAGGAGTTAAGGAGAAATTAATAACTGCAGGGCGAGCATTTGAAACTTCTACCTCTTGAGAAGCAGGGCCATAACCAACGTAATTTACAACAATGTTATAAAGACCGGGTTCTAGATTTTCAATTTGATATTTACCGTTATCGTCGGTAGTAGCACCAGTAGATGTGCCTTGAATAACAACAGTAGCATACGGTACAGGTTCGTTTCTTGGAAGTTCCGTTACAGTTCCTCTGATAATACCTTTCTGTGCAAAAGCAGTAGAAGCTAATATGAAGATATTAAAAAGTACTAGAAAGTTTTTCATAATAATTGTTTCTTAAGTTCCATTCGTTAACACAGAACTTTAAGAATTGTTTTAAAAAAATATGGAGATTGATAATAAGTTGATGCAAGTTAAAATTGACTTTTTATTTTTAAAACATTTTAACAGTAAAATTCTAGAAAAAGTACAAAAAAGGAGATTTCACCATGCGTGTGCTTTGTTTTTAATTCGTTGTATGGAAATGAAGATTTAATCTAATTTTTTTATCTTAGTTCATCTCCCAAGAAATAAATGAAAATTAAAATAATCTATTATGAATATTGAAGATTTTAGGAATTACTGTCTTAATAAAAAAGGAGTGACAGAAGGCTTTCTATTCGATGAAACGACATTAGTTTTTAAGGTTGGAGAAAAAGTGTTTACGATCACTAACATAGAAATGTTTGAGAGTATAAATGTGAAGTGTGATCCAGAGTTGGCAATAGAATTACGGGAGAGATACACTTCTGTATTACCGGGATATCACATGAATAAAAAGCATTGGAATACTATAGTAGTAAATAGTGATATGGACGACAGTGAAGTGAAAAAATGGGTGGATCATTCCTATCAATTGGTCTTCGATAAACTTCCTAAGAAAATAAAGGACGTACTTGTAGATTAATCTGTAAAAGTGTGAAAAATCAATAAATTCTATCTTTTTGTTGATAATTTGGTAATAAATGGATGAAAATTATAAATAATTGATGATTAAATAATATTTTTGAGTTTGCGATTGTAACAAAAGACAGAATTAGTAATCATGGCTGACAAGAAATTTTTTGTAATTGACTTCGATAGTACGTTTACCAAAGTAGAAGCATTGGATATTTTAAGTGATATCCTTTATGAAGGTACGGACAAAAAAATTGAAGTAGGGGAGAGAATTAAAGATCTTACTGATCAGGCAATGGCTGGAGAACTGTCTTTTAGAGAAGCATTGGAGCAACGTTTAGCGTTGTTGGAGGCGACGAAAAAAGATGTATCTCAATTGTCTGACGAGTTGAAAAAACTAGTTTCTGAATCAGTAAAAAGAAACAGAGAGTTTTTCACAAAAGAGAAAGATAATGTATTGATTGTCTCCAGTGGTTTTAAAGACTTCATTACACCTGTAGTAAAAGAGTATGGTATTAAAGAAGAGAATATCTATGCAAATACTTTTACTTACAATGATAAAGATGAAGTGACTGGTTTTGATGCTTCAAATCCACTTTCTGAGCATAAAGGTAAAGTGAAGTTGATGAAAGAATTAGCATTAGACGGAGACGTTTATGTTATCGGAGACGGTTATACTGATTATGAAATTAGAGAGGCAGGATTAGCAAAAACGTTTTTTGCGTTTACTGAAAATGTGAAAAGAGAAAAAGTATTAGCTAAAGCAGATGTGGAGGCTAGTAGTTTTGATGAAATATTATACTCGATTAAACATCCTATGGCAACATCATTCCCAAAGAGTAAAATAAAAGTTCTTCTTTTAGAAAATGTGCATCAAGATGCTAAACAAAAATTAGAAGACGAAGGATATCAAGTTGAGCTTCTTGGTGGAGCTTTAGACGAAGACGAATTATGTGAAAAGATTAAAGGTGTTCACATCTTGGGTATTCGTTCTAAAACAATGCTAACAAGAAAAGTAGTAGAGGCTGCAGATAGATTGATGATTGTAGGTGCATTCTGTATTGGTACAAACCAAATAGATTTAGATGCATGTACAGAACATGGTGTTTGTGTATTCAACGCTCCTTTTAGTAATACTCGTTCTGTTGTGGAAATGGCAATTGGTGAAATCATTTTACTAATGCGTCAAATTCCAAGACGTTTACGTCAAATGGATAGAGGTGAGTGGAGTAAGTCTGCATCTGGTAGCTTTGAGGTAAGAGGTAAGAAGCTAGGTATTATCGGATATGGTAATATCGGTTCTCAATTATCTATTCTTGCAGAGATGTTAGGTATGGATGTTTATTACTATGATGTAGTAGAGAAGCTTGCTTTAGGTAATGCTACAAAACTTTCATCATTAGATGAGCTTTTAGCTATTTCTGATGTAGTATCATTGCATGTTGATGGTAGACCAGAAAATAAAAGATTCTTTACTGGTGAGCATATCAATAAGATGAAGAAAGGTGCAATCCTTGTCAACTTAGCTCGTGGTCCAGTTGTTGAATTAGATGCGTTACAAGTAGCATTAGATTCAAAACATTTAGCAGGTGCTGCAATTGATGTATTCCCTGTTGAACCAAAGAATAATAATGATACTTTTGATGCTCCAGTTAAAGGTGATAACCTGATCTTAACTCCACACATTGGGGGTAGTACTTTGGAAGCACAAGAAAATATTGCCGATTTTGTTCCTGGTAAAATGATTGAATATGTAAATACAGGTAGCTCATTCAATAGTGTGAACTTCCCGAATGTTCAGTTACCTCGTTTAGAAAACGGACATAGGTTACTTCATATTCACAAAAACGTATCTGGTATCTTAGCTCAGATGAACAACGTTTTTGCTAAACACGGATGTAATATCTTAGGTCAATATCTTAAAACAAATGAAGAGATCGGTTATGTGATTACTGATATCGATCAGTCTTACAATCCTGAATTGTTAGAAGATATGAAAGCAATCGATAATACAATTAAGTTTAGAACATTATATTAATAGAACCATTTTAGGTTAAATATAAGGAATAGGGTACATGAAAGTGTATCCTATTTTTTATTTGCATTTTTAAAAGTGAATGATCATTTTTACAATAGAGCTTATCTATTGATAGATTCTGAAATATTATAACTGATAAACGATAATCATTTAAAAACTATGTCTGATTTGCAGCAAAAAAATATTGAAGGTATTTGGCTTACAGGTCTTGAAGATGCACATGTTGAGATTTCAATCGAGGGTGATGTTGCAGTAGGAAAGATCGTTTGGATGCTTCGTGATAAAGAAGAAGATGGAGGTCCTAGAATTGATAAGTTGAATCCTGATGCCTCAAAGAGGGAAGTTCTACTTGAAAATATGAATATCCTGACAGGTTTTAAATATAAAGGGAAAGGTACTTGGGAAGATGGTGAAGTTTATGATCCTGATTCTGGAAAGACTTACAGTGGTAGTATTACAAGTGCAGGTCCAAATGTTTTAAAAATGAGAGGCTATGTTGGAATTAAACTGTTTGGAAGAACAGAAGTCTGGAAAAGAGTAATTCAATAATTTTTTAAATACACCTTAAACAAAACACACATTTATTATGGCTTCAGAAGCTTTTAAAGATGCTCAGGTAAGAGTAAACCAATTGTCTGAGCGACCATCGAATGACGATCTATTAAAATTATATGCCCTTTTTAAGCAAGCGACAGAAGGGGATGTAAATACAGAAAGACCCGGAGGGTTTGATTTTAAAGGTAATGCTAAATGGGATGCCTGGAAAAAAATTGAAGGAACTTCTGCTGAGGAAGCAGAGTCGCAATATGTTGTTCTTGTGAATCAATTAGAAGGATAACAAAAAGAAAGGGTAGTGATTTTGAATTAATCACTACCCTTTCTTTTTATAAACCGTATTTTCTTATTTTATCTATTATTGAAGAGGTAGAAAAACCCTCTACAAGTTCAATGGTTTCTACACTTCCGCCATTTTCTAAGACTTCTTTCGCTCCTACAATGTTGTCGATTGTATAGTCTGCCCCTTTTACCAAGACATCTGGTAATAGTGTTGAGATTAAATCTAAGGGAGTGTCATCTCCAAATAATATTACCATATCAATAAATTCAAAAGCAGCAAGTAATCTAGCTCTTGCATATTCATTATTGATAGGTCGCTCATCGCCTTTTAGACGTTTTACAGAAGCATCAGTATTTAAGCCCAATATCATTTTAGAACCTTTTAATCGAGCTTGTTCAAGGTAGTCTACATGGCCTAGGTGAACGATGTCGAAACAGCCATTAGTGAAAACGACTTTTTCATTGTTATTTTTCCACTCTTTTCTTATTTGAAGAGCTTTATTTAAGTCAACAATTTTCTCTTTACTGTGCTTCATTTTGAATTTCTAATGTGGTTTGTTGATGTCCTTTTTTGAAATTAGCTATGATAATACTAATACCTCCAACGGTTAAGATCATAACAGTTTGAGAGGTATGCATTACTAAGGCATAAGCAATAGAAGTAGTTGCTGAAATACCGTAGGCCATTAATGTTTGTGAGGCAAAGAAATGAACGGAACCTGTGCCTCCAGGAGTAGGGATTACCATACCTAGTCCACTCATCATCATCATTACAAAGCCGACGAATAAAGATAAATGTGCTGTTTCATCTAAAACTTTAAATACGACATAGCTCATATAAAAGTAACAAAGCCATATTGCAATTGTATAGGCAATATAAATGATAAATTCTTTTCTCTTTAGTTTAAATACAGCTTGCATTCCTTCGATAACTCCAAGGATTAATGAGTGTATTGTTCTGTATATCTTTGTTTTTGATAAACGGTCTCTTACTTTATAAAGGATGAAAATCCCTGTAATGAAGAAAAGTAGGATAGCTCCTAATAATATAAACTTCTGATTCATTTGGGCTTCATTTCCTTCAAGAAATGGAAGTACCATTTGATATAAAATATCGAATTGACTGAAAAAGGCAATTGAAAAAAGAATAATAAATACTACTAAATCAATAGCTCTTTCAATGACTACGGCACCAAATGATGTTTTTGCAGGAATTCCAGATAGCTTTTGGAGGATACCACATCTGAAAAATTCTCCAAATCTAGGTATGATTACATTTCCTGCATATCCTGACATTGTTGCCATAAAAAGATTAGAGTTGCTTGTCTTTAAGTTTAATGGTTTTAGCATAAGCCCCCATCTTAATCCTCTAAAGTAGTGACTGAGGATAGCTGTCAATGATGAAAGGATGAGCCAACCCCAATGAAGATCTTTGATAGATTCGGCTACTTCTTTAATATTTTGCTCTTTTAAGACATACCACAAAAGAATCCCAGCTAAAAAAATCGAAAAAATATATTTTAAAATGTCTTGTATTTTCATCGTTAGTATCTCCAAATAGAGAATTGTGTAGTAACGTTTCGATAAAGCTAAACTGCTTATAGAAACAAATTAGCCAACTTAATTCATTGAATCAAGTTGGCCAAATGTATTTTTAATACTGTATAAATTAATCTTCTAATTTATTATCGTCATTAGGGAAAACTAATTTTGGAGAGTATTCTTTTGCCTTCTTTTGTTTCATTAAAGCATAAGAGATAATAATAAGAATATCACCTACTTGTACTTTTCTTGCTGCTGCACCATTTAAACAAATTGTACCGCTACCGCGTTCTCCTGTAATTACATAAGTTTCAAAACGCTCACCATTATTATTGTTAACGATTTGTACTTTTTCGCCTTCAATGATGTTGGCAGCATCCATTAAATCCTGATCAACAGTGATACTACCTACGTAGTTTAATTCTGCTTGTGTGACCTTCACACGGTGGATTTTTGATTTTAAAACTTCAATATACATGGTTTGTGTCTTAAATCTTCTTAATAAAGCATTCGATATCTTTTCATAACAAAAATACGAAACTTAAATGTATAAGTTTTTATTGTAAATGGTTGATTTACAATTAGTAACTTAATTTTGTATTGTTTGCTAGATAATCGTGCCTGCAATAATAAGATATATTTGTTAAATGAACAATTGTATTAGGAATCCTTATAGATCAACTAATGAATGTATGTTCATTTTATGAAGTGGTAATTAAGTATTTTTATACTCTTACTTCAATATTACTTTCTTTTAAATGCCCTTTTAAATGAGGGATTGAGATTTCTTTAAAGTGGAAAATACTAGCTGCTAATGCTGCATCTGCTCCGTTTTGTTGAAACAGATCAATGAAATGCTCTTCTAATCCAGCACCTCCAGAAGCAATAACCGGAATGTTCAAAGAAGTAGAAATTTCTTTAGTTAGTTCGATAGCAAATCCTGCTTTTGTTCCGTCATGATCCATTGAGGTAAGTAATATTTCACCAGCACCTCTTTCCTGACATTCATGTACCCAAGGAATTGTTCTAAGCTCTGTTGGAGTTCTACCTCCTCTTACATGTACAATATGTTCACCATTAACAAAGCGTGTGTCAACAGCAACTACGATACATTGGCTTCCAAATTCATTGGCTAATTCGTTGATCAATTCAGGTCTTTTTACTGCAGATGAATTGATAGATACCTTGTCAGCTCCAGCGTTTAATAAAGCAGATACGTCTTCAACACTAGAGATGCCACCACCTACAGTAAATGGAATATTGATTTTTGAAGCGACTTTTTGAACTAATTCGATCAAAGTCTTCCTTTTTTCAACAGTTGCAGTGATATCTAGGAAAACAAGTTCGTCAGCCCCCTGATCAGAGTAGATTTGGGCCAGTTCGACTGGGTCTCCAGCGTCTCTAAGTTCCACAAAATTAACGCCTTTGACTGTTTTTCCATCCTTTATATCTAGGCAGGGAATTATTCGTTTTGTTAGCATACAGGGAGATTTTAGAAAAAGTACAAAGATAAATGAACTTTTTTATATTTTATAGATAATTCAATTTTAATTGCATTCTGCTATTTTATTTATAATTTTTTGATGCATTTACTAAAAATAAGCTTAGTTTTGCATCCCGAGTGTTAAGTCATGTTTTTTAAAGAATAGCAAAATGCCAAAGAAGAATCACATCAAATCGGTACTTATCATCGGGAGTGGACCAATCATTATTGGTCAAGCTTGTGAGTTTGATTACTCAGGATCTCAAGCAGCGAGATCATTGCGAGAAGAAGGTATCGAAGTAACCTTGATTAATTCTAATCCTGCAACTATTATGACAGATTCGGTGACCGCCGATAATGTCTATCTCCGACCTCTGGAGAAAAAATACATCAGAGAAATTCTTGAAAAGCATGAAATTGATGCTGTATTGCCAACAATGGGTGGTCAAACAGCACTTAATCTTGCGATTGATTGCCAAGAAGCCGGAATCTGGGAAGATTTTGGAGTAGAAATGATCGGTGTTGATGTAGACGCGATCAATCTAACAGAAGATAGAGAGCTTTTCAGACAGAAAATGCTTGAACTTAATGTTGGTGTATGTACAGGTCGTACAGCTAAGTCATTCTTAGAAGGTAAGGAAATTGCTCAAGAGATTGGTTTCCCACTAGTAATCCGTCCATCATTCACAATGGGTGGTACAGGTGGTGGATTCGTTCACTCTCAAGAGGATTTCGAGAAAGCTCTAAAAAGAGGTTTAGAAATGTCACCTGTTCATGAAGTACTTGTTGAGCAGTCTATTTTAGGATGGAAAGAATACGAGTTAGAATTACTTCGTGATAACATTGGTAACGTAATTATCATCTGTTCTATTGAGAACTTTGACCCAATGGGTGTTCATACAGGTGATTCAATTACAGTAGCCCCTGCTCAAACTTTACCTGATACAGTGTATCAGAAGATGAGAGATTTGGCAATCAAAATGATGAACGGAATTGGTAACTTTGCGGGTGGATGTAATGTCCAGTTCTCAGTTTCACCAAACGACGACGAAATCATTGGTATCGAGATTAACCCTCGTGTTTCTCGTTCTTCAGCTTTAGCTTCTAAAGCAACAGGTTATCCGATCGCTAAGATTGCAGCAAAATTAGCTATTGGTTACAATTTAGATGAATTGAAAAATCCAATTACAGGTACTACTTCAGCGTTCTTTGAGCCTGCATTAGATTATGTAATTGTTAAGATCCCTCGTTGGAACTTTGATAAATTTAAAGGTGCAGATACTGAACTTGGTCTACAAATGAAAGCTGTAGGTGAAGTAATGGGTATCGGCCGTACTTTCCAAGAAGCATTACAGAAAGGTTGCCAATCTTTAGAGATTAAACGTAATGGTATTGGTGCTGATGGGAAAGAAAATACGAACCAAGATGAAATTCTTTACAAATTGGAGCATCCATCATGGGATAGATTGTTTGCAATTTGGGATGCAATGAAGCTTGGTATCGCAATGAGAACTGTTCGTAAGATTACTAAAATTGATAAGTGGTTCTTACGTCAGATTTTAGATCTAGTATTAGTTGAAAAGAAAATATCTGAGTTTACTGTAGATACAATTCCTTTTGAACTAATGCGTGAAGCAAAAGAAAAAGGATTTGGTGACCGTCAAATCGCTCATACTTTAGGTTGTTTAGAATCTGAAGTATTCAATAAGCGTTATGAGGAAATGGGCATCAAACGTCAATTCAAGTTAGTAGATACATGTGCTGCTGAATTTGAGGCGAAAACTCCTTATTTCTACTCAACTTTTGATTCTGAAAATGAATCAAACACTACTAAGAAGAAAAAGATTGTAGTATTAGGAGCAGGTCCTAACCGTATTGGTCAAGGTATTGAGTTTGATTACTGCTGTGTGCATGGTGTATTAGCTTCTAAAGAGGCGGGCTATGAGACAATCATGATCAACTGTAACCCTGAAACGGTATCGACTGACCCTGATGTTGCAGATAAATTATACTTCGAACCAGTATTCTGGGAGCATATCTACGAAATCATCTTACACGAGAAACCAGAAGGTGTAATCGTTCAGTTAGGTGGTCAGACTGCACTTAAGATTGCTGAGAAGTTAACTAAGTATGGTATCAAAATCTTAGGTACTAGTTATGAAGCACTTGATTTAGCAGAGGATAGAGGTAGCTTCTCTACATTATTGAAAGAGAATAATATCCCTTACCCTAAATTCGATGTAATCGAAACTGCTGATGAGGCTTTAGATAAAGCTGAAGATTTAGGATTCCCTCTATTAGTAAGACCTTCTTATGTATTAGGTGGTCAGAAAATGAAGATCGTTATCAACGAGGAAGAATTAGAGCAACATGTTGTTGAAACTTTAAGAGATATCCCAGGTAACAAAGTACTTCTAGACCATTACTTAGACGGTGCAATTGAAGCAGAAGCAGATGCGATCTGTGATGGTGAAAATGTTTATATCATCGGTATTATGGAGCATATTGAGCCTGCCGGTATTCACTCAGGTGACTCTTATGCAGTATTGCCTCCATATAACTTAGGAGACTTAGTGATTGAGCAAATCAAAGAGTACACTAAGAAGATTGCAATTGCCTTGAAAACAAAAGGTTTATTGAATATTCAGTTTGCGATCAAAGATGATAAAGTATACATCATTGAAGCGAACCCAAGAGCATCTCGTACAGTTCCATTTATCTGTAAGGCTTACCAAGAGCCATACGTAAATTATGCAACTAAAGTGATGTTAGGTAAGAACAAAGTAACTGACTTTGACTTCAAGCCAGTGAAGAAAGGTTACGCAATCAAAGTACCTGTCTTCTCATTCAATAAATTCCCTAATGTTGATAAGCAGTTAGGACCAGAAATGAAGTCTACAGGTGAAGCAATCTACTTCATCGACAACTTAAAAGATGAGTACTTTAGAGATATTTACTCTAGAAGAAATCTTTACTTAAGTAGATAATTTTTTCTGAAAAGAATATATTTGAAGCTCACGGCTATTTAGTCGTGAGCTTTTTTTACAATCGTAATTTTTTAACGTCAGACGTAAAACTTTTTGTCATGAGTCGAGGTCAAGAATTTGATATTGCTTTTATGCGATGTGCAGAATCTATTGCAGAGTTAAGTAGATGTGTACGCTTGAAAGTGGGAGCTATAATTGTTAAGAATGGCAATATTATATCTATGGGGTATAACGGTACACCAAAAGGATTTGATAATGCTTGTGAGTTTGAATTAGAGTCTTCTAACGAAGAGACAGGTGAGAAGACAGTTGTGCTTAAAACAAAAGAGGAAGTATTACATGCCGAAGCTAATGCGATTACTAAGGCAGCGAAGTCCACTTATTCTACAGATGGAGCAAGTATTTATTGTACGGATAGTTGTTGTTTTGGATGTGCAAAACTTATCATACAAGCAGGTATAGTTAAGTTCTATTATAAAAGAGAATATAGGGATACTTCAGGGTTGGATTTATTAAGAAAAGCAGGTATTGAAGTAATCAAAGTCACTTACTAAAAAAGTGACTTTTTTGTTTTTATCTTCTTGATATTCATGCCCTTTTTATAAAATATCGAATTTAGTCATCAAAAAAGCATGATATTTATCATCAATACCAATTTTCTTTAATATATTTGAGAGAATTTTTATGCGAACTGAACTTCACATAAAACAATTTCGACGATCAAATTGTCACTATAAAAAAGTATATCACAAACTACACACTATTAAGAAGGTATGACAACGGCTTTACTTTTTGCCACGGGTGCGATATTAATCATAGCTGTATTGGCTTTGGTTTATCGAATTATCACTTTAGTAGGGATTGCTAAAGGAGATGAAAAAAAAGTTTCATCAAGTAATAAGATAAACGCTGCTATTTTTCCAATTTTATTGGTAGTAGGGTTTGGCTTGATTTACTGGTCGTATAACGACGCCTCACAGTATTTCCTTCCTGAAGCTGCATCAATCCATGGTAAAGAAACAGACTCACTATTTAACATTACGTTAGGAATTGTGTTTGCTGCATTTGCATTAACACACATTCTTCTGTTCACTTTCCCATTTTTCTTTCAACATTCGGAGAAAAGAAAAGCTCACTATTATCCACATAACGATATGTTGGAAATTGCTTGGACAGCAGTTCCTGCAATTGTAATGGCAGTACTTGTAATCTTCGGTTGGAGAGCGTGGTCTGACATCACAGCACCTGCACATGACGATGCAATCCAAGTTGAATTAATGGGTAAACAATTTGCATGGGAGATTCGCTACCCAGGTAAAGATTTAAAATTGGGTAAGTACGATGTGGCAAATATCGATAATACTAACTCAATGGGTGTGGACTTTGATGATGTGAATGCTACAGATGACTTTATGGCTCGTGAAATCGTTTTACCAGTAGGTAAAGAGGTGGAATTGAAGATTAGAGCAATTGATGTAATTCACTCTGTATTCTTACCTCACTTTAGAGTGAAGATGGATGCCGTGCCAGGTATGCCAACACGCTTTAAGTTTACTCCAACAATTACTACTGAGGAGATGCGTAAGAAAACTAACAATGCTAAATTTAATTACGAATTAGCTTGTACAGAAGTTTGTGGATACGGTCACTTTGGTATGCGTAAGATTGTTAAGATCGTAACGCAAAAGGAGTATGATGCTTGGTTACAAAAGCAAAAGCCTTGGTTAGAGAAAAATCCTGACTATATGGCTGAGTGGGAAGCTAAGAAGTCGAAAGATAGCGTAGCTCAAGCAAACTAAATTTAGATACAACGAAATAACTATAAAGAATCATAGACATGGCAAGCGTAGTATTAGACGTAGAACATAACGCAGTGGGTCATGATGATCACCATGATCACCATGGCAATTTCTGGACAAACTATGTGTTCTCTTACGACCATAAAGTAATTGCTAAACAATACCTTATTTCAGGTATTCTTTGGGCCATCATTGGTGGTGGTTTATCATTATTATTCCGTATTCAGTTAGGTTTCCCGGAAGCTAACTTAGAGTGGTTAAGACCTCTTTTAGGTGATTGGATCACTGAGTCTGGTAAAATGGATACAACTTTTTATTTAGCTGCAGTAACGATGCATGGTACCATTATGGTATTCTTCGTATTAACAGCTGGATTAAGTGGTACTTTCTCCAACTTCTTGATTCCTTTACAAATTGGTGCTCGTGATATGGCATCAGGATTTATGAACATGTTATCGTACTGGTTATTTGCACTAGCATCAGTAATCATGTTAGCATCATTGTTCATCTCTACAGGTCCTGCTTCTGGTGGTTGGGTAATTTATCCTCCATTATCAGCATTACCTCAAGCAGTATCAGGTTCTGGTACAGGTATGACATTATGGTTAGTGTCAATGGTATTCTTTATTGCATCGTCATTATTAGGATCTATCAACTATATCGCAACGACAATTAACTTGAGAGCTGCAGGTATGTCATTTGCAAAGCTTCCTCTTACTATCTGGTCGTTCTTTATTACAGCGATCATCGGTGTGTTATCGTTCCCTGTACTTTTTGCAGCAGCACTTTTATTAGTGTTTGATCGTAGTTTTGGTACTTCTTTCTATTTATCTGACATTTATATCCAAGGTGAGTTATTATCTCATTCAGGTGGTAGCCCAATCTTATTCCAACACTTATTCTGGTTCTTAGGTCACCCTGAGGTATATATCGTATTATTACCAGCCTTAGGTTTAACTTCAGAAGTTATTTCTACAAACTCAAGAAAGCCTATCTTTGGTTACAGAGCGATGATTGGTTCAATGTTAGGTATTGCGTTCCTTTCATTTATTGTATGGGCACACCACATGTTCGTATCTGGTATGAACCCATTCTTAGGAACGATCTTTATGTTCTTGACGCTGATTATTGCAGTTCCATCTGCGGTAAAGGCATTCAACTATATCACAACATTATTTAGAGGTAATATCGTATTTACTCCAGCAATGTTGTTCTCAATTGGTTTAGTATCATTATTTATCTCAGGTGGTGTAACAGGTATTATCCTTGGTAACTCTGCTTTAGATATCCAACTTCATGATACTTACTTTGTAGTAGCTCACTTCCACTTAGTAATGGGTTCTGCAGCATTCTTTGGTATGATGGCTGGTGTTTACCACTGGTTCCCAAAAATGTTTGGTAGAATGATGAATACAGCTTTAGGTTATGTTCACTTCTGGTTAACGTTCTTAGGTGCTTATATGGTATTCTTCCCAATGCACTACATTGGTATCGCAGGTTTCCCAAGAAGATACTACTCATTCACAAACTTCGATGCGTTCTCAACTTTTGCTGATTTAAATACTTTTATTTCAATTGCAGCGATTGTTACAGTAACAGGTCAATTTATTTTCGTATTCAACTTCTTCTGGAGTATGTTTAGAGGTAGAATTGCTCCATTGAACCCATGGAAGTCTAATACATTAGAGTGGACAACTCCAAGAGTTCCTGGTCACGGTAACTGGCCTGGTCCACTTCCAGTTGTATATCGTTGGCCATACGATTATTCTAAGCCAGGTGCTGAGGATGATGGTTATGGTGACTTTATTCCACAAACTGTTCCTTTCTCTAAAACAAAAGCTTCAAATACACCTGAAGAAGGTCGTTTAGCTGAGTTAGAAGGTGAATTCCAAGATCTTGCTGATCACAGAGAAAAGAACCCTTTCATTTAATAGACTTTAAGTTTATTTATATAAATACTTTTATCAGAAGTATCTTAAACCCTACTATTTGGTAGGGTTTTTTTTATATATTTACTTAAATAATCAATCAAAGAAATGACTGTTATTCGCCAATTATCCTTATTCATATTTTTTCTTGTGGTTCTTTTATCTTGTTCTCAAAATGATTTTCAAGGACCAAATTTTTCTGATGGAAGCCAATATTATCCAATAGAAGAAGGGTGGTACATTACGTATGAGATAGATAGTATTCTGATTGATCAAGATAGTTCAGACCGAGATGATGGCATTATCTATGAAAATTCAATCCAATTGATGGAAAGAATAGATAAGCCTTATGAAGACGGGTTTGGTCATACTAACCATCGATTACAACGCTATAAAAGGAGTGATGAAAATCAAGAGTGGGTTTTGGATTCCGTTTGGGCAGTTACTTATAGAGACAATAACATTATCAGGTACGAGAATGGTATTCCCTATATTAAGTTAGTTAACCCTATTTACGATAGGCTTCAATGGGATCAAAATGCGTTCAATAACCAAGGTTCGACAAGTCCTTCAGGTTTTGATTTAAGATATACTGCTAAATCTATTGGTAGGTTCTTCGCTTTTGATGATAAGAATTTTACAAATACAGCTCAGATTACAGAGATTGATATTGAAAATGAAGTCACTAAATCTGAGGAGAAAAAGAATGTAGTTTACGCGAAAGATATTGGTAAAGTCTATTCTGAATATAGAGATGTCAAGAGGAAGTACTATGAATTACGTAGTGATGATGCAGAACTCTTAGGTAATCCATATTGTCAGGCGGAGAATATAAATAAAGAGGTGATTACTTTAGGAAATGGACAACGAGTGAGAAACCCATTTTTTGGTAATGATCCTTGTGAAGCTAACCCAATATATTACGAGACTATAGAAGGGGATACCGATGAAGAAAAACAAGCAAATATTGAAGCTTGGATAGCTAGTAATGAAAGTGGTTCAAACCCATCTGTGATTGATTGGGAAACACAGACAAGTCAAACTGGAGATACTAAAGTATATGTTGTGTTTATATTGGACCCGACCTATTATAATGGTTTTAATGAAATAGGGACTGTTATTGAAGAAAAGGTAATTGAATATGGAATTCTAGTGCAACCTGGTGAATAATTCTTATTTTTTATTCTTCTTTGTTTTTATTGATGATAAACACTAAGTAATACTTTTCTTTTCCTTTTTCAACATCTAAATTGCACCACGAAATTTTTCACAATTAAGAACAAACTTTTTTATGGCATTTACGGCAGATTCTATCTTGAATAAGATGAAAGAAGGTAACTTTTCTCCTTTGTATGTATTGCAAGGTGATGAGCCTTTTTTTATTGATCAAATTGCCTCATACGTAGAAAAGAATGCCTTAACTGATGCTGAGAAAAGTTTCAATCAGACTATTCTTTACGGTAAAGATACAACGTTAGTACAAGTATTAGAAAGTGCAAGACGCTTTCCAATGATGGCTATGCGTCAGGTTATTATTGTAAAAGAAGGTCAAGATCTTCCAGATTTAAATAGAAAGTCAAGTCAGGAAATGTTCGCACAATATGCAACAACCCCAGTTCCAACTACAGTGTTGGTGATTTGTCTTAAAAATAAGAAATTAGACGGAAGAGGTGCTGCAAAAAAAGCAGTCGATAAAAATGCTGTTCTTTTAGATACTAAAAAGCTTTACGATAATAAGATTCCTGGTTGGATAAAGACTTTTTGTAAAGAGAAAAATTATAAGATTAAAGATCGAGCAGTCAATATGATTGCTGAATATATAGGCAATGATTTAACGAGAATCTCTAATGAATTGGAGAAATTGATGTTAAATTATAATGAGGAAACAGAAATCACAGAATCGTTAATTTCAAAGCATATAGGAATTAGCAGAGAATATAATGTATTTGAATTACAAAATGCATTAGGTGTTAAGGATGTTTTGAAAGCCAATAGAATTGTGATGTATTTCAATGAAAATGCTAAAAGCAATCCTTTTATTCTTGTAGTAGGGACCTTGTTTACCTATTTCTCAAAAATACTGGTAGTACATGAGAACTATTCTCAAAATGATCAATCACTATCTAAACTTTTGGGTGTTAACCCTTATTTCGTTAAAGATTATAAAATAGCCGCTACAAATTACCCGAAACTAAAAGTACTTACGATAATAGAACACCTTCAAGATGCCGATTTAAAGGCCAAAGGGATTAGAGCATCATTATCTGATGACGAAAATCTTAAAGAATTGGTGTTTAAAATCCTTCATTAGAGAAAAATCAATCTTCTACTTTTGCATGAATTTTACATTTGATGCAAAAACACCATGAAGATATTTAAATCCTATACTTTCGAAGCTGCACACTTTTTACCAAATATGCCTGAGGGACATCCTTGTAGAAGAATACATGGACACTCTTGGAAAATGGAATTACATTTTGACGGCGAATTAGTAATGCCTTATGAATGGGTAATTGATTTCAATGAGATAGATGAGGTGGCTATGCCAATTTGGAAAATTCTAGATCATAATTTCCTTAACGAGGTGGAAGGTTTAGAAAACCCGACATCAGAAGTAATTTCAATGTGGGTTTGGAACAAAATTAAGACTTCATTACCTGCCTTATACAAAGTAGTGATTTTTGAAACTCCAGAGGCTGGGACAGAATATTTCGGAGATTAAGTTAATCACTTAAAAAGATATATTAGAAAGAAGTCATATACTTATGACTTCTTTTTTTATTGAATGATATTCATAGAAAAGGCTTCAGGCTTTTGCTTGAATAGTACCTTAGTCTTTCTCCAAGTAGCTTTAAAAAAGTCTGATTCCCTGTAATTATTTAAAGCATCTTCTGAATCCCAGACAGAGAAAGTCATAAAGACTTTTTTATCAGTACTATCTTGTAGTAGTTGAACTGAATGACAGCCTTCAAATTCTTTGATTTTAGGTTGAACTTCGCTAAATAGCTCTTTGAAGGTCTTTATGTGTTCCTCTTGAAATGACATTCTAACAAATCTTTGTAGCATGTATAAATCTGTTTTGTGGAAAGTTGTGTTTATTCCTTGAAATTATGCAACTTTGCATGAATTATCAAAGAAGGTATAGCCAAACAAAATTAATCATATGAAAGAGTCACAGATTCGTGTTAAGGTAGAATTGGATGATCAGAATATTCCGGAAAAGATTTTCTGGAAGGCAGATGATTCTGGTGAGCAAGGCTTACAAGAAACACGAGCTTTTGATTTAAACATCTGGGACCACGAGCGTAAAGAAACTTTACGTATTGGTTTGTGGGGTAAGGAGATGACTGTAGAAGAACTGAAGTTTTTCTATATTGATGCTATGGGTGGTATTGCTCAAAACATCATGAACGCAACAGGTGATGAAAAAATGGCAGCTGAAATACATCAGTTATGTAAACGCATGTCTGACCATGTTGTTGAACTAAGAAACAAAGAAGGAAAGTAATTCCTTTTTTATAATAAATAAAGCTCCCTAAGTTTTTATATAGGGAGCTTTATTCTTTTACAAGATATATTGGGATAGAGAATTAGCTAATAAATCGCAATACTTTTTGCCAAAATGTCTCTTCCACTTTTTTGATTTCACCAACAGTAGGTTTCTTAATTTTCTTACGGTGAGAAGGAGCAATTGGTATCATGAATTCACTGATTCTTTTGAATATGTTTCTCTTTTCAATTTGAGTTAAATATTCTTCTAGAGACATATCTTGAGCCCACATTCTTGAAATCTTCTCGATTCTTTCTTTCGTATCACTTTCGCTTTTACCAATTCGGATAGCAATAGCTTTAGTGTCTAATTTCTGATTGTAATGAAGCGTTAACATCAATAAATCTTCATCAGAGAACTTCAGTTCTACTTCTTCAATAAAGAAATCTGCTTCATTCTCAGGAAAGTGACTATTGATGATGTTAAGGATATCATCCTCATCATTAAGCTGTTCTGCATTCATGATCACATGGGTGAGAGCAGCACTAAAGCCCATTTTGAATTTGGTTTGATCCTGTACACTCTGTAAATCATAAACTTTGAAAAAGAAATCGTTATAGGCTCGATGAATCAAACGATCTTCTTTATTTCGAAAGCCATGAATATATCGAATATTAGGGAGTAAAATTCTTTCTTTCATAGTGTAAAAATAAAAGGCTTAAGGAAAATGTTTTCCAAAAGCCTTTTAATATTTTAAAAATTGATGATTAAATCAATTAGTATGCTCTACCGTCTTTTCCTTCCATGTAGTTTACGAAAGCTCTATTAGCTACTTTCATACCACCCTGAGTAGGGAAGTCTCCTGTAAAGTACCAGTCTCCAAGGTGTTGAGGACAAGCTTCATGTAGGTTATCTACTGTTTGGAAAATCACTTTCACTTCAGCTTTAATATGATGTTGCTTAATAATGTTAGCAATCTCATCTGAAATTTGCTCATTAGTGAACTGATCATAAAGCTGTTGAACAAAGTTTGTGTCCATCTTTTCAGATTTGCGAAGAGCAGATTTACAACGATAGTAAATCTCATCCATAAGATCTTCCTGACCATTTCTTTTGATTAGGTTGATCATTGCTCTAAACGCCACAAACTCTTTCATTTTAGACATATTGATGCCGTAGCAGTCAGGATATCTAATCTGAGGAGCTGAAGATACAACGATGATACGTTTTGGCTCTAAACGATCTAACATCTGAATGATAGATTTTTCTAGAGTAGTACCACGAACAATTGAATCATCGATGACAACTAAAGTATCAACTTGCTTTTTGATCACTTCGAAAGTTGTGTCATAAACATGGGCAACCATGTCATCTCTCATTGTATCATCAGCAATAAAAGTTCTAGCTTTTACATCTTTGATAACGAGTTTTTCATGGCGAGGTCTGAACGACATTAGACGTTCTAATTCTTCTCCACTTACACCACTTTCGATAGCTTCTAAACGCTTCTGAACAAGATATTGATCAATACCTGACATCATACCAAGGAATGCAGTTTCAGCTGTATTTGGTATGTATGAGAAGACAGTGTTTTTAAGATCGTAATCTATAGCCTCAAGAACCTTAGGAACTAATAGTTTTCCTAACATTTTTCTTTCAGAGTAGATACTAGGATCTGTTCCTCTTGAGAAATAAATTCTTTCGAAGCTACAAGATTTCTTTTCAGAAGGTTCTATGTATTTTACTTCTTTGTAGTTGGCAAACTTGTCAATGATTAAAGCATGTCCAGGGTTGATCTCCTGAATCTTGCTGTAATCAGCATTGAAGGCAGTTTTGATCGCTGTTTTTTCTGATGCAACCACAACGATTTCATCATCTGCATAATAGTATGCAGGACGAATACCGTTTGCATCTCTGGCAACGAATCCGCCACCAAAACCAGTTAAGCCCATTAAGGCATAACCACCATCAAAATCTTTGCAAGAGCGAGATAATACGCGTCCAAGATCAAGTTCTTCTTCGATTTTCTCAGAAATCTCAATGTTAGTTAAGTTTGTCTGATTGTACTTTACGAAAAGATCTTGAACTTCTAAATCCAAGAAGTGACCAATTTTCTCCATTACTGTCACAGTATCCACATTTTCTTTGGGATGCTGCCCTAATTCAACTAACCTGTCAAACAATTCATCAACGTTAGTCATATTAAAGTTGCCAGCCATGATCAATTGACGAGAGCGCCAGTTGTTATTTCTCATGAAAGGGTGACAGTGATTGATAGTGTTGTTACCGTGAGTACCGTAACGAAGGTGACCCATGTAAACATCACCGACAAATGGAGTGTTCGCTCTTAGATAATCTGCGTCGAGATATTTCTCTGAGTCTTTGCTTAGTTTGTTTAGTTTTTTGCCTACCTTCTTGAAGACGTCGTTGATGGGATCAGCTTCAACAGAACGAGCTCTATCAATGAAAGGTTTGCCAGGCTTCATACCTAATTTAATACTGGCGATACCAGCACCGTCTTGACCACGGTTACGCTGCTTTTCCATCAATAAATACATCTTACTGATTGCGTAAGTAGGCGTACCGTATTTCTCAATAAAGTATGAGAGCGGTTTTCGCAGGCGTAGCATTGCAATGCCACACTCGTGTTTAATTACTTCACTCACTGGACTAGGAAGGTTAAATTTAAATCCAAGTGCAAAAAAAGTCTTATTTCTTCTCTTACCCAAATAACAGTCCATAAAATATTAAGTCTGGGTGAATTATATAAGAAGAAATAAGACATTTAAGGCCTTTTATGTAAAGAACAGGTGCTAAAAATAATCTGTTTCTATATTCGGATGCTTCTCTTTAAATTTATTTACATCATCAGGAGACACCTGTGCATCTCTGAAATAAATAATTGAAAGGGAAGTTACCCCATCTAATGGAGCTAAATTACTTACTTGTGACCCTGTGATAATCAGAATACTTAATTTTTGTAGATCTGAAAGTGGTGTAAGATCACTAACAGGAGTATTTGAGAAAGTAAGTTCATTCATCGATAACGTCTGAGCTAAAGGAGTAATATCTTTAACCTTGCTATCTGAGAAATAAAATGTATGAAGATTTTTTAATGCACCCACTGATGCAATATCTATTATTTCAGTATTCGAAATATTTAAATGTTCTATATTCTTCAATTTATTAAGAGAACTTAGGTCTGTAACCTTAGTTTTTTGCAATTGAAGATAAGTAAGTGACTTTAATTTTTTAAGACTACTTATATCGCTGACATTAGTATATGACAACTTTAATTCCTCAAGCTTCTTCATTTTCTTAAGGAAAGAAAGGTCTTCTACTTTAGTTTCATCTAAAGCCAACATCTTTAATGTTTTCCTGAAAGCGGAAATAGATGCCCAATCTTCAAATGACTTATTTTGGAAGAGATCTAAGCTTTCAAGAGGAATGTTTGCTATTGGTGCTAAAGTTTTTACTCTAGTTCCAGATAAAAACAATTCATGAATAGTCATCGAATGGTCTAAAGCTGTAAGGTCATTAACTCTGGTAAATGCTAGATTTAGACGCTTAAGATGGTGCATATTTTTTAGAGGAGATAGATCTTTTACTCGAGTATAAGAAATATCAACATCTTCTAAAGCGGTTAACTGGGCAATAGGTTCAAGGCTGGTTACAATTCTTTCATCACCAAAGTCATCATAACCTGAAGCGTTAATAGCAGTAAGTGCTTCAATTTTTTGTAATCCTTCAGCAGTCATGTCGTCTTGGTCCCACATGATCTGTGAAGTGAATATTCCCTTCCAGTATTTGTCTAAACCATTCCACCATTCCATATTCAATGTAGATTGAGCATTAGAAACGGTTGCTGCACACAATAGTGTTAGAAGCAGAATATTTTTTTTAATATATGTTGGGATCATCTTTATTAACTAAATATGTTAGTGTCTAATTTAATTACGTCTGAAATCACTTCATATTGTGTTAGAGGAAGCAGAACTCCCTTTATATTTCTTATTTTGTTGAAGTAAGTCACAACTGTCGCTCTTCTTGCCAAAGATTTTATACCTGTTTTTAGCAATCAGATCGTAAAATGAATCTGTGAACCACATAGGAAATATTGTACCAAAGCGAAATATATTCCATGGTGTACGTAAATCTTTAGCGATTTTTAAAGCAGCTTCAGACTTTAAATAGGCATTGTTATGAGTAATTAATACGATGCTTCCTGTATAATCAATAGGTAAATTGTAGCATTTCAATAATTCTTTACCTTCAGGTGACTGTAAGGACGCAAATTGGAAAGTGTTCTCTTTTTCATGTTTTATAATAAATTGAACACTCTTATCGCATAGATTACAAATTCCGTCAAATAGAATTACTTTTTTACTCATCTTATTATGCTATAATTTCACAATTTGGTTGTCTTAATAAAACGGTCTCCAATTGAGATTGTTCGATATTTAAACCCTTTAGGCTTAATTTTTTAAGGGGCAAATTCATTACTTGCACTAAATCATCTACATAAGTATTGTCTAGATATAATTCTTGAAGGGAAGATGTGAGTATAAGCGGGTCTAGATCGAATACTTCTGTACCTTCAAAATGAGCTACTTTTGTTAATGGGAAATAGATGATTGGGTCAATTTCTTCAATAGGTAAGTAACAAGCAAAGATCTTTTCAAGAGGTAATAATCGATTAAAGAATGTAAAGTCAGGCCAATCATTAATTACTAAATCTTCATCAAATAATTTTGTATAAGTTTCTGAAGCAGATTGCGTGTTTTGGAGTAGACTAATGACTTTAGAATGTTCTATATTTTCTTCTTGAACCTTGATGCTCAATAAAATGATCTCTTTCCAGATATTATCTAATTTTCTCCAACTTGTAACTTTCATTTTTGATATTTTTTGATTGATATGCAAGTTATGAAATTGATCATCTTATCGTTCTATTTATATCTTTTATTTTAATGTAATGGTGTACGGTTTAAGCCGTTCTTTAATGAAATAATTCCATCCTGCTCTGCAGCTTTCTGGTTTGAATTCTTCAATATCTTGAGGAAAAGAGTCAATACCATCAGCTATTACAGTAATTATACTTTCTTGGTTTGAAACAGCTTTAATTGAAAATTGAAGCGTAGACGTTCCTATATAACCATCGTATTCCCATTTTAATGTATATGAAGTGTCTCTGTTAATATCAATAACTTCCCATCTATGAGGAAATGTTCTAGTATTTGATTGCACATCAAATACAGTTGTAAAACCTATTTCTAATTGGAACGATTGGACTTCTTTAAAGAACCATTGATGCAAATGGTCGATATGGGTTATTACTTCCCATAACTTTTCTTGTCCAAGTGGGATATTTTCTTCAACGATTATTTTCATTCTTTGAATTTACTCTCTCACTGTTTAAAAATCTTGTATTTTTGACGAAAATTTAATCAAGAGTATGAAGATCGTTTTTTTAGATACAGAAACATTAGGCAGTGATGTTAAACCACAATTAGACACCTTTAGTAAGTTAGGTGATGTGACATTTTATGATAGTACTACAGCTGCACAATTACTAGATAGGGTAGAGTATGCTCATGTCATTGTAACCAATAAAGTAGTGATTACAGAAGAGGTGATGAAGGCATCATCACAACTGAAATTAATCGCGATTACTGCGACAGGCACTAATAATGTTGACTTGGAAGCAGCAAAAAATATAGGTATTCAAGTAAAAAATGCAGTCAACTATTCCTCGGAAAGTGTGGCCCAACAGACATTTGCAATGTTACTTTCTTTACTTAATAATATACAAGAATATGACGACTTTGTGAAGTCAGGTAGCTATAGTGATGGACAGTCGTTTACTTGGATTGGAAATAGTTTTTCTGAACTGAATAACAAACGTTTTGGTATTATTGGTTTAGGTAATATTGGTACTCGTGTAGCAGAAATTGCAACTGCTTTTGGAGCAGAAGTAGTTTATTATTCAACTTCAGGAATTGCCAGAGATAAACGATACCAATTAGTAGACAAAGATACTCTCTTCAAAACTTGTGATATTATTTCGATTCATTCTCCTTTAAATGACAAGACTAAGAATTTTGTTGATGAAAATGAATTATCACAAATGAAACCTTCTGCTGTTTTATTGAATACTGGACGAGGAGGAATCGTTAATGAAAAGGCTTTGGTTAATGCATTAAATAATAATGAAATATCAGGGGCTTGTGTTGATGTTTTTGAGAAAGAACCTATGAGTAAAGACAGTGTGTTTTATTCAATTAATAATAAGAAAAAAGTATTGTTTTCACCTCATATTGCATGGGCAAGTAAAGAGGCTAGGAAAAAGCTTCTTGAAATTACTTACCAGAATGTAGAAGAGTTAGTAATAGACACTGAATAGTGATATTACGCTGAATAATAGCCTATTTGATAATATTAAAATTCTAAGTTGGATATCAAAGGTGTTGATAATGAGTGTCTTTTGAATAATCTTTTCAAGAAGGATCTTCATTTATCAAATCAGAATTCCTTATTCTTAATTATAGTATTAAATTTGCACTTCGCAATTTGAGGCATAGTGTCCTCAATTTTGTGCATTTATTATTTTTTGTTTCTGAAACTTTAAATCAAAGCAATGGAGCTTGCGACTAAGTACAATCCTCATGATGTAGAGGACAAATGGTATCAGTTCTGGTTAGAGAACAAATTTTTTCATTCTGAGCCAAACCCTGATAAGAAGCCATTCACCGTCGTCATCCCGCCACCAAACGTGACAGGGGTGTTGCATATGGGTCACATGTTGAATAACACAATTCAAGATGTCTTGGTCCGTCGTGCAAGAATGAGAGGTTACGAAGCTTGTTGGGTACCAGGTACTGACCATGCATCGATTGCTACAGAAGCAAAAGTAGTAAAGATGTTAAAGGACGAGCACGGTATTAGTAAATCTGATATTTCTCGTGATGAGTTTATGAAGTATGCTTTCGAGTGGAAAGAGAAATATGGTGGAATCATCTTGAACCAATTGCAGAAATTGGGCGCTTCTTGTGATTGGGACCGTACTCGTTTCACAATGGAAGATGAGCTTTCGAAAGCAGTTATCAAAGTATTCGTCGACCTTTACAAAAAAGGATGGGTATACCGTGGAGCAAGAATGGTAAACTGGGATCCGGCAGGGAAAACAGCTTTATCAGATGAGGAGGTAATCCACAAAGAGGTAAACTCTAAATTATATTATGTACAATACCCAATCGTAGGAAAAGAAGGTGAGTTTGTAACTATTGCAACTACTCGTCCTGAAACTATTCCTGCAGATGCTGGTGTTTGTGTGAATCCTAACGATGAGCGCTTCAAGCATTTGATTGGTGAAAAAGTAATCGTACCAACTACTAACAGAGAAATTCCTGTATTTGGTGATGATTATGTAGATATTGAATTCGGTACAGGTTGTTTAAAAGTAACTCCTGCTCACGATATCAATGACTACGAGTTAGGTTTAAAACATAACTTGGAAGTAATTGATATTATCGAAGAAGACGGATCGATTAACGCTAAAGCGGGTGCTCAATACGCTGGTAAAGATCGTTTTGTTGTTCGTAAGGAAATCGTTAAAGATCTAGAAGCTTCAGGAAACTTAGTTAAAGTAGAAGAGCTTCAAAATAAAGTTGGTACATCTGAAAGAACAGGTGCAGTGATCGAACCAAGAATCTCAACACAATGGTTCGTATCAATGAAAGAAATTTCTAAGCCTGCATTGGAGAATGTAATGAATGATAATATTCAATTACATCCTGCAAAGTTCAAGAATACGTACCGTCACTGGATGGAAAATGTAAAAGACTGGTGTATTTCACGTCAGTTATGGTGGGGACAAAGAATTCCTGCTTTCTACCTTCCTAACGGTGAGTTTGTGGTAGCAGAAACTGCAGAAGAGGCATTGGTAGAGGCTCAGAAAATTGATGCTGATATCACAATCGACCAACTTTCTCAAGACGAGGATGTATTGGATACTTGGTTCTCTTCTTGGTTATGGCCAATCTCTGTGTTTGATGGTATTACAAAACCTGAAAACGAGGAAATTAACTATTACTATCCAACAGATGATTTAGTTACAGGTCCAGATATCTTATTCTTCTGGGTTGCTCGTATGATCATCGCAGGATATGAGTGGAAAGGCGAATTGCCATTCAAAAACGTATACTTAACTGGTTTGGTTCGTGACAACCAAGGCCGTAAAATGTCGAAGTCATTAGGTAATTCACCTGATCCTTTGGACTTAATGAAAGTATATGGTGCTGATGGTGTTCGTGTTGGTTTGTTATTGTCTGCAGCTGCAGGTAACGACTTACTTTTCGATGAGAAATTATGTGAGCAAGGTCGTAACTTCGCTAATAAAATCTGGAATGCTTTACGTTTAGTAAAAGGTCTAGAAGTAAGTGAAGAAGCACAGCCTGAATCAAATAAAATTGCGATCGATTGGTTCGAATCTCGTTTCAATCAAGTATTGGAAGATGTAGAAGCGAACTACGAGAAATATAGATTGTCTGACTCATTAATGTCAGTGTACAAATTGGTATGGGACGACTTCTGTTCGTGGTATTTAGAGATGGTGAAACCAGAGTACGGTTCTCCAATCGATAAGGCGACATTAGAAGCGACAATCAATTTCTTTGAGAAGATCGTTAGACTTTTACATCCATTCATGCCATTCTTAACAGAAGAAATCTGGCATGCAGTGCGTGAAAGAGAAACAGAAGATGCTTTAGTAGTTGCGGATTACCCAACTGTTGAGTCTTTCGACAAAACATTATTGGAACAAGCTACTGCTGCTTTCGAAATTATCTCACAAGTGAGAAACGTTCGTAACAAGAACCAAATTGGACCTAAAGTACCTCTTCCAATGTCAGTTTTAGCTTCTGATTCTACTGTTTACGATCGTTTCGGTGGTATCATTACGAAGTTGGCAAACCTAGAGTCTCTAAAAATGGTAGATTCTGAAGTAGAAGGAGCAACTCAGTTTGTTTACAAATCTGATAAATGTTTCATCGACTTAGCAGATCAAATCGATGTAGAGGCAGAGAAAGAGAAGTTAGCAAAAGAGCTTGAGTACACTAAAGGTTTTATTAAATCTGTACAAAAGAAACTTTCTAATGAGAGATTTGTTGCCAATGCACCAGATGCTGTAGTAGCAAAAGAACGTCAGAAGCAACAAGATGCTGAAGACAAAATCAAAGCATTAGAAGAAGCTTTAGCAAAGCTCTAATCATAAATTGATTATATTAGAAGGCAATTGGGTAATGACTCAATTGCCTTTTTTTGAACTTTATAAATAAGGAAAGTAGTTATTGATACGATATGTATTAGCTATTTCCTCTCAAAAGAAATTAAAACAGTGAATTTTAAAAACACATTATATTTATCCTTTTCTATTATCATTCTGATTTCATCTTGTGCTAAAAAAAATACAGGAGTTTCTAGTGATGGTAAAGCGTCTACTTTAGATGTAAGAAATCTAGACTACACTTATTTATCAACCAAAGGGAAGTTAGAATTTGATTCACCCCAAAAGGATCTTAAAGTAGCCATTGATACTAGAATTGAAAAGGATAAACGTATGTGGATGTCTATGCGAGTAGCAAAAATTGAAGGACTAAGAGTTCTTGCTACCAAGGATAGTGTATTTGCATTGGATAAGTTGGGGAAAGAAGCCTACACCTTAAGTTATGATGATGTTGCGATCCTGTTAGGGTCAAAGATAGATTATGATCTGCTACAGTCTATTTTTACGGGTGATATGCCTTCAAGAATAGCAGATAATGCAAAAGTGAGAGTTGAGGAAGATATGTTTTCACTAACTCAGAAGAACAAGATGCTAACTTTGCTGGCTTTGGTCGGGAGAAGTAATCAGAAGTTAGAAGAGATTATTGTCAATTTTAAGAAAGATGATAAGCTTGCTGTTGTTGATTATACCGATTTTAAGGTTCTCTCAGAAGAATCTGATCAAATCGCACCACATAAAACCAATGTTTTTATTGGATCTGGTGAGTCAAAAGAAGAATTAAAGAAAGAAATAACTGTTGCGATTGATTTTTCAAAGATTGAAATAAAGGAAGAACAACAGAAGATGCCTTTTAAGATACCTTCAAAGTATAAAATTATTGATCGTTCGGAATTAGAGAGAAGAACGATGAGATAATAAAAAAGCCGATTGATATTTAAGTCAATCGGCTTTTTTATTTAGAACTTCTGTTCTGGTATTCCTTCTGTTAAATATTGATACATGAGTGATGCTGCTTTTTTTGAAGTGCCTTCTGTATCAATTTTATCTTTCATTTCTTTGTAATCTGATAAGATCTTCTCTCTTTTTGAAGTGATTGTATATTGAAGTTCTTTATCTAGATTTTCAGTAGTAAAGTCGTTTTGAATCAATTCTCTAACCACTTCTTTGTCCGCAATTAGATTGACAAGTGAGATAAAACGAACCTTGATTAATGCTTTAATAATATTGTAAGTCACAGGGCTAGTTCGGTAGCATACCACTTGAGGAACTTCAAACAATGCTGTTTCAAGAGTTGCTGTACCTGAAGTAACTACCGCAGAAGTAGCTTTATCCAATATATCATATGTTTGATTGAATAATAACTTTACACCAAGGTCTTGCACTTCTTTATATAATTCTGCAGGCAGGTGTTCAACGCCAGCTACAATAAATTGGTACTCTTCTTTATTGTATTTTGGGATAATAGTAAGCATGGTCTTTAATATCATACTTACTTCTTGATACCTACTTCCTGGAAGAATAGCAATAATCTTTTTATTTGGATCTAGTTGATTGTCCTCAAAGAAGGTAGGAGAAGGTGTAAATTGTTTTATGGCATCGAAAAGAGGATTACCTACATAATCTACATCGTAATCGTATTTTTTGTAAAATGCTTTTTCAAAATGCATAATCACAAACATACGGTCGACAACATTTCTTATTCTTTTCGCTCTGCTTTGGTTCCAAGCCCAAACTTTTGGAGAAATGTAATAAAATACTTTTGTGCCTCTTGGTTTTAAATACTTGGCAATTTTCAGATTAAAGCCTGAAAAGTCTACTAATATAACTACATCAGGTTTCCAGCATAAGATATCTTTCTTACACTCATTCATGTATCGTCTAATTGTCAAGAGGTTTTTTGCTACTTCTAAAAAACCCATAAAAGAGATTTCAGAGTAGTGATGTATCATTGTTCCACCCACCTTCTGCATTTCTTCTCCTCCCCAAAAACGGAATTCAGCTTCTGGATCTTTTGAAAGAAGCTCTTTCATTAGGTTGGAGGCATGTAAATCTCCAGATTTTTCTCCTGCTATTAGATAATACTTCATAAATGAGTTTAGTGTGTGTGGAATTGTTCTACCAAGATATATAACAAAGCTATAAAGGTAAAGGAAATAAAAAAAGGATGCCTGTAAAAAGCATCCTTTGGATATTTCTTTAAGAATAATTATTCACCATAATAGCGAACAAAGTTCTTTCTAGTTTCATGCAACTCGATACAATGAAGTTGAGCGTTAGGTGCAAATTCTTTTACTTTTGGTGCTAAGATCTTCCAAAATTCAGTAGCCAAAGTTTCACAGCTTGTCATTTTTCCTTTCAGAAAATCAACATCCATGTTTAAGTTTTTATGATCCACTTTATCGATGATATGTTCTTTGGCAATTTTTCCCAAGTCTTTCATATTCATCACATATCCTGTATTTGGATCAGGCTCACCTTTTACAGTGATCACCATTTCAAAGTTATGCCCATGCCAGTTTTCATTTGCGCACGGCCCAAAAAACTCCTCGTTTTGTTCTTTCGTCCAGTTAGGATTGTAAAGTTTGTGAGCTGCGTTGAAAAACTCTCTTCTATTAATGTAAATCATAATTTTTCAATTTGAGATGCAAAAATAACAACTTACCTGTTACGTACTACTTTTCAGTTGAAATTATTGACGTTATTCTATTTGATTAACAGAATCTTTTGAAGATAACTGCGCATGTAGCATAAGAGTTTTTAATAAATCAGTTGTAGCATCTAAAGTTTGTTGTTTTACCTCTTTTAAATGATCAACATGAGTTGGATGTTTTTTATGTTGAAGCGAGTCTTTGTTTAAGAGTAGAAAATCGATTTCTTTTCTATCGAGTGATAGAGGTTTGTCTTCATCTAAGATAGAGATGCGATAAATGTCTTTTTCCCCATAACCTCCTTGTCTTGAAGAAGAGTAATAAGCATGTCTTCCATTACTACGTATCATAAAGTAGACATCATCATATGGAGAATTAATCGGGTAACCTAGGTTTTCCGGAGTGGACCAATTTCCTTGAAAATCTTTTGTAGATTTAAAAACATCGTACCCACCCATGGTGTCATGTCCTCTTGAGCTAAAATAAAGTGTATTTCCATCTCTAGATAAGGCAACCCCTTCTTCATCGTAAGGAGTGTTAATCATAGCTCCTAAATTTCTAGCAGTACCCCATTTGCCATTCCTATCTTTTATCGACATGTAGATATCAAGCCCGCCAATTGTAGAAAACTCATCATTGCTAACAAAGTACAGAGTATCCATTTGGTAGTTGAGACAAGCGGATGTTTCAACAAAAATACTATTGATTTGATTGGGAAGTTTCTTAGGTTTTGACCAAATGGTGTCTTGTTGTGAGTAAGAAATATACAGATCTCCACTTCTAAATAAGATCATTTCAGATCCATCCATACTGATTGATACTGTTGCTGTATGATGATCATGATTTACAGGATTAGGGAGCGGTACAGGACTACTCCAGTGAGAGTAATCTTTGCGGTGACTGTGATATATATTTTCCCATAAATGGGTTTGAATATCCGGATTATCAGTTCTAAACTCATGTCTTCTTGTTGTGAAGTAGAGATCATCTTCCACAGCATCAACTAATGGGCAGAAATCTGCATATTTTGAGTTCACTAATGGGCCTAAGTTCTTGATAATAACATGCTGTTTGGGTGAAGAATAAAATTCTTTGCCAAAGATGCATTCCTTGATTCTCTTTTCAATCACTTCTACTTTATCACTTCCCTTTATACTCTTTTCATAATATTCAGTCGCTTCATCAAATAAAGCGTTGTAGTGTAGAGTAGTTGCAATATTAAAATATAGATCAGAAGATGCAGTATCTCCTTCGATGGCTAAGGCTTTTTTGAGATAGGTAATTCCATCTGATTTTTCTTCAGTAATCGAAGCTAAATAGCATTCCCCAATTTTCTTATTGATTCCAGGTTCTTCACTGATATAATCATAAGCACCGAAATAATATTTAAAAGCTTCATCAGGTTGATGTAATTGGTAGAATAGACTATCCCCAAGTCTCACTAAATCTCTGACAAGACTCATGTCTTTTTGACCGAGGTCTACGACATGGTTCGTTGAGTCTACTATATTTTGAGCTTGTAGTAGGAAAGAACTAATGAGTAAGGTAAATAAAATTAGTATTTTCTTCATATAAGTAGTTAATGACAAGTGCCCTGTGCATATTTGAGTCCCACAAGCATGCCTAGTTCGGCTGCTTTATGCCAATCTGAGCAAGCTCCTGCATCATCATGTAAACGCTCTTTTATATTACCTCTAGTAATGTAAGCATTTGCATAATACGGGTAATTATTAATAAGTGTATTGATATCTGTAAGGCTTTCAGAGAATCTACCGGTAAGATATCTCGTTATTGCTCTATTATTAAGTGCTTCTTTATGTAAATGAATACCATGTGTTATCGCCGATGAAAAATCATTTTCAGCCTCTACAAAATCTTCAAATTTAAGGTAGATAAGGCCTCTGTTATTGTAGGCATCCACAAACGCAGAGTCATAAAAGATTGCTCTGTTATAATCATCAAAAGCTTTTGCAATTTCATCCAATGATTCGTAGATCATACCTCTATGATTGTATGAAGATGACATTTTTGGATCAAGTATTAATGCTGTAGTAAAGCAGTCTTTCGCTTTATGTGGTTGATGATTTTTATGGTATAATGTTCCCATGTCATGCCATGTAACAGCATCTTCAGGGTTAACTATACTGATTTGATCAAGTGTTTTTAATGTTAACGACTGGGCGCCAATTTGATAATAGGATTGGGCTTTCTTCCATAATGCCTTTACATGATTAGGTTGAATGTGAATGGCACTATCAAAATCAGAAATTGCATTTAAGAAGTCATTTTCAAGAAAGTAGGAGATTCCTCTTCGATAATATATATCGACTTTGTTTCCATGTGCTAGATGAAGCGCTTTTGTAAAGTCATTCTGAGCACTCTTGAATGATCCAAGTTCTGTTTTTATCACACCTCTCTTGTATAGAGCTTCTTTGTTATTAGCGTCGTGTTTCAGAGTTTCATTGCATTCAAAAAGAATTTTATGAAAGTCACTGTTGTTGATTGCTAGCTCTTCTTGATGGATCGCATATACATTTTCATGTTGTGCTAGTACATCAGTTGAAAGTAGAAAAATGAAATAACAGACAAAAAATAAGTTTTTAAAAGTGAAATTCGAGTCCATTAAAGCGAAGTAATAGTACAGTAAATAAGTAGATAGTTCCTCAATTATAAGGGTAATATGCAAAAAAGTCAATTAATTCACTGAATAGTAATGGATTGAGTAAGAAGAATGTCTATTTTAAACGTATTTTGAACTAATATTAATAATACTTATCACTTTTCGGAGTGGATTCGTTTCTTTTGATGGATCTACCAAAATCAACCTTTAAACTAAAGATATGAGAATATAGAGATGCTGAAGAGACGTCGCCAATGTTGGTAAGAGCGTAATCTACAGTAAAGCCTTTAAATGCAAATCCAGCACCAAAGCTCGGTAAGAATTCTAGTGATTCAGACCCGTCAAAGTCTTTAATGTATTGAAGCTGGGAGATTCCACCTCTTAAGAAAATCATTTTTTTGTAATGGAATTCAACACCCATGTGGGGATCAACAGAGATTAAATCTGTTTTAATCACAGTATTTCTTTTCCCATCAAAAGTCATATCAAAACCAACAGAGACCAAGGCTCCAATGAGTTCTTCTGCATTTTCTAGCTGACTTTGTTTCCATATTGCAAAGCTTCTTGCACCTCCAACAATAAGGCGAGGAGTTGCTACTTCTACAGAATTGTCAGGAATTGTATTGCCAGTGGCTTTGAAGATTTCATAGAAAGTTGCTGGATTGTAGGTCCATACATTATATGTACCTGTAATATCTTTTGCAGTTACACCGGCAAACCATCTTTCTTTTTGCCATTGTAATCCAACATCTAAACCAAAGCCCCAAGCATTGGCAAATTGTCCTGCATTTCTATAAATCACTTTTGCGTTTGCACCGAATTTTAAGTGAGGAAGTTGCGGGAATTGTCTTGCATATGAAAAAAGGAAGGCATAATCTGCAGACGAGAAACTTTGTACATTATCCCAATTAATGTTGCCATCAGGATCAAATAAGAAACGAGTATCTGGAATGTCATCTACACCAAAGCGGATAAAAGTTATTCCTAAAGCAGATTGATCATCAATTTTGGTAGCAAAGCCACCGAAATCATACTTTGCAATACCAGCAAAATACTCTGCATGCATTAATGAAGCGGTATAACGGTCCTCTATATTCAATAAACCTGCAGGGTTCCAATATCCTGCAGTGGCATCATCAACAGTTTCCGTTAAAGAATTACCCATTGCCAATCCTCTTGCACCAACACCAATAGCCAAATATTCATTGACATATTTAGGAGCTTCAAGTTGAGCAAATGAAGGCTTTGAAATAAGGATAAGCCCTACAATAATGAACAGTTGTAGTATTAATGATTTATTCTTAGAGTTAGATGATCTTGTCATTCTTAAAAATGGGTTGTGAAAAAATCACGCTGATTTAATTAAGCCTTAAAGAAATGATAATGCCAAAGGCAAAAATTAAAATAATACTTAATATATTAAATATAAGCTTTAACGTTTTTTATTATATCATTTTGGTGCTTATTTTTAGTCAAAAATTGAGAAAGTATAAATTTTGAAAAGGTTAATACTAATGAGGCATGCCAAGTCGAGCTGGAAAAATCCACTTTTGACTGATTTTGACAGGCCTTTAAACAAACGAGGAGAGAAAGATCTCGTAAAGATGGCAGATGTGTTATTTGAACATAAACTTATGCCTGATTTGATCATTTCATCTCCCGCAAAGCGAACTAAGTTAACTGCAGAAAAAGTAGCAGAAACTTTAAGTAAACAATTGCACTTTGAAAAAGATTTTTACAATGCTTTGCATGATGAAATTTTAGATGTTATCAAGTATCTAGACGAAAATCTTGAAACCGTAATGTTGGTTTTTCATAATCCTGCGATTACAGATTTAAGAAATCATTTTTTAAGTGACTATATAGAAAATATTCCAACTGCTGGTGTTATAGCTATTGAATTTAAAGAAGCTGATTCTTGGAAAGAGTTAACTAAAGGAGAGGAACTCTTTTATGAATATCCTAAGAAATATTTTTCATGATTAAATAATCTGATGATCGTTTAATTAATATGATGATAATGGGTGTAAATTGTGTCTAAAGTCATTATTTAGTGTACACCTTAGCTGTACATTGTGACTTTACAATTAAACCCCATTATTAAAATGACAACTTTCAAAGCTTTTGTTACTGAAAAAGTAGGAGAGAAAGAATTCAAATCTTCCATTCAAAATAAAGAATTATCGGATTTACCAGAAGGAGAGGTTTTAGTTAAAGTAGCGTATTCATCTTTAAATTATAAGGATGCTTTATCTGCATTAGGAAAACCTGGAGTTACAAAAAATTATCCTCATACACCTGGTATTGATGCATCTGGTGTAGTTGTTTCTAGTAAATCGGATAATTTCAAAGAAGGAGATGAAGTTATTGTAACAAGTTATGATTTAGGGATGAACACTTGGGGAGGATTTTCCGAATATATCCAAGTGCCGTCAAATTGGGTCGTTCCAATGCCTAAAGGTGTAACATTAAAATCTAGTATGGAATTGGGGACTGCAGGCCTAACAGCAGCAATGTCTGTTTATAAATTAATTCCTCATGTTAGTCCTGAAGATGGAAATATCTTAGTTACAGGTTCTACTGGTGGAGTAGGTTCTATTGCAGTTACTATTCTTAATAAATTAGGGTATTCTGTAGTTGCCGTAACTGGAAAAGCAGAAAAAGCAGATTATCTAAAGAAAATAGGTGCTTCACATGTTATTACAAGAGAAGAATTCCTTGAAGGAAATCAACGTCCTTTATTGAAACCGTTGTATGCAGGTGTTATAGATACTGTTGGAGGTGAATATCTTGCTACTGGTATTAAAGCAACCAATCCTTTGGGAGTAGTAACATGTTGTGGTAATGCAGCATCTTTTGATTTACCTATTAATGTGTTTCCATTTATTTTAAGAGGGGTTTCATTAATTGGTATTGATTCTCAAAACTTCCCTTATGCTGAAAGAGTAAAAGTATGGAATAACATTGGTGCATCATGGATGCCTGAAACTCTTGATGAAATTACAGAAGAAGTAAACCTTGAAGGGTTAGAAGATAAAGTTAATGCCATCTTTAAAGGGCAAATAAGTGGTAGAGTAGTGGTTAAACTATAACTACCCTAATAGAAGGTCATTCGAATGTTTTTACTGAGAATGACCTTTTTTTCCATATTTTATTTTAGAAACTAGCTAAGAACATTACGTACTTTATAATAGTTCCTAAAAAAGGATTATTTTAGATTAACACAAAAACTGATTTATACTTAATTTACATGACTCAAGAACTACTTAACTATTATGATAATTCTCCATTAGGCGTTGCCATATACAGGCGTAAGTCAGAGCGACAGTTTGAGTTTTATTATTATAATAAGGCGGGAAGAAAAATGGATGGGGCAATGGATGTCGCATACAAGGGTAAGATGATAGATGAACTCTACCCGAATGTTAATGAAATGGGATTAGTAGATGCATTAGAAGAGGTTTATCAAACTGGGGTTTCTCAAGTTGTTCCATTAAAAGGATATAAAATGAGTAAATCTGATATCCTGTACAGAACGAATAGAGTTCAAAAATTAAAAGATGAATATGTTGTAAGTGTGTATTCAGATGAGTCTGATACATTCTCCTATATCCGACAAATAGAGAAAGACAATAAGAACTTGAATAATGCATTAGATTTTATTTCCCATCATTTAAGAGGAAACCTATCTACATCGTTGGGTATTTTGGAGTTATTTCGAGCCACAGAAGTTTCACTAGAAGAAAAGAATTTTCTAATGGATGTCGTCAAGAAGAACTTAGAAAATATAGATAGTAAAATTCATCATTTGGTAGATGTTTTATACAAAGAGGTGAAACACGATGAAAAGCTTCTTAAAAAATATAGTTCCGAAACTCAAGACTTTAAAGATATAAAAGTTTAAAAATAGAAAAGGCACTCACGAATGAGTGCCTTTCTTATATATATAACTACTGATAATGTCTATTACATCATACCTGGCATACCACCTCCCATTGGAGGCATAGCAGGAGCTGCAGCACCACCTTCTTCTTTCTCATTAGAAACTACACAATCAGTAGTTAATAATAAAGAAGCAACTGAAGCAGCATGCTCTAAAGCAAGACGAGTTACTTTAGTAGGGTCAATAACACCAGCCTCAACTAAGTCTTGGTACTCTTCAGTACGAGCATTGAAACCGAAGTTACCTTCGCTTTCTAAAATTTTATTTACGATAACTGAAGCTTCTAAACCAGCATTTCCTAAGATAGTTCTTAAAGGAGCTTGGATTGCAGTTTTTACAATCTGAACACCAATTTCCTCATCAGGATGAGCTGTTTCTACTGAATCAAGAACTGAAGAAGCTCTCAATAGGGCAGTACCACCACCAACTACGATACCTTCTTCAACGGCTGCTCTTGTTGCTGCTAAAGCATCGTCAACACGATCTTTCTTCTCTTTCATTTCAGTTTCAGTAGCCGCACCGATATAGATAATTGCAACACCGCCAGCTAATTTAGCTAAACGCTCTTGTAATTTCTCTTTATCATAGTCTGAAGTAGTGTTTTCGATTTGAACACGAATTTCAGCAACTCTTGCAGCAACAGCGTCAGCAGAACCAGCACCATTTACAACTACAGTATTGTCTTTGTCGATGATAACTTTTTCAGCTGTACCTAACATATCGATAGTCGCATCTTCTAGTTTCATACCTGTCTCATCAGAGATAACAGTACCACCAGTAAGAACAGCGATATCTTGCAACATTGCTTTACGACGGTCACCAAAACCTGGAGCTTTAACAGCTGCAACTTTTAATGCACCACGGATTTTGTTTACTACTAAAGTAGCTAAAGCTTCAGAATCAACATCTTCAGCGATAATTACTAATGGCTTACCAGTTTGAGCAACTTGTTCTAAAACAGGAAGTAATTCTTTCATTGTAGAAACCTTCTTGTCGTAGATTAAGATGTATGGAGTTTCCATATCTGCTTCCATTTTCTCTGTGTTAGTCACAAAGTATGGAGAAAGGTAACCACGGTCAAATTGCATACCTTCAACAGTTTTTACTTCTGTTTCAGTACCTTTTGCTTCTTCAACAGTGATAACACCATCTTTACCTACTTTTTCCATTGCTTCAGCGATCATTTTACCGATCTCAGCATCGTTGTTAGCAGAGATAGTTGCTACTTGCTCAACTTCTTTGTTTGTTTCAACAGTTTTTGAAGTATTCTTTAATTCAGCAACGATAGCTTTAACAGCTTTATCGATACCACGCTTCAAATCCATTGGGTTTGCTCCAGCTACAACGTTTTTGATACCTGTAGTGAAGATCGCTTGCGTCAATACAGTAGCAGTAGTAGTACCGTCACCTGCCTCATCAGCAGTTTTAGAAGCTACTTCTTTTACTAATTGAGCACCCATATTTTCGATTGGCTCTGCTAATTCGATTTCTTTAGCTACTGAAACACCATCTTTTGTTACGTGTGGTGATCCAAATGATTTTTCTAAGATTACGTTACGTCCCTTTGGTCCTAAAGTAACTTTTACAGCGTTTGCTAAAGCATCAACACCTTTTTTTAATCCCTCGATTGCTTCAGTATCGAAATGAAGATTTTTTGCCATAATATTTTTATATTTTTTAGAGAAGTTCTTGTGCTTTCTCTGTTGAAATTTTGTTTTAATAGTGGTGAGATTAACCTCACTCTTTAATTAATAATTATACGATAGCTAAAATGTCAGCCTCACGCATCATTAAGTAATCGTTTCCTTCTAAGTTTAATTCAGTTCCTGAGTACTTACCATAAATGACAGTATCACCCACTTTAACAGTTAAAGGCTCATCTTTAGTACCATTACCAACCGCTACTACAGTACCTCTTTGTGGTTTTTCTTTTGCATTGTCAGGGATAAATAGACCTGATGCTGTTTGAGTTTCTGCTTCTGCAGGCTCAATTAAAACTCTATCTGCTAAGGGTTTAATGTTTACTTGTGACATTTTTATTTATCTGTTTTATAATTTTTTGTTATTCTAAAAAGTATAGAAGAAAAAATAATCTTCATTGCCTTTTTTACATGAAGTGTGCCAATGTAAAAAATCGATAAGATTTGTCAGTTTTACTGACAAAGCGACAGGGTGAGATGAAATTTGATAATCATTAAAAGGTTTGTTGTCATATTTAAATTTCGAATTGTTAATGACTTCAATTATATTTGACAAAACACACAGACTAAATCCAACAAGTTGTGTACTTAAAGCATTAATAATTATTTAAACTTAAAGATGAACTACAAGCTCAAATTGTCGCTACTCTTGTCTTTACTGTTATTAGCTACTTTTAAAGTAACTTATGGACAAATTTCTACAAAATCACTTTTTATTAAAGGTGAAGTCTTGCCCTCTGGCATAGAACAATTAAAACTGATTTCAGCAGGAGACTCAAATTTCGAAACTATTCTTTATGCAACTAAAAGTGGAGAAGTATTTTTCGAAAGTCTAGAAGGAGAACAAATTGGGAAGAGTACATCAAACGTGTTATCTTCTAATGGAACCTCAATTTATTTAGATGTAAAAGGAAGTCAAGCATTGTTTCATATTCATGTGAACCTTATGAATATGAGTTATGAAGTCACAGAATTGAAAGGGCTTTCAGTATTGACAAAATTGGATGAATATAACTCTGAATGGAGTACTCCAATGGAATTATTGTATTCCTATAAAAACAAAGTACTCACCTTCGAAGTGCCGTATAGTTTTTTATTACAGGATAGATATAAAATCGTAGCAGATGCTGATAAAACCCTTGAATGGTATGGTGCTACTGTTTCTAATCTCTCTTATACGAATCAATTAAATAATAATACTGATAATGGTATAATAACAGACTTTTCCTTTGATTTTTATTATGATTTAGGGATTTCATCTATCTCAATAAATAATGAAAAGAAGCATTTGGTTAATAGTCTAAGCACAACTAATAATAATGTTATCATTCTAGGAACTGAATATGATAATGTTGGGAATAAATACGTTGTCGGAAATTGTTTAGATTGTGATGGCGATTCAGTAGGTTATATTCAAAAAAATAATGGTGATAAATTTCTTTTTAGTACAACGTTTCAAAATAAAAGGGGAGCTTTTTTTCAAGTAAGTGAAGACGGTGAAGTTATTTCAGTATTGGTAAATAATAACACAGAAAATGGCATCACATTTAATAACGTCAATTATACTGTAACTAATGAAGATCAGTTAGTACTGTTTGTGTTGAATAATGACCTAACCGTTAATTATACTAAGAAGGTCTTTAATTCTTCAAATTTAGGTCTTATAGAAAAAGATGGTTATGATTTGTCAATTGATTTAGAGAACAATATTTACACACAACTTTACCTTGCTGATAGTGAGGTTACAGTCAATGAAATAAATGAGACTTTTGGATCTGAGTCTATTATACAATTAACAAAATGGGACGCTTCAGGATCACATCAATGGAGTAAGAATTTAACATTTGATCAGAAATCTGATTTTGAAGCAAGTATAATGACCACTGATAGGTCTGGAAATATTTATGTAGTAGGAGACTTGGTAACAGATGGATTTCAGTTTGATGGTAGTTTAAGTACTTATCATGTAAGTAACGATTTATTTGCATTAAAGATTGATACTGAATTTCAAATCAGGAACTTTTCATTGTTTTCACAGAGAAACCCAGAAAAGTTATCAACAATCTATAGTATTGAAGGAGGACAAGATCAGGCATTTGTTACAGGTGTTTATTACGAAGGAGAATTAATTAACTATTATGGATATTTTGAATCCAATAATTATTCGAAAGGGTATTTCATTACGAGTTTTCATAATGAAAGATTTGATAAGTTTGCTTCATTCTATTTAGATGATCCATCTTTGATCAATAAGGAAAATATTTCGATAAAAGCAGATCAATTCGAAAACTATTATGCAGTAGTAAACACTTCATCAAAAACGGAAATATTCATGGATCAGTCTGATAGAATGTATATCAATGAATTTTCATCAGGTGTAAATGTTTTTAAATTTTATAAAGACTATGTGTTTAAAGGGTATGGTAGAGTACGTTATGAAGGGATAAATTATACAAATTTAGATATAGATCTTTCCAATGGAATAAAAATAAATGGGAATATAACAGGTTCAGGATCTGTTGTTTACAATGAGAAGTCAGTGGAGTCAATCAGTAGTAATAATAAAACGCTACAGATTGATTTTGAATTAGATCCAACTACTAGTTTTAAAGATAGACATCCAATTCTTTCATCAAAGGAACTAACTATTGGTGGATCTTCTGTTACAAGAAGTATGCTTTCCGTATTAAATAAGAGAGACAATATTTTTTATGGAATCAATTACTTAAAAAATGATGCAGGCATCTATTTTATGACTGATAACGGAGATAAACTTTCAATTGATGAACAGTCTAATTTAATTCCTTCAAGTACAGAATATCAACTTAATGGTAATGGTGATTATTCTTCTTATTATTATACCGTTGATATTTACAATAAAAAAGTGGCACTTCATGAAATCACCTCAGTAGCCTACCTACCTAAAGTTGATGATAAACTGGGTACAGCAGTTGAAATTAGTAGGGTGGAACATCATTCTGATAAAGGAATTATCAAATATATTTCAGAAGAAATAGCTCTTGAACATGAATTCTATTTTATGCTGAATGGTGATACTACTCTTTTAATTGGTGATGAAAGGACAGTTGATATACGCTTTCCTGTAAGAGCAAATAAAGGACAAAAAGCACAATTAGTATTCTATATAGATTATCAATATGGATATTTTTCATATGAAATCATTACAGATATGACTTCAAAGATTAATGAAGTTCGATATGATAGTATTTATGATTATACAGCTATTGAGTCAGATATAGAAAATAATATTTATAGATTTGGATCAAGTATTGAAAACCAGAATACGTCTAACTTACAAAAACTTAATAGTGTTGGAGAAGTACTAATAAACAAGAATTTCTCCTTAGGTACTGTAGATGAATTCGGAAATAACTTAAAAGTAGATGAAACATCGGGGAATGTCATATTGGTATTACAGAATCCAAATAATGCCAGTTCATTTACTTATGATAATAATGAACATTCTTTAATGGCAGATTCTAAATCTGTTATAGTTTACTTGGATAATGAATTAAACTTACTCAATTATTCAACATCTACTGGAAGTAGCCAAGACATCTCGGTAACTACTTTTGATGGTTTAGGTTACTATGCAGAGTATGAACATAATGATGATATTATTTATATACATCGATTAGATACTGAGAAGGTTGAGGAAGTGACCTTCTTGACGGTTAATCAAATAGGCTCATATTATCTTATTACTTTGACCGCTGATAAACAAGGTTTATTATATCTATCCGGTGAATTTATTAGCAAAGGTATCTCAACAGAAGAGGGAGAATTGGAAGCTTTTAAAAATAGAGAGGTAAATTCTCCTTTGATAGCTATTAATTCTAGTGATGGTTCTGTTAAGTGGGCTAAATCTTTAATAAGTGGTCAATCAGGAGGGGGAACAGGTTGGCCAACAGGGTTTCAGGCAGGTGATAATTCTGTTTATATAACAGGCTGGATTTACTCTAATGATACTTTATTTGAAGGCCATTTAATTCCGAAAGATGAAGGTGTAGAGGCAGGTGATTTTTCAAATTTTGTAATAAAAATAGATAGTGAAGGTATCCCAGTTTGGAGTGAATTTTTACCTTATGACCACAAGTATGGTTATAATTATGGTTACACTAGGTTATTAGTTGATGATGAAAACTTATATTATTTATTAGATATTAGATCTGATGTTGTTACATCCGGTCAAGAAAGTATTTATACAACATCTACTAAAGAAATGTATAACGCTTTGATAAAGTATTCTAAAGACGGTAATAGAGAGAAAGTGACACCTTTACGACCAGTTTTTTATAGTTTAAAGGATATGGTAAAAGTGAATGATCAAGTGATTATTTCTGGTGGAATTACTTTTGAAAATAGATACCTTAATTATCAGGATCATAAATATTTACATAAAGAAGAGGAAAAACTCAATTATACTTTATTTATAGAAGATGAATATTCTTTTACACCAGAGCCCAACGATCATCTCAATGAGGTAACATGGGAAATTGATATGCAACCATTAATTGAAGCATTATTATTTGAGCCAGATAAAGATACTTTATCCATCAATATAAATGGAGTATCGGTGTCATTAAGTAGAGATGTTTATAGCCACAAAGGTAATGGTATTTATACTTTTGTCTATAATTTCGAAAAGGGTGATATCACATATGAATTGTTAGTGAATGGGGATAAAGAAGATGTGTCATTAAATAGATCTCATACTGTCAGTGAAGGTGAAAATTTAATAAATGTAACGTATCAGTTTTCAAACTATCAAGAATTCCAAGATGAACATTTAGTTATAGAAAATATAGATGAAGAGGTTATTGAGATAAGAGTAGATGAAACATTATTTTCAAGTTTAACAGGTTTAGATAAGAAGTTTATTCTAATACAAGCGAATGGAGAATCTATTCCAGATTATGTAATTTTTGATGAAGAGACATTAACGATTACTATTGACGTTACAAAGCTTCCTTCAGGAACAAGGGTAAAAGCAATTGAAGAACTTGATTTAATATTGGTAGGAAGTGATGAGTTACAAAATACAGTTGCTGTAGCAATTATCCTTTCTTTAGAGGATTATTTGGATGAGATAGATGGTGATATAACTTCATTGGATAATGATCTGAAAAACCAAATAAAGGTGTTTCCAACCAAAACGGAAGGAGTTATTCATATTCAAACGACTTTAACTTCTTATAATGTATCAGTCTATGATATCAATGGTAAATTATTATTTACTGAATCTTCAAAAGAAAATATGTCAATTAAAACGGATGGTTTTTCAAGTGGGTTGTTGATAGTAAAAATCAGCTCAAATTCAGGTTCTTATAACTATAAAGTCATTAATTAAGTAAGAAACTTTAAATTGTTATTTATCTTATGACCTATCATTTTGTACAATGATAAGTTAGGTTTTAACTAGAAAAAGAGAGTATTCACTATAAGTGTGGATACTCTTTTTTATGTGATGATTGTTACATAAACTATTATTTTCTTTTCCCACCTTTGTAATAGATAATCACTTTCAAATGCGAAATCAATACTTTATAGCACCTTGGCTTAAGAATTATAAAAAAGAATATTTATCTGGCGATATATCTGCAGGTTTAACAGTAGGAATTATGCTTATTCCTCAAGGAATGGCATATGCTAGCTTGGCAGGGTTACCGCCGGTTTATGGCCTCTATGCAGCCATGATTCCTCAGTTTACTTATTCATTATTGGGGACTTCAAGACAAGTTGCTGTTGGGCCTGTTGCGATCGATTCTATGTTAATTGCAGCGGCAGTTTCCTCATTAGCTGCTGTAGGAACTGATCAATATATTTCTGCAGTTATATTATTAACGTTAATGATAGGACTGATTCAGTTGTTTTTCGGGGTGATCAAATTTGGCTTTCTAGTTAATTTCTTGAGTAAGCCAGTGATCAGCGGTTTTACTTCTGCAGCTGCCTTTGTGATAGGTATAGATCAGCTTAATAATTTCTTTGGGATATCTGTAGATCATAAATCGTCAACCTTGATAACATTGTTCTCTACGCTCAAGCAATTTGATCAATTTAATTGGTATGCAGTTTTAATAGGTATTAGTGGTATTTTATTAATACGATTAACAAAGAAATTCGGAAAAGGAATACCAGGGTCTTTGGTAGCAGTTATTGTTGGGTTAGTGATTATGTATTCTTTTAATTTGGAAATAAATGTGTTGGGAAAAATTCCAAGTGGATTTCCTGAATTTAGTATTCCTAACATTACATACGATATGGTTTTGAAATTGCTTCCATCAGCATTTGCCATAGCATTGATAGCATACATGGAATCAATTTCAGTAAGTAAAGCACTTCAACAAAGACATAAGGGAGAATACGAAATTGATAATAATAAAGAATTTATTGCTCTTGGAATAGGGGATATTATTGGATCTTTCTTTGGCTCTTTTCATGGTACAGGCGGGTTTAGTAGATCAGCTGTTAATGATCAGGCGGGAGCGAAAACAAATTTGGCAAGTATAATCAGTGGAGTTTTGTTATTAGTGACTTTGCTGTTTTTGACACCATTTTTTGAGTCACTTCCCAAAGCAATCATAGCCTCTATAATTTTAGTTGCAGTGTATGGACTTATAGATACTTCATACCCTAAATTTCTTTGGAAAACGAAAAGGGAAGATTTTTACATGCTTCTTTTTACTTTTCTTATTACCCTTTTATGGGGGATTCAGGAAGGGATTTTATCTGGAATGTTGTTAAGCCTTTTATTATTAGTGAAAAGAACAGCAACACCCCATATAGCGATACTAGGCAGGTTAAAGGGGACTGAAGACTATAGAAATATACAACGCTTTAAAGATGCTGAAGTGAGAGAGGATGTGATTGTTATTCGTCAGGATGCACAGCTTTATTTCGCAAATAGTAGTCATTTTTATGATAAAATAAGATGTGAAATTGATCAGAAAAAAGGCGATTTAAAATTGTTGGTTTTACATTTTGGATCAGTATCCAATATTGATACAACGGCATTATCCTCTTTAGAAGATTTGATTTATGATCTCAAACAAGAGGGAATTCGTACCTATTTTTCAGAGGTGATCGGTCCAGTGAGAGATTTCTTTAATCGGGTAGGTTTAACACAGAGATTAGGTAAGGATCACTTTTTCCTGGATGTACAATCAGCCATAGATTATTATGATAAAAAAGGTAATCAATTGGAAATAAGACGTAACTTTGAGCGCGCGATTCAGAGTAACGAATTTAAAGAGAGAAATATTTAAGACATATATAAACATAGAACTTCTAAGCATTATGAAAATCGAACAAATTTACACAGGATGTTTAGCACAAGGTGCATATTATATTGAATCCAAAGGTGAGGCTGTTATCATCGACCCACTAAGAGAAACAAAGCCTTACTTAGAAAAAGCAACGAAAGAAGGAGCTAAAATTAAATACATTTTTGAAACTCACTTCCATGCTGACTTTGTATCTGGACATGTTTCTTTAGCAGAGGAAACAGGAGCTGCAATAGTTTTCGGACCAACAGCCAAAACATCATATGATGCACATATCGCAGAAGATGGAGAGGTGTTTAATGTAGGTGATATCACAATTACGGTTTTACATACTCCGGGACATACTCAAGAGTCTTCTTCTTTCTTGTTAAAAGATGAGAGTGGAAAAGATGTGGCCTTGTTTTCTGGAGATACATTATTTATCGGAGATGTGGGTAGACCGGATTTAGCCGTGAAGTCAGATTTAACACAAGAGGATCTTGCTGGTTTGCTATTTGACTCTCTTAGAAATAAAATCATGCCCCTTGCTGACGATGTAGTTGTATATCCTGCACATGGAGCAGGGTCAGCTTGTGGGAAAAATATGAGTAAAGAGACACATGATACTCTTGGTAATCAGAAAAAGACAAATTATGCTCTTAGAGCCGATATGACAAAAGCTGAATTTATCAAAGAGGTAACCACTGGTTTAGCTACTCCTCCTCAATATTTCCCTAAAAATGTAAAGTTAAACAAAGAGGGATACGAGAATATTGATCAAATTCTAGATAGAGGAAATGTTGCTTTAAGTCCTCAGTTGTTTGAAGAGATTGTAAATGCAGAAGGAGCATTGATGTTAGATACTAGAGCACCACAAACCTTTAAGGATGGCTTTATTCCTAATTCTATTAATATTGGAGTGAAAGGTGGATTCGCTCCTTGGGTAGGTGCGTTAATTGTCGACCTAAAGCAACCAATTGTAATTATTGCTGACGAAGGATCTGAAGAAGAAGTAATTACTAGGTTATCAAGAGTAGGTTACGATAATACTTTGGGATACTTAGAAGGTGGGATTAATTCATGGAAAGCTGCTGGAAAAGAAGTAGATTCTATTGAATCAATCTCTGCAGATGAATTTAAATCTCGTTTAGCAAATGATATTAATGTAATTGATGCTAGAAAAAACTCTGAGTATATTTCTGAACATATAAGTAATGAAAAAGTGGTCAACAAGCCTTTGGATCATATTAATACTGAATGGAGTGATCTAGATAAAGAGGCTACTTACTATATTCATTGTGCAGGAGGGTATCGTTCAATGATTGCCTCTTCTATTATGAAATCAAGAGGATTTGATAATATCATAGATGTGAAAGGAGGTTTCAAGGCCATTAAAGAAGCAGGAATTGAAACAACAGAATATGTTTGCCCATCAACTTTACTGTAGGGGATAAACGAAAATTTCATTAAAAAAGGAGTAAGCGATTAACTTACTCCTTTTTTTATTTTCCAATTTTATAAAGTACACCTACTTTACCATATAAATTAAAGAGGTTTGGATCTACGGTGTCATACCCTCTTGGGAATATACCATTAAATCCCCAAGCAATTTGGGTGTCGACAGTGAAGTGATCACCAATTTCTTTTTGAATACCAAATTGGGCACCCCAATCAAAATTGACTAAATCTGAACTATAATCATAGGGAGTGTCTCTTCCTATTTCAGTACTACTACCTACAATATCTTCTAATGTACCACCAGCGTATAATATACCATCAAATGTTCCTGAGACCATTGCAGCTACATATAAACCTGCGATAGCATACCAACCATTATCTTTTTTAGAAAGATTAGTCTTAAACTGAATAGGAATTTCAATATAGTTTAGGCTGATATTGGTTTGAACATCACCAGTAACATAACCTTGATAATTATCGCTTACCTTAAAGTAACGGTTCTCTACTGTTGCTTCTGTTGAATTTCCTTTTCTAGTATAAATAAGTTCAATATGTACAGACTTTCGGTCTTCTTTTAATGGAATTTCAACATATGCTCCAACTGAGGGGTTGAATGTTGTAGACCAAGAATACCTTTTTGGAATATCCTGGAAATAGAGTGGTACTGATGCACCAAAGTTAATGCTAAACCTTCCTCCCCAAACTAGTGATTTTTCATTATTTTGTTCTTCACTAGTTTGTGCCTGAAGTGAAGATGTGAAAAAGGTCACACTAAAAAGTGCGACCCATAGATATATAAATTTCATAGAATTAATATTCAATAGAGATATCATCAACCATTAGTACACTACCGATAGCGCCTCTGAAATAGTCTCCAGCCGAAGTTGATGTAAAAGTAATGATCACGTGAGTAGGAGTAGCGTCTGCATCAGCCCAACCCGTTTCTTCAGGTCTTAAACGAAAACCTGGTACAGGGTTCTCAATCTCACCATAAATCACCTCTAATTTTTCTTTTGTCCATTCTGTTACAGTATCACTATGTTGCATAGCAGCTGTACCGATTCTTTGAATAGACTCTCCTTCTCTTTTTTGTAGGTACATATAGACTAGGCAAGAGTCAACAGCACCTTCTACAGGTGAGCTTACCGCACCATCAAATTGTAAATATTCATCTCCAGGAGTGTATTTGTAATTAAAAGACATCGATTTAGGTCTCTTTGTATACTCTACGCCAAGGATAGCACTTTGAGCGGGGTCAGAAGTATTCAATTGAAATTTCCCTGTATATACTGTTGCTGCTGCAATACCAGTTAAAGGAATAGCAATAGTTTCCATTCTAGCAGAACTTCCACTAACAACATCACTTGTTTCCTGAGTGGTATTTACAAAGCTTAAAAAAGATGTTCCGGGGTTTGAAGTTTCCCAACCGATGGGTGTTTCGTAAGTTTTGTCTGCTCCAAATTCTGTTACTTCCCAAGTATCGAGACTTAAATTATCTTCAAAATAAGGTTCAGCTTGTGGAGTGTCGTCACTATCACTGTCACAGCTAAATAATAATAAAGATGATAGGCCTAGACTTAAGAGCTTGAAGGTTAATTTCATGATATTTTAATAAATTGAAGAGTTGTTGTTTAAGTAAATATAGGAAACTATTCTAAATTCCCTTTTATTCTTTTTATAGCTTCTTCTAGTACTGATCTGGGGCATGCCGTATTTAATCGCATAAACCCTGCTCCAGTGTATCCAAAATGTCTTCCATCCTGAACGCCAACTTTTGCCTTTTGGTGAAAAAAGTTGACAATCATTGAAGCACTTTCATTAATACCTCGACAATCTAACCATAATAAATAAGTCGCCTCAATAGGCATTATTTTGATGGGTGTATCTTTTAATTCTTCTTGAACATATTTGATATTTCCTTCTATATATTTTAAAAGTTCCTGATACCAATCTTCACCATGGTTATAAGCAGCTTTTAATGCTTCGGTTCCAATTGTTCCTCCAAAATCTAGATGCATATGTTTTACTTCATCAAGGTATAAGCTTTTGATTTTTGGGTTTTTAAAGATTAAATAAGCACAGTTTAAACCAGCTAGATTAAATGTTTTAGACGGAGCCATGCATGTGATCACTCTTTTTTCAGCGATTGCAGATAATGATGCAAATGGAACATGTTTATTGCCAAATAGAGTAAGGTCGGCATGGATTTCATCAGAAATAATATTACAATCGTATTGATCACAAAGGTCTAATAGTTTTTCCAATTCTTCCTTTTTCCAAACTCTACCCGAGGGGTTATGAGGATTACAAAACATAAGAAGCTTGCAGCCCTTTTTTAATTCGTCCTCAAATGTACCAAAATCTATAGAGTAATAATTATCATTATTGATAAGTGGGATATTGACTAGCTCGCGTTTGTTTTTCTCGATATTTTCATAAAATGGAGGGTATACCGGAGAGAATAACGCTACTTTATCATTCACATTTGTCAAAGCTTGTACTAACATACCTAAACCCGGAACAATACCAGGAACAAACACCAACTCATTTTTGATGACTTTCCATTGATGTCTCTTATAGGTCCAATTTATGATTGCATTCCAAAACTCATCATTTTGTAAAGTGTATCCATATATAGGGTGCGAGACTCTTTTTTGAAGAGCATCAACAATTTCTGGAGCAGTAGCAAAATCCATATCTGCTACCCATAAAGGAATAATATCTTTTTCGTTGAATATTACTTCTCGAAGATCATATTTTACAGTAGAATATCCTTCTCTGTTGATTATTTGATCAAAATCGTATTTCATATTATCTATCGTATTTTATTCTATATATAAATATACAAGGGATAAACGTATTTATTGAAATAGAATAAATATTAATTACTTAAATGCGTAATGTATTGAAAATAACGGTTTTGGTATATTCTTATATCCTTTCAAATTTCTTGAAAACATTATCATTTCAGAGAAACTGGGTTTATTAATGCATTTATGAAACTAAAAAAGGTTATCTCAATATGAGGTAACCTTTCGTCTTTTTGATAAACTAACTACTAATAATCTATTTTTTAATAATAATATTATATCTAATTAAATGTCGCTTCATATTTATGAAACAACTGTGAATTTAGTATTACAATTTATTTTTCAAAATAAGAATATGAATTCAAATTTCAAAAATTAATTTTTTTACCCTAATCTGTTTTATCAGATTATTCTTTGACAAGAAGAAGTGAATACTTTTCGTTTGACTAGGTAAAGAATAATATCTAAATTTTATAAACTCGGGTATCTAAAATCACAAATCAAATGTAAAAACTAGCGATGTATTACACAAACAAAATGTCTATAAAATGTTATGGATTAAATATTAGATTATAAAATACCTAAAAATGGTTAGATTAAAACTTCGAAAAAAAGGCAATACAATATTTTATGAAGCTGACTTTTTGAAATCAGAATATTAAAGCATAATTTATATACTTGTTATACGAATTTAAACACTATTACTTTTTTCTAATTCCAATTTATGGTTACAAGACTTTACATTCCTTGGAAGAGACTTTTCAAAGATTTATGGTTCTCCGTTTTACTTATTGTTATTTATATGTTGTTCTTATCAATTTTAGATGATGAACACATGTTAAGCAATTTAAGTTTACCTCTGGGTATTATCACAGTCCCTGGTACAGCAATTTCTTTACTATTGGCTTTTAGAACCAACTCATCTTATCAAAGATGGTGGGAAGCAAGGCAAGTTTGGGGTGCCATAGTAAATGATTCGAGAAGTTGGGTAAGACAACTCATGACTTTCTTACCTAATAATCCGGAGTTAAAAGAACTTCTTACAGAAATGTCATACCGTCAGGCAGCTTGGTGTTTTGCTTTGACAAGGCATTTAAGGAAGCAGAATACAACAATGGATATCAATCATTTATTGCCCAAAGAGGAGATTGAAGAGTTAAAAACAAGTAAGAATGTTCCCAATGCATTGTTATTTACACAAGGTCAATTACTACGAAAACTATATAAAGAGAAGTATTTAGATACTTATCAGCTAGTTCAATTGGATACCACCCTCTGTAAGTTGACGGATGCAATGGGTAAATGTGAGCGAATTAAAAATACAGTCTTCCCAAGTATGTATACATTGTTACTTGAGATACTGATTTATTTTTTCATTTTTTCTGTTCCCTATGGTTTGGTAGAGACTAATGGTGTTGTGTTATTGGTAACTAGTGTTACACTTGCTATGGCTTTTCTTATTATCGAAAGGATTGCCACTTACTTGCAAGACCCTTTTGAAGATAAATCTTCAGATACACCGATGTTAACTCTTTCAAGAACGATAGAGATCAATATTAAAGATGAGTTGAAAGAAAGAGATTTACCTGACCCTTGGAAGCCAGAAACTCCTTATGTATTAATGTAGGAAGGTTTACACTCTTGACTTATTTTTTATATTTGTATCTCAATTAACAAAATCCATAAAGAATGAACTTAGAAAAATTATCTGAGGATTGTATGCAAATTGCAATTGATGCAGGTCATGCAATCATGGAAATTTATCAAAAAGAAGATTTAGGCGTTGAAATTAAAGACGATAATTCTCCTTTAACACTAGCAGATAAGGCTTCACATGAAGTAATAATGGAAGGCCTTACTAAGTTAGAATACCCAATCTTATCTGAGGAAGGCAAAGAAATGTCTTACGATGAGCGTAAAGATTGGACTACCTATTGGTGTGTAGATCCTCTTGATGGCACTAAAGAGTTTATTAATAGAAATGGAGAGTTCACTGTAAATATAGCTCTGATTCACGAGAAAAAACCAGTATTAGGTGTAGTTTATGTTCCTGTAAAAGGAGTGATCTATATTGGTATTGATGGTATTGGAGCGAAGAAAGGTGAAGCAGGAATATTAGATCCAATTGAAGTGAAATGGAAAGAAGGCAATAGAGTTGCTGTTCGTTCTAAGTCACATGCAAACCCAGCTGAAGAAGAGATCATTGGTAAATACAGTGCAACGGAATCAATTTCAGTAGGTAGTTCTTTAAAATTCTGTATGGTAGCAGAAGGTAAAGCAGATTTATATTATAGACATGGTCCTACAATGGAGTGGGATACAGCCGCAGGTCAAGCAGTTGTTGAGGCTGCTGGAGGTCATGTATATACAGGAAATACTGAAGACGAGTTATTCCGTTATAATAAAGAGAATTTATTGAATGGCAGTTTCCTAGTTTTAGGTAAATAGTCGTCGATTGTAATACACAAAAAAGGCCTTGAATAAACATCAAGGCCTTTTTTGTGTATTAATTTTTTATTAGAATGCTTCAGTCATATTGAAGTATAATAATGTTTGATTCGCAATCGGATCTTTACCTACATCAATACGGAAGTTCATTCTTGGTTGTACTTCAATTCTAAGGCCTCCACCAAAGTTGGGAAGTACTCCACCTGGGTTGTAAACTTCAGGGCCAACCATACCTACACCTCCCCAGAATGCAAAACCAAGACGGTTGAGTAATTTGGATTTAGAGTTGAACATATGACGGTATTCAGCCATTGCATAGCCCATTGACTTATCTCTATATTGCCCTTGGTAATACCCTCTTAAATCAAAAGGAGAACCAATCATCGACATTTCTGTAAAAGGAACATCACCGAATGAAGATCTTACCTTAGCAGTCCATGCTAATACTCTTCTTTCTCCTAAGAAAGGTAGTAATTTATATTGGCGGTATTCAGCAGTTAGAAAGCCCCATTGAGTATCTGATCCTAACCATTTATCATAATATCTAGCTGTAAGATCGAAGTAAATACCAGACCATGCATTGGCAGGGATGTCTCTTGTGTCATAAGATAATTCAAATCCTATACCTACATTGAAAAGTTCCATTCCTTCATCACCACCTCCCAACATTTCTGCCTGTTTCATATATACAGGGTCTTCAGCCATTGCTGCGGCAATATCGCTTAACCTTCTGTAGCCTACATCATAAGAGGGGCCCAAGAAGAAATCAGAATCTCCTATTCTAAAAAGGAAGGAACCAAAAGTAAGAAATGAGTTCATGAAATACTCAGTGGTTTCAGGCCCTCTTTCGATATTCTGATTATTATCGAATCCTACACCATAATAGTTGTTGATATTGTTCAAATATTGGATCTGACCAAAATACCTAAACCGATCATGGTTAAAGAAAAGTTGTGGTTTTATTAGCAAGTTAAATCCACCAGATGACAACCATGCGCCGGCAATAGGCACTACCGAACGGTTCATCTTTTTATCTGTTGTATCTGTTGAAAACGTAAATAAAGCACTGGCACCAATTAAGAAACCATAATCGGGGGTATAGCCAGGTCCACCAAGAATACTAAAACGTAAGTTTTTTCTTTTCTTTTCAACTTTAGTTGTATCCTTTTTTAATGTATTAGTACTGTCATTTAAATGGCTAAAGCTTCGTCCAAAGACTTGAACATTTATAAGTATCAAGCAAATAACAGCAAGACGTTTTATGAAATTAAATTTCATCTAAATTGAGGTAGTTAAATGATGTCGAAAAACTAAGTGATAGATAAGCTTCTCTTTATGTCTATCTAATATAAAAAATTTTTACTTGCAGTTTGGCATAAATAAAAATCATACGAAAATATAAAGAGATTATCGCATATCAATAACACGTAACAAGAATAACACGGCAAAGGACATGAAAAGTTGTAACATTTAATCTTATTAGTGAAAAATAAAAAAAGGTCCTCACAAAATGAGAACCTTTTTAATTCCTTTAATAACCCAAAAACTATTTCTTATTGCTGTTTTCGTTTACTAATTAATGACATTATTTTAAACTTTGCAAGAAAAAATGTGATTATTACGTTTTTTAATTGGATATTCTTGATTTTATACAATTTGGATTCACATTAAGTTGATTTTCTGTTAATTTTTTAACAATGGTAAGGTGAATCAAAAAAAGGCCTTCACAAAGTGAAGACCTTTTCAATTCCTTTAATAACCCAAAAACTATTTCTTATTGCTGTTTTCGTAAACTAAATACGGGATTTTTTATCAATTATGCAAGAAAAAGTATAAAAATATCTGGAAAACATTTAAATGTATCATTTCTCATGCAATAAAAGAAGTGTTAATTTGATGAAAGTTAAATATTAAACTAATTAACATCTATCAGCTTTCATTGTTGATAATCCCTCTTTAAATAAACGATGTACAATGTTATAAATATGATCTAACTCTTCTTGCGTGATGGTGTAAGGAGTGTGGAAGTAAACGGTATTTCCTAATGGTCTAAGAAGGATACCTTTACTTAAAAAGAAATTATAAAGCTCATCACGAATCGAGTTGAAATATGATGTATCTTTTTCCGTGTCATAATCAAAAGCTAGGATGGTACCTGTTTGTCTAATATTTTTTGCAAATGGTAGAGTGGATAATATCTCAGCAAACTTTTGATGTGACTTAATAATGTGATCAATTTGATTTTGCCTTTTTTCACTTAAAAGCATCTCAAGACTTTTAATCGCAACGGCACATGCCAATGGATTTCCAGTAAAGGAGTGCCCATGGAAAAAAGTTTTCATCATGTCATCTACTAGAAAAGCATCATAGATTTTCTGAGTACAAAAAGTAAGACTCAAAGGTAAAATACCTGCAGTTAATGCCTTGGACATACAAACTATATCAGGCTGATGGTTTATCAGATGGTTGGTAGCAAATAACTTTCCTGTTCTATAGAACCCAGTCATCACTTCATCTGCAATACACAAAGTACCATGACTTTGTGCAATTCCAATCAATTCATCCAACTGTTCGGCTTTGTACATTCTCATTCCACTAGCTCCTTGCACTAATGGTTCAAAAATAAAGCAACAGGCATCTTCATTTTTTGTATACTCTACCATTAAGCTTTTTACTTCTTCCCAATTTTCTGCTGTTGGAAATGGTAGGTAATTGACATCAAAAAGGAACTCTTCAAATGGGGCCGAAAATGGAGTTCTTCCAGCCATAGACATTGCTCCAAAAGTGTCGCCATGATACGCCCCTTCAAAAGCAATTACTTTTTTTCGTTTTTTGTCACCGGTATTCCAAAAGTATTGGATAGCCATTTTTAAAGCTATTTCTGTTGAAGTACTACCGTTATCAGAGAAAAAGCATTTATCGAACTTACCCGGTAGTAATGGGATTAATTTCTCAGCTAGTGTTACTGCAGGTTCATGCGTGAAACCTGCAAAAATTATATGATCAAGGTTTAAAGCTTGTTGTTTTAAAGTTTCAGCAAGTTCTTCATTACCGTGTCCATGTATATTCACCCACCAAGAAGAGATAGCATCAATGACTTCTTTACCATCTTCAAGGATAATTTTACAATCTTTTGCCGCTTTTACGCCAAGTGGTTTTGGAGCTAAAGTTTGCGGTGTAAATGGATGCCAAACATATTGTTGGTCCCTCTGAAGTAAGTCCTTATGCATAGTTTTCAATATTTAAAAGTTGATATAATTGAGGCCTTACTTCTTCAGCTACTCTTTTAATACTATCGGGAGTTACTTGATCTAATTGAGGAAGGTGAAATAAACATGGAGCTTCTGCATGTTCTAAAATGACATTTTCGGTGTCAATATTTCTGTCTCCATTAAATACGATACCTGCCAGTTTTAAACCGCGTCTTTTTAATTCATTAATTGAAAGAAGCGTATGATTGATATTTCCGAGATATATGTTACTTACAAGAATTACAGGAAGTTTAAATTTCTCAGCAATATCAATGACCATATCCTTATTATTTAATGGCACCATAATTCCACCAGCACCTTCAATGATCATATTTTCATTTTTGTGCGAGGGTATCTTAATGGTCTCTAGGTCAACATAAACCCCCTCTTTATTTGCAGATGCATGAGGAGACATAGGATATTTTAATAAATAAGCTTCCTCTAGCTTTTCTTTTTTTGTAGGTAATAACTGATGAACCGTTTCAGTATCTGTTGGAAATCCTGCTTGAATCGGCTTCCAGTAATCTGCTTGTAAAGCTTCTGTAAGAATGGCTGACACAACACTCTTTCCACTATCAGTTCCGATGGCTGTTAAAAAGATATTCATACTATTTTTTCTTTGCGATGATAAATATGGGATGATAAGTTAATTGCACTCCATTTTCTTTTGGAAAATGTGATTGATATTTGTCGTTAAAGGCAATCAGTTTTGATTTTGTCCAGATGCTATTGGCATTTGCACATCCTCCAACACCAGTTTTTTTGATATGTTTTAATACATCTGTTCCTTGAGAAAAAATCAGTTGTGTTTTCCATTCCCAAGCTGATAACACTTCGAAGCCTGCTTCCTCTGTAAGTCTCCTCCAATGTGTAAGTGTGCCATATTCTAATCCTTCATTCAAAGTAGTTTTTAACTCTTCAAAATTTGAAGGACCAAAAGTACTGAATGCTAGTAAACCATCTTTATTTAGACTTTGATTGATTCTTTTTAGTAATCTTTCCCTATCTGTCATCCATTGAAATGCTGAGCTTGATAGTACTAAGTCTAACCTTTCTGGATACTTAACATTTTCCGCATCCCCTTCAATAAAGTTAATGCTTGGGTAGTCCTTTAATAACTGATGAGTACAAGAAACACCCAGGTCATTAGCAAAATAAGTATCACTTACATGAGGAATGGCTTGTTTGCTCAAAAAGCCTGTACCACATCCGATTTCAAAAACACTATTGTAAGAATCTTTTACAGAGATAAGCTTTCTGTACAGTTCCTTACAAATTCTCTTTTGTATGAATGCTTCAGTGTTATAGGTAGAAACATTTTTGCCAAATCTTTGTGCTACGATCTCTTTATTAATTACCATGGCATACTTCAGGCTGAGGTGAAACAATCTCTTCCCAAGATGTTATTGATTCAAAAGGGAAGTGTGGTAAGTTGGTAGTAACAAGATTTGCATTTTTTTCTTCCCAAGCAGTTTTAAGATTACTTATTGGAAAAATTCGATCTTTATTACTGATTTGCACACTGTTGAAATTATTCGAAGAAGGAAGGTTGGAGATCTCTCCAAGGTATTGTAGTTCCTCTTTTAAAGTATCAATACTTCTAAGGTTGTAATTTACCAACTCTTCTGCGAGTGTTTTATTACCACAAATTCGGAACATGAATTTCTCCCAATTTTTTTGAGACAATCCATCTAGTGTCCCTTGGAAGATGGCTTTAGGTATGCCATACTCTTCATGAACTGGGAGAAAACTTCCATTTAAGGCCATTTTATCACCACTAATTTCAGCTTGATCGATAAAAAGATCACAGACTTTTACACCAAAAGACCACCCTAGACAATGTGTAGTCTGATAGCCTTCTATTATGTTGTTGATGAGTTCAAATTCAATATTTTGATAATGGTAAACCATTAGAACATCAAATTGATCACTCTTGAATTTCTTAAAGTAGTCTGGCGATTGTCCCCAACCTGCAAAGAAGATTAGAAGCTCTTTATTACCTGCATTAATCAACCAACTCGTTTTCATAATTATGTGCTTTTAAATAGTTCAATAAGATTTCAGCGAGCTGATCTATTTCTTTTATAGAATGATTAGCTGTGATAGAAATTCGAAGTCGAGCAGAATTTTTAGGTACCGTTGGATATCGTATAGGAGCAACATAAAACCCTTTTTCTTCCAAAAAATTAGAAAGGTCTATTGCTTTGTGATTTTCTCCCACAACAAAGGGTTGTATATAGGAATCTGAGACCAAATCGAAGTCACCTGCAGACATAATCGATTTGAAATGGTCTATCAATTTGAAAACCTTATTTCTTGTCGATTTATAATTAGGTAGTTGTTGCCAAATAAAGGATAACCATGCAACATTTATTGGAGGTAGGGCAGTAGTGAAGATAAAAGATCTACAATGGTTTACCAGGTACTCTTTGATTAATGAAGAAGTAATAACCAATGCACCTACACCTCCCAAAGCTTTTCCACAAGGAGCAATGATGACATCGATGTCATTAATCACATTATTTTCTTCGCAAAGACCCAGACCATTTTCACCATAAACACCGATACTATGTGCTTCATCGATGATTAATTGGGTATTGTATTTCTTTTTTAACTCAACAAGTTTAGGAATATCAGCCGAATCACCATCCATACTAAAAAGGGCTTCAGAAACGATATATATATTTCTGAATAGTGAAGCATTCTTCTCTAATAACCTTTCTAAATGATGATAATCCAAGTGTTTGTATCTTTCGAAATGGGCCTTACTTAATTTTAGCCCATCAACAATACTAGCATGGTTGAGCTTATCGGATAAAATTAGATCACCCTTTTGAGGTAAACTACTAAGTACTCCTAAATTGGCATGATATCCACTGTTCATAAAGATACATGACTCTTTTTGATAAGAAGCAGCTACTTTATCCTCTAATAAACCAAATATGCTAGCATTTCCTTCTAGTAATCTAGAAGATGCACTACTAAACCCATGATGGAAATTTACAGGAAGATAATTTTGGATAAAATCTTCATGCAATTCTCGATCTGATGCTATTCCTAAATAATCATTGGATATAAAACTCACTAGTGATTTACCGTTCTTATCGATATGACCATTTTGAAGTCGGTCTACCGTTTTTAAAGAACGAAGCTGGTGATTATCCTGAAGGAGCATCAATTGCTCTCTAATGTCCATATTTACCTAATAAGTGAAGGGTGTGGTAAATAAATACCACACCTTGAATCTATTTCTTTTGTAACCTATACGGATACTGATTCTTCTTTTACTTCTTTAAAGGATGCTCTAGGTGTAAGACCTAATAAATTGAACATTACTTTATCAGCATCTTCTTCAGGGTTAGGAGTCGTTAAAAGTTGATCTCCTGCAAAGATTGAGTTAGCACCAGCCATGAAACATAAAGCTTGAGCTTCAGTTGTCATTTCAGTTCTACCTGCTGATAGACGTACCATTGCTTTAGGCATTAAGATTCTTGCTGTAGCAATCATACGGATCATTTCCCAAGTAGAGACCATTTTGTTACCTTCCATAGGTGTGCCTTCTACAGGAACTAGTGCGTTAACAGGTACCGACTCAGGATGTTGAGGTAAAGTTGCTAAAGTATACAACATTCCGATTCTGTCCTTGTCTGTTTCACCAAGACCAATAATACCTCCTGAACAAACAGAGATTTTTGCCTTTTGAACGTTAGCGATAGTTTCTAAACGATCATCAAAAGTTCTTGTAGTAATTACTTTATCGTAATATTCTCTACTTGTATCTAGGTTGTGGTTATATGCGTAAAGACCAGCTTCTTTTAGCTTTTCAGCTTGCTCAACATCTAGCATACCTAATGTTGCACAAACTTCCATACCCATATCGTTGATTTCGGAAACCATACCTAAGACTTTTTCAAAGTCACGATTGCTTCTAGCTTCTCTCCAAGCGGCACCCATACAGAATCTTGTTGAGCCATTTTCTTTCGCTTGTTTTGCTTTTTGAACTACATCATCAGTTCTCATTAATTTATGAGGCTGAACATGAGTGTTGTAGCGTGCAGATTGTGAGCAATAGCTACAGTCTTCTTTACAACCACCTGTTTTTACAGAAAGAAGAGTACATACTTGTACTTCACCTGTTTTCTGAAATTCTTTGTGGATTGTTGATGCCTTATACATGAGTTCCATCAAAGGCATGTTGTAGATTTCTTCTACTTCTTGCTTAGTCCAGTTGTTTCTGATTTCTGTTTGCATCTCTTTAATTTATATATGTTAGGACATACCGGTTCCATGACGATTATATCGTTGAAAAAAATCCGGGAAAATAATTGCTAAAATTGGAAGGAAATAGATGGGCAGAGAGTAGCCTTTTGGGGTGTCCTAAGTTATAAATTTCAGATAAAACAGAACCAGATCCACTCTCAACTTCTATTGAAAGAATATCCTGCGGTATAAGATTTAAAAGTATTTCATCAATATCCGGAAAGTCATCATCTTCACTTTCTCTAGTGATACTAGTTTGATATTGGTTTACTTCTCTTATTAAAGCAGGTGCATTGTTGTGCATGGCTACATTAAGCACACAAATTTTAATCTCTCTTTTCAGAGAGTTAAAGATTGCATAACCCTTACGTGACCATCTTTTAAATAATGCCATTGCAGTAAAATAATTTATTTTGCCTGCAATTTAATCAAGAGGGGAGATAGTCCAAGTATTAACTTGAATAATTTATGGTGAAACTTGTCACCTTTTGGAATAAAATTAAGAGACAATGATTGTCTCGGGTAAAGAAAAATGGCTTTAATTATGATTAAAATGACTTTTTTTCATTTTTATGAAAAAGGTTCTGTGTGGCTAGCCAAATAGATACACCAAACATGCTTACACTACCAAGATATTCAAAAACATTGTTTTCAAAGCTAAGATTGTTTTTGTCAATTAGCATAATGTTACCAATACCAACAATCGCAGCGATTATTATTAAAGCCCATCTGTAAATATTCATTTTTTTCGTAGTTTTTGATGATAATTTTAGGTCATTAGGTATGATCAAAATTAAAAAAAGAATAGGTAACTAAGCTTTAGTTGATGTTAATGACTATGTATCTCTATATATAATTACTTTAATATAAGTTAATGGTAACGAGCTATTTATTGTGTTACAAAAAAAGGAGATCTATTGATCCCCTTCTCCAAGTTCGTAGGTAGTACCACCAAATAATCCTTTTGGTAATACTTTTTTCATAAATGATTTATTTCCTTCTTCGATTTCTTTTACTTCTTCTTTAGCATCTCTTAATGCATCCTGCCATGCTGGGCCAAATCCCATCATATTACTATTTAGTTTATCAATGGCAGACTGGTAAACATGGAAACTCATCATTTCCTGGCGACCTGGCTTGTTCAATAAAGCTTTATTGGTCACTCTTAAATTTTCGTTTTCTCTTTTCAAACGTTCTATTTCACCTTTTTTACTTGAAATAGCTTCAGCATCGATTTCCAACTTGTCATGTAAATGTGCTTTGAGACGTTTGATTTCTTTCTTCATTCCAGATTGTTTGATCCAATCTTTGACTTGAACAAGTCCTGCAACGATCAATCCTGCAATTAATCCAAAAAAGAGTGATTGTATATCAAATGTTTCCCACATATTAATTCATTTCTAAAGTGTAGTATCTGGTTAATAAACGTAGTACTTGGACAGAGGTTTAAATGAAAATCAAATAATTGATAATAAGATACCATCTTTTAAGGAGAATCAATAGTGATTAAGATTAAAATGCTTCGCCTATTCTGAAATATATACCCCAATCATCTCTACCCACAGCAGCGTCTAAGCCTACATTCATATGATTTTTAGGAAACACATTATATCTATAGCCAACACCTACACCGGGTAATAAAATACCATTCTGAGAACTGTCGTTAGCACCTGAAACAGTTGCCAACCCTGCAAAGAAATTGACAGCCATTTTCTTATGGAAATTCCAACGGTATTCTCCTTGAATGTTATACATAGCATTACCTCTGTATTTAGCCTGAGTATAACCTCTGATATCACTTTGTCCGACGATGAATTGTTGGTTGAAGGTAAGATCACCGACCCCAAAACCGACATACATTCGAGTAGCCAAAATATCTCGACCTTCTTTAAAGGCGAAGTATTTATTAAAATCAATTGTGATTTTCGTATTAGGTTGATCATTCCCTAAAAAATCAGGGCTTACATCAATATTTACATTGCCTATTTCACCTTTGGTAGGGTAGTAAACATCATCTCTATGGTCATAGGATACTATAAACCCAAGGGTTTGTAATTGAACGGTACTTGTGGTGTCAGGTACAATATCAAAAGAATTCTCAAAATCCGTATACATATAATTCACACCTGCGTACAAGTTTTTGATTACTTTTCGTTGGATCTCACCCTTAATAAAATTAACCCCTGTGGCATATTGAAGAAATCCATTTAAAGGAAAACCTACATAGGTTTGATAATTGAAATCTCCAACGCCTCCGGCAACAGTTACTCTATATCTATCTTCAGCAAAGTAAAATTTTGAAAATCCTAAAGTAAACCAAGACTTATTCGTAGTGTAAAGCCCAAGTGCACCTGAAATTGAGGAGGGAGATATGGTATCTGTTTTACTCAAGTTATACATGGCCATTGGAAGTGCACCTACAGATAGGCCCAAAGTTCTATCATAGTTGATATATGGCACTGGCATAAATTGGAAGTTCTTATCAGATCTTTCTGCACTGCCTCCACCACCTGTACTAAAGCTTTGAGCTATGGATTGTTGAAGACTGAATGTAAAAGAGAATAATAAAAGAAAGAGTAATTTTTTCATTAATTGTGATTTGAAATGTCTTTTTGAAATTAGAGAAACAATTATGCATTTCAAAAATTTTGTGAATTAAAAAAAAGAAACCTCTGTAAACATACAGAGGTTCTTCCATTGGTTTTTAGTTTCGTTAAAGTTGTTAAAGATCAGAAAATGAAGCCAATTCCTAGTTCTAGTAAGTTGTCTTCTTTCGCGGCGTAAGGGCCGGTTGCTCGATTATTTCTAAATTGATAATCGATTTTAAAAGCAATCTCTTCCCTTGGTTTAAAGTTCACTCCCACAGTTATGATGTCAGAGTTAAAGTGAACCATGTTGGCGTTAGTATCAGCCATTAGTAGTTTTTCATTATAGTTCTTATGAGTGTTGATATATTCATATCGAACAAATAATGGGATTTTAACATCGTGTGGATCTATTAATGCATTCTTCTTTCGAAGGAAGCTACGGTTATTGAATAATGATAACAGGTCAAAACTTCCTTCGACCAGATAACCGATATTTTGGTTGGCAATTACTTGTCCTACACCTCCATTTTCTTGAGCAGTCAGATAGTACAGGTCTTCTGTACCTGACATATACCCAGTTGAGGCTAAGGCCATAAATTCCCAATTCTTTTTCGTGTGTTTTACATAGGCGGTATATAATTGAGCAACAGAATTAGCTATTCTCTTGTTGCCATTATAATCAGTGATTTCCTGGTTGTTACCAGTTTGTCCAATAAACGCAGAAGCACTTAATGTCCAATCTTTTAATCCTACATAATTGATTTGAGGGTTGATGGAATAAGTAGTGAAAGAATTTCCATCAAAACGAGGTTCTCTACCTTGGCGAATCCATGTACCACTAAGGAACGAACTACCATCTAAGCCCTGTGAAACTCCAAAAGTATAGTTGAAACTTGGAGAAATAAGACCATAAAAACTAACACCCATACCCATCCAAGTAGAAGGGACAATCATTCGTTCAACATCAGATCTATTTACTGATGCAAACATTACGGGTTCGTCATTATTGTTGATGTAGCCAATACTTAATGGGTAAATACCAGTTCTAAGGTTGAATGATTTATGAATAGAAAAATCCATAAAAGCTTCAACAATAAATTCGAAATGGCTATTTCCATTAGGATCGGTAAGATATTCTACTAAAATCTCAGAGTTCCAAATAATCTTGTCTGTAAATCTGTAACCAAAGAATGTAGAGAACCTGTATAGGTTGTTATAAGAAAGCTCGATGTCATCTTCCATTCCTATTGGAACGTCATTTCTATTGACGAATGACACCTCACCAAAACCTGAAACACTCCAAGGTTTTTCTGAGAAAAACACTTTTGAAGCTGCTTTTGCAAGGCCTGGTTGCTGTTTGAATTTTGTCTCGTGTTCCTCTTCTTCTTGTTGGAAATCTTCTTGAGCAAACAATAAATTGTTATTTGCAACAATAAAGAAGCATCCTAAGAGAACACTGTAAAATAATTTCATTTGAATATATATGAGCTGATTTAACTAGTATTCTTATACAGTGAAATGATTTCATCAAAAGTATAGTACTAGTGATGAAAAATTAGCTCATACGTGGAGGGGGAGGAACTATGTCCTTAATTGGGGTAGGGTAGTTTTTATCTAAGTAAAATGTATGAGTTATTGATTCATGAAATTCTCTTTCGATACCTTCATGGATAATATCAAATACAGGATAGGATAAGCAAACTATTGGGGAGAAACTCTTCGACTCATTCTGGGAGAATGGGTTGTCATTAAAATCACTGAAGTTGTCTTCGAAAATGATCTGACAGATTAATTCTACAAAGCTTTCAATTTTATCATCTTGAACAATTAGGGTTTCAGGAGAGTAGTTCGCCTGTGAAACCAATACAGCATCAATATCCACACTGTAATTTAGTGTGTGGAGAGCGACCCAAATTGTTAATAGAGGTCGTATGATTTTCTTATATGATAACTGTAATTTCAAGTATATAAATTGTGTAGTGAGATTCTATACAACAAAGTAACGTATAAATTGATGTTGAGGTCAACTAAATAAATGTGAAAAATGTTTTTATTGGTTAATAAGCAGTTTGATTGAATGATTTGTTGATGTTAAGACTTTTTATTATCATTGTGTTAATGAAATTTAAAATTGATTTCATTATTTATATTTTTCGACCCTAACTAAATTTTTTAATGAAAAAGGTACTTTTTTCTTTCTTAATCGGACTATTTGTATTCACTTCATGTTCTGATGACGAAGCGGAGCCATGTAACGCTGAAGACACAGCAACTGGACTACTAGAAATTTCTACTAAAATTGAAGAACTACCTGAGGATACTTCTTGTGAAGATGAGAAGGCAGTTTTCCAAGAATTGGTAGATTTCTACAACTCTAATCAAAGTTGTATTGAAGAGGCTGTAGAAATTTCTTATCCTGGAGATGCAGCAGCTGCAGACAGTGTTAAAACTGAACTAGAAGCAGGTATTAAAATTATTGAAGCAGCATTACTAATACCTTGTATTTAGTAATTGATTACTTAAAAGAAATTTTAAGCACAATGTTTATTCATTGTGCTTTTTTTATACCTTTACAGCCATCTTCCCTTGTGTGTGTTAACCTATTAAATAATCATGATTCAGAATTATAATCAACAATTACAGTTGATTTTAGAAGATATTAAGGATAAGGAAAGTATATCAAACAAATTCTCACTACTACGATTAATCACAATTATTGGAGTTATCGTCTGCTGTGTATTGTTATATGGTAACTTTAATCAATTTATATTCCCCACAATAATCCTTGGGTTAGCTCTCTTTTTTCTCATTGTTAGAAGACATTCTACTGTACAACAAAATTTAGAAGAGCTTAAAATTAAACAGTTATTACTTGAAAATGAGATTACTGTTTTGGGAGGAGGAGCGAACTTGTACGATGATGGTGAAGACTTAAAACAAGTAAACCAGTTGTTTGCACATGATATGGATCTTTATGGACCACAGTCATTATTTCACTTCATTAATAGAACATCAACTCATTGGGGGAAGAATCAGTTGAATTCTTTCTTTGATGAAAATGCTTATCAAGTACCATCACAAACAATTATAGATAGGCAAGAGGCCGTAAAAGAGCTGAGCGATAATGTTTCTTTTTCAGAGAAACTTCAGTTATTCCTATTTGGTGAACAAAAGCAAAAATCAAATTTCCAGATCGATAGTGATTTATTAGGGAAGTTTAAAATAAAACAGGAAGGGATCTATAAGATATATGCCTCATTAGTTCCATTTCTATGGGGTGTCATCATTTTTGGTTTTCTGAATTCAGCCGATTGGACAATGGGTCTAACAGCTACTATTATCCTTTTAAACTTTTTAGTGATGGGTAGAGTAGGTGGTGATGTAGCTGAATTTATGCATCATCTAAATAGTAGTGCTACAGCTTTAGAACGTCTTGCAAAAGTGACTGATTTATTGGGTACGACTAATTTTAAGAGTTCTCTACTTCAAGAGGGGATCAAAGATATTTCATCTCAACACTTCTCCAAACCTATTTTGAAGCTCTCTACTTTAATTCAACAATTGGATATCAGAAAAAACATGATGGGTTTAGTTGTACTGTATTCAATTATACCGTTTGATATATTTGTTGTAGGAAGAATTAGAAAGTGGTTTAAAAAGAACCCTGACCTATTCGAGAAATTATTTCATATTATTGGTGAGTTAGAAGCCTATAATAGTTTAGCGATTCTAGAACGTAATCATCCTGATTGGACAAAACCAGTTTTTGTTGAAGAAGATATAATTCTTGATGGAGAAAATATGGGCCACCCGTTGATTTTTCAAGGGGCAAATGGAGAATTTGATGGAGGTGTGAAAAACTCATATAAGCTTGATACGAACAATAGAGTATCGATTATTACAGGATCGAATATGTCAGGGAAAAGTACTTTCATTAGAGTTGTTGGTATCAATTTACTATTGGCATTTGCAGGAAGTGCAGTTTGTGCTACATCGTTTAAAGTGGGTAAGAGGGTGAAACTTATTACCTCTATGAGAATAGCAGATTCTTTACATTTAAGTGAATCAACTTTTAAAGCAGAACTGGAAAGAATAAAACTTATTATTGAAGCAATAGAAACCAATGAGCCGCATTTATTCTTAGTGGATGAAATGCTTCGAGGTACTAATTCTATAGATAAATTAAAAGGATCTTTTGCATTATTGGAAAAATTGCAAGCCAATGCGGAAGCCAATATTATAGTAGCCACGCATGATTTACAGTTATCCGATTTTGAGAAAAATGGGAATGCAGTATTTTCAAAGAATTATCATTTTGATTTTGATTATTCTCATAATGAATTTGAGTTCGACTATAAATTGAAAGAAGGTGTTTGTGAGAAGTTTAATGCTTCCTTACTGTTAAAAGAACTTGGGTTAAACACATAATAAAAAAGGAGTAAGCTGATTTGTTGCTTACTCCTTTTTTATTAGCTTTTTGTGATTAATGCAACTGCATGAACAGCCATTCCTTCTTCTCTTCCTACAAACCCCATTTTTTCTGAGGTAGTTGCTTTAATCGAAATATCTTCTTCATCCACATTCATCACTTCTGCCATACATTTCTTCATGGCAGGTATGTGAGGGTTTATTTTTGGTTTCTCTGCAACGATGGTACAATCAACATTTCCCAATTCCCAACCTTCTTTTCTGACAATTTCCATGACATCTTTTAAAAGAATTTTGCTGTCAATTCCTTTAAATTGAGGGTCAGTGTCTGCAAAATGATACCCAATGTCTCTCATATTTGCAGCGCCAAGGACAGCATCACAAATTGCATGGATAAGAACATCGGCATCAGAATGTCCAATTAATCCGTGAGTATGATCAAACTTGATACCTCCTAGCCATAATTCTTCACCTTCACCTTGACGGTGTACATCGTAACCTTGTCCAACTCTAATTTTCATAGTTCTTTTTTTGTTGCAAATATATCTCTTTCAATAAAGAAATCAACCATTAAAATGAAAGACCAAAAGCACAGTATACACCAAAGTTTCTAGATGAAGGTGTGTGATAGGTAGTTCTCCAAATAGTATAGACTCTTAATACTTTAAAAATATTTTCTACACCTGTTCCTATTTCCACATATGGTGTATTTGAATTTAAAGCTTTTGCCTGTCTGTTCGGATCGTAGGTTTCCCCCTCAAGTAATTGAGGTTGGACCGCTTGATTTTCATTTTGACTGCTTAATTCACCATACATGATATTACAAATTCCTACAGTTCTCCACCCAAGTTTCTTAATTAATGGAATCCTGTTTAATATGTTCCCTTCAAAACGGTGCATTAGCTGTAGTGAGGCCCATTTGTCGCCAACAAATTCACCTAGATCCATAAGGTTGAAAGCAAATTTGTTATAAAGAATAGGGACGTTATTACCAAAAGGCATAGCTAAAAATGGAAATGGTGCTTTTGTAGGGATGTACCCGCCAGTAAGGAAGTAAGCAGTATTGCCAAACTTACCTAAAGTTACTTTTTGGTCGATACCCACTCGTATTTGATGGTAAGAATAATTACTACCGAATAAATCAGGAATTCCTGTAGTGTAATCGAAAGTAAGTCTTGGTCTACGATCTTGCGCCACTAATTTTCTGTGATGAGATCGATTGGCCACATATCTATGTCCTAGGCCATAAGTTAGCTTAATATATATTTCACTTCCTATGAGGCGATCGTATTCCGGCATATTATTCTCAAAGGAGCCGTCTATCTTATAAGGGAATAATGGGTCGATTATTCTGTGACTAAATTTTCCAACAATATTCAAACCTCTGGTAAGGTCTCTTTCATACCATACTGATGCATTTTTTTCCATGTAGGGGTAACGCATATCTCCCCATCGTAAGGCAGCAATAAACAAAGGTCTACTATTAAAATTAGCCTGATTGACACTTACTCTCCTTAGATCATTATAATAAGAGACACCTAAAATACTCCATGAATCTCGGTTCAATATAAAGCGAGCTGTTGCTCCATATTTCCAAGCTTTGTCTTTTGCTCCATATCCTACAAAACCACTAAAAGCCACCTTTTTACTGAATTCATTATTCGTTTGAAACCCCAATTGAAAACGATGCTTCTCAACACTATTATATGCATATAGAAAAGGAATAGGTCCAAGTTCTATTGGCCCAAATTTCTTGTGTCCAGAGCCAATCATATCCCCGACAGAAGAGATTAGTTTTACTCGAGGTGTAGCTTCCGCTGAGTCGATCATTGCGTAGACTTGACTTTCTTCATTAGAAAGCTGGTTGGGTCGGTGCTGTTGCCAGTAAGCCTCATCTTTAGTCTCAATAAGTGCATCAGGGTCTAAGGACGTAGGTTGTTCGTAAAATATTCTAGATTTGGGCTGATTAACGATAAAATCTTGATTATTGATTTTGATTTTTAGTTTTACTTTTGCCCAACGGTCAGCTATTTTACCAATTGAAATGATAAAGTTTTGTTGTTGTGGTAGCCAGGCTAATTTACTGTCATCATAAGCAACAGGTAAATACTCTTGATCAATATGTACACTATCAATAAAGTTGATATTCGCTCCTTTCCCAAGAATAGCATCCATTTTCACTAAAGCGTAGTTATGTGTTGAATCTGCAATAAATATGGCTCCTTTAAATGCTAAATCTTCTTCTCTTCTTGGTTCAAATTCTATCTTATGACATTGTACTCCTTGTACTTCTACTTTTTTAGGTTGAAGCGTGTAATCATAATAATTTCTCCATTCTGAAGTGATAGGAGAAATGAATTGCTTATTCAAAAAGGAGAAGGAATTTTGATATAAATTAAAATCGACGAACGACGATCCAACAATTTGTGATACCATTTCATCATCATCCGGGCCTAAACTTTGAATCCTCGATTTTTTGATGACTTCAGTTTTTGCATCTGGATTCCTTATATAATAAACATCAGAAAGGGTTTCAGAGGAGAAAATAGGGATAATGGGTTTTCCGTTTTTATCTTTGATCGGTTCAAATGTTTTATATGAATCTAGAATGTCTTTAACAACTTTCTTCTTTTTGAAATTTTCATTGACATTGCCTACCCAAATATCAGTCTTTGTATAACTACCATATTGATAAGCCTTTAAGTCTCTTACATCATTTCTATTTTTATACTTTTGTACATTTCTTAAGATTGCCCAAGCAGGGTTTTCCCATTTTCTTGACTTAATAACTACTTCTTCTAATTCAGTTGCAGACTCTTTGAGTTTTATTATGATTTTTTTCTCTTTTCCTCCTTTGGCAATTTTCTTTTTACATAATTCATATCCAGTAAATTTTGCAACTATAGTATTGTTTGCTGAAACATCTTTTACTTTAATTGTGAATAGACCATTGATATCGGTGAGAGAACCATTCGTAGTTCCTTCAATAAACACACTGGCATAAGGAATAGGATCGTTTGTTTTTGCATCGATCACTTGCCCTTTAATGAAAAACTCTTGAGCAAAAGTGACTTGAAATGAAAACAACCAACCAAGAAGAATAGTGAGTAAAAAGTGGCTTTGTAAGTTGAATCTCATGAAAAAAATCAGTAAAATCAATTACTGAGGTTTGATAATTTGATAAATAGAATCTTGAAATAGAATGATGTACCTTCAAATTGTTGAGGTATATATGCAAAATATCAAAAAGTATGTTTGAACAAAAGAATATGTCTTTACTTTTTTAAATCTTCATTAAAACCCTCTATTTATTATCACTTTTCTCTTTCTTTTAGGGATAATGTTGAGGATTGATTAAATTGCCGCTTCATTTTTGAAAAGAAACTATGCTAGCACTTATTTTTTATCTTCCTTTCATTTTAGTATTTGCTCTTGTTGGAGTTTATGCAGAACGTAAAGTATCTGCATGGATGCAAGATAGAATGGGGCCTGTAAATGTTGGACCAAAAGGTCTATTACAAACATTGGCAGATATCCTTAAGCTAATGATGAAAGAGGATGTAATTCCGAAAGTTGCAGATAAGCCAATATTTAAAGTTGCACCCATCTTAATTTTTATGCCTGTATTCTCAGCATTTGCTGTAATGCCTTTTACCAATGGTATTTATGGGTCAGATTCTAACGTAGGTGTATTTTACATTCTTGCAATTTTATCTCTAGAAGTTTTAGGAATTATAGCTGCAGGTTGGTCTTCAAATAACAAATACTCATTGTACGGAGCAATGCGTTCTGCCGCCCAGATGGTTTCTTATGAAGTCCCGTTAGGCTTAGCTGTATTGTGTGTAGTAATGACTGCACAGACTTTAAATACAGAAGTAATTTCTCTTCAACAGGGAATTCTATCTCCAGATACTAATTATCTTTTTGGAATAAAAGCCTTGGGTATTGATGTGACTGGGCTTGGAGGCTTTTTGAATTGGAATATTTTCAGGAGCCCGTTCTTATTGGTAGCCTTCGTGATATTCTATATTTCATCTCTAGCGGAAGCGAATAGAGCACCTTTTGATTTACCAGAGGCTGAATCAGAAATTATTGCAGGTTATCATACCGAATACTCAGGAATGCGTTTTGCCTTTATGATGTTGGCAGAATATGGTGTAATGTTACTGGGCTGTGTGTTCGCAACGGTATTGTTTTTAGGTTCTTGGAACACACCATTTATTAATATAGGCCCCGTGAAATTAGCAGATTGGACTACTGGTGTAGCGGGAGAAATGTCAGGTTATCTTTGGGGGTTTGTATGGTTAATGAGTAAAACCATCTTTCTTGTTTTTGTACAAATGTGGATTCGTTGGTCATACCCAAGGTTAAGAGTGGATCAGCTGATGTCCCTATGTTGGAAATACCTTACTCCGGCAGGGTTAATACTTGTATTTATTACCGGAGTATGGCGTTTATTGATGATCTAAATTTCAAATAAGGTTTTTAGAGCCATCCATAAGTCTCTCTTTTTCTCTACATCCAAAAGGAGCTTGGTTAAACTGTCGGCTGCAACCGCAGGTTTTCCATCAATCTCTGTAGGGACATATTTAGGTACAGACTCACTGGATAGTGGACTCTCGTTCTTATTGATAAAATATAAATAATATTGAGGAGACAACTTTTCTATTAATTTAGGAAGGTTGTCTTTTTGTTCTAAAACATTGATAACAGCTACTTCTTGTAGTGTTAATTGCAGTGCACCAATTATTTTTAACAGAAGTTGAAATTCTTTGCTTCTAAATATATCCACACCGCTATGCTCAATGAAAATAGTGATATATCGCTTATTTTCACCATAATAATCAGTAGGTAATTGTTTCTTAATTGCCTTTTTGATAGGTGTAGCAACAACAGGAGTAGGTGATGTTTTCTTCTCCTTTATCTCTTGTTCATCTCCTGTAGTGTTTAGTTGATCTAACTCTTCTTCAGGAATTTCTATATCCTCTAATTCTTCAGGGAAGAGGTATAGTGTATCGAACATCTGTGATAAAAATCCTAATTCATTTTCTTTATCCATAACCTCAAAGGTAAAGAATTTTCTAATTTATTAGGTTGAAATATTCTGTAAGAATTAATCCCGCCTTCCTAATATTTATATAATATTACCTAAAATCTTTCCTATTTTTTTTGATATATAATATTTACAATTATTTTTGGTCTGAAATTTTTTAGAAACCTAATCGAAAAATTAGATTATGACTTTTAGTGCTCAATTAAAGCAGGTTGGAAAGATCGCGTTGGCATGTGGTTTAGCTACTACAATGGTGGCATGTGGCGGTGCTTCTGATTCGTCAAAAAAAGAAGAAGCAAAAAAGGAAATCGCAGCACAAAAAGCGGCTTCTGCAGATTTTAATATCATCTTAAATAATGCTCCAGACCCAACTTCTATTCCAGTATTATTAGAAAGAAGTGGTGCTGAATTCGATGCATCTTTACTGAACTCAAAAGATAAAGTAAAATCATATACATTATCAGAAGCAGCATCAGCTTTAAACTTTGGTGTTTATATTTCTGATATCGCATACCTTTCAGCTTCTAATAAATCACAAGAAGCGATTGATTACTTCACAACTGCTAAGCAGTTATCAGATAAGTTAGGTGTTTCACAAGCAATGGGTAAAGATGTAAGTGAAAAACTTGAAGCAGCTTTATCTGATAAAGATGCAATGTTGAAAGTAATTTCTGACTCTGAAGGTAAAGTAAAAGCATTCTTAAATACAAACTCTCAATACGATGTTGCAGCGTTGATCATTACAGGTTCAACTCTTGAAGCATTACACGTATCTTGTGGTTTAGTGAAAAATGCTCCAAAAGATCTTCCTGCTGAAGCTAGAAATGCTGTATTAGTAGACTTAATGACTGCTATTGCTAAGCAAGAAGCATCTGTAGACGCTATCGTTTCTATTCTTACTCCATTAAAAGACGGAAATGAAAATGCTAAGATCTATTTTGATGAATTCAAAAAATTACAAGATCAATACAAAGCATTAAACTTTGCTGAGAAGTTATCATCTAATAAAGGTGGTTACCAATTAACAGCTGAAGATTTAAGCGGTATTACATCTGCTGTTGAGAAATTAAGATCACAAACTGTAAATATGTAATCTTAGATTATCACAATATATCAAGGTCCTGTGTTTGAAACACAGGACTTTTTTTGTTTCTTTACTCTAACAATCTTTCATCACAAGTCAATAATTATTGATATGTGACCGGTAATTTACATATACTACAATTACTCAGATATTAGTTGCAGACTAGTATTGTGACAAAGTTTCTAATTTATGAACGAAAAAGTATTAAAATCTCTGACACAGCTGTTTGCGATAATGGCTTGTGCAGATGGCTCTATTGATGAAGCCTTAGAGATTTTAGAAGAATACCTTAAATATACCCTACACGAAAGCAACATCAATAAGTATGTTGAAATCTTTGAGAGACAGGCAAGGATAAATACAGATGATGCAATGCTTAGAGAAATTGCACATGATGCCGCAGCTGAACTAACACTACGTCAAAGAATTGTAACGGTAATAGAATTATTAGAATTGGCCTATGTAAACGATGTCTTCTCTGAGGAGGAACAACGTATTATGAGGATCATTTGTGACGCTTTCAATATTGAGTTTGATAGGCTGAACAGAATGCAGCAATTCTTAACGACTAACGATATTACGGAGTTAGCGCAAATTAAAAACTGTCTTACGATCTCCAATTCCAAAGAGGGGTATGGAGGGAAAAGACACCTATATAAAGCAAATATCAAAATTCCTCTTTCTGTACTTTATATGCCATTGGCTAGAATGTACTTTGTGAAAACCACAAAAGAGACTCATGCTTATGTACTGAATGGGGAAAGAATGGAACTCGATAGATGTTATCCTCTTGATGTTGGTGGTGTAATTCGAATCAATGGTCAATTGGGTGCCAATTTGTATCACTCTGAAATTTCAGCTGTTTTTGTTGGCAGTGAAACTGGTGATCCTATCTCATTTGAAGCAAAAAATATAGATTACTTCTTCGGGAAGAAACAAGGTCTTCATGATATTAATATTAATGAAGAAGGGGGAAATATGGTAGCGTTGATGGGAGCTAGTGGTTCCGGAAAATCAACTCTTTTAAATGTTCTTAATGGTACAAATAAACCAAAGAATGGTGAAGTATTAATTAATGGCATTGATATCCATAAAAAACCTGAGCAAGTAAAAGGTGTTATAGGTTATGTCCCTCAAGATGATTTGTTGATTGAGGAATTGACCGTTTATGAAAACCTTTACTTTGCAGCTAAACTTAGTTTTGCAAAATCAACTCCTGAGGAAGTAGATAAGATCATTATGCGAACCATTGAAAATCTCGGTTTGTATAGTGTAAAGGATCTTAAAGTGGGGAATCCACTAGAAAAAACCATTAGTGGAGGACAGAGGAAGCGTTTGAATATAGGCCTCGAATTACTTAGAGAGCCGTCTATTCTATTTGTTGATGAGCCGACATCTGGTTTATCATCACAAGACTCTGAAAATGTAATTGACTTATTGAGACAACTGACCTATAGTGGAAAGTTAATCTTTGTCGTAATTCATCAGCCCTCATCCGACATCTATAAAATGTTTGATAAGTTATTGGTCTTGGATGTTGGTGGTTATCCGGTGTATTATGGTAACCCTATTACTGCAGTCTCTTATTTTAAAGGTGAGGCCAATTACGCCGATACTGAAAGTGAATGTCAGAAATGTGGTAATGTTGATTCAGAACAGGTCTTTGAGATCATCGAATCGAAAGTATTAGACGAATATGGTCGTCGTACAAGAAAAAGAAAATGGAAGCCAGAATTCTGGTCCGAGAAATATAAAGAGAGTATTGATATTCCAGTGATAGAAACGGTCACTACAAAACCGAAGAATGTACTGGAGATCCCTTCAAAACTGAAACAGTTTAAAATCTTTGTTCTAAGAGACTTAAATACAAAGTTCAACAATAAGCAATATATGATGGTGAACTTGATTCAAGCACCATTCTTGGCTTTGATGTTGTCTTTGATCGTGTATTTCTATCATTTCGATGAGTTGAAAAGAAGGGCGGAATATATTTTTAGAGAGAACATGAATATGCCATCTTATATTTTTATGGCGGTTATTGTTGCTCTTTTCTTAGGTCTTATGATAAGTGCCGAAGAACTCATTAAAGATAGAAAGATACGGAAACGGGAAGTTTATCTTTCGTTGAGTAATCAAGCATACCTATATTCTAAAGTAGCCATTTTATCAGGGATGTCAGCGATACAAATTTTGGTTTTTGTATTGATTGGTAATACAATTATGGGAATCCAAGGCTTGTATTTAGAGTATTTCTTGATGTTGTTTTCGACAGCCTGTGTTGCCAACATGATAGGTCTTAATGTCTCAAGTGCATTTAAATCGGTAGTAACAGTTTATATCTTGATTCCGATTTTACTTATACCACAGTTGTTATTAGGAGGTGTGGTTGTACAGTATGAGAATATCAATCCAATCTTTAAAAATACGAACGGAACAGTTCCTTTAGTAGGCGAGTTTATGGCTTCTAGATGGGCTTTTGAGGGGTTAATGGTAGAGCAATTTTCGGGGAATAGGTATGAAAGAAACTTCTTCGAGTTGGATACAGAAATCTATAAGGCAGATTACTTAAGAACCTATTATTACCCAACGCTTATTAGTAAGTTGGAAGAAGTGAAAATCTATCTAAATGATCCTGATGATATAAAGGTTTCTACGGAGACTTATATTGATAATGTTGAATTAATCAGAAATGAAGTATTAAATACGGTTGATTGGGGAGAACTTGAGATGGAACCCATTGTATTGAATAGTAATACTGAAAAGTTTTCTAAGGCAATAGTCAGCCAGTTGTATTCAACTTTCAAAGATGCTAGGCAGCATTACAATATGGTGTACATCTATTGGAAAAAAAGAAAAGAAGCCAAAATTCAGGAGCTTTTAAAAACTTATGGCAAAGAAAAGTATTTGCATTATAAAGATGTATATACCAATGATAGAATTTCTGAATTTGTGACTAACATACTTACAGAGAAAAGAATTGTTGAGTATGGGCATAAATTAATTCAGCAAATTTATCCTATATACAATTACCCAACAGAGAACGAAAACTTCTTAGATTTTAGAACCCACTTTTTTGCTCCGAAGAAGTATTTTATGGGAGGGTTTTACAATACCTTCTGGTTTAATATTGTAGTCCTTTGGGGAATGTTTGCTCTATTGTTTTTAGCACTGTATTATCGTTTACTTGCTAGATTTATTTACTGGGTTGAGATTAAATTTGCAGATAAAGACAATATTCGAGCATAAAAATTCACTTATTGTGAATGTGTATTCATAAATTATTATTATAATTAAAGGTTGTAATTGAATTTAAAGAACATTTTAATGAAGATTACAACTCCTATTTATTTTATTTACTAAATATAAGCATGAAGAAAGTACTATATACTATCATAGTAATGATTGCCTCAATCATTTCAGTAAACGCACAAACTACTACGGTTTCAGACGTAACTCTAGAAAACAAAGTTGAGATCAATGGTTTATCTCTTGACCTTAATGGAGCAGGGGTACGTTCTAAGTATTTCCTTTCATTATATGTAGGTAGTTTATACTTACCGAAGAAATCGACAGATGCTAACGAAGTGCTTTATAACACTGACAATAAGATGATCCAATTGGACATTATCTCTAGCCTAATTTCTAAAGAGAAAATGGAAGAGACAATCAAAGAAGGATTCAAAAACTCAATGAATGGAGATACTTCTTCATTACAATCAGAAATCGATAGTTTTATCGCAGTATTTTCAGATGAAGTAGAAGTAGGTGATAAATTCCAATTTGTAGACAAAGGAACTATTCTAAAAGCTTACAAAAATGGCAAAGAGTTAACGACAATCAAGAACGAAGAATTCCAAAAAGTTTTATTCGGTATTTGGTTAGGAAATAAGCCAGCAGATAAGAAGCTTAAAAATAAAATGTTAGGTAAAGCGAACTAATCACTAGTCCTAATAGATAAAAAAGCCATGTAGCAAAATTGTTACATGGCTTTTTTGTTTTAGATCTTATTTAAATGTTGTTGTTCAAGGAACATATCCAGGCTTTTCCTCTGTCGGAAAGTTTGAATATGATTCATAGATGGTAATGAGGCAATTTCATCACAAGATCTTAATAACTTCTGATTTAATTGGTTATTAGGATCTAAAACTAAAGTTGTGTGAAACTCTTTTTTTAGGTCAAACTGTAATAAATCAAAGGCATACCACTCATTATAACCGGACCATAAGAAATTTAGTTCTGATCGGTCTGAAATATAAAATGAAATACCGTTGGCTTCTTGTAATTCAATAATTGCTTGTACAACTTCTTGAATTGGTTGACTGTTTAACTGGTTTTTCCAATGGCAAACAATGCTGTCAGTCGCAATGTCCCATTGTACAACGGCCGCGTCATTTTTAAATATTATCATGTTGAAAGCATGGGTTGTAAGAAAACTATTCATTTAGGACGTTAAATCCATCACTTAGATTAATACAAATCAGTTACGTTACTAGAATAAACATATTAAAATTTCGATTAAATGGATTTGTAATTCAAGGCCATCAATGATGTCCATAAATCATAATTTCAATATAGGGTAAAACTTTGTTAATAAGTATCTTACAGTAATTTTTTAAGTGAAATTTAATTTTTTTGACAGCTAAAAGGAAAATTAGAGACACCAAAACGAACGGATTGGTAAGAATAATGCCACCATTCAGTACTTGTAGGGCCAAATCCATACTTCCACATAGTTTTAGCTAATAATTTTCTGTGATGTAATACATCTTTAGATAAATTTTCGTAAGCAGGCCACGCTTCCTTGCCAAAGTAATCGTAGGGTGTACCCATTTCGATTTGGTTGCCATCAAGATCACAAAGCGTTAAGTCAACAGCAAGACCTCTGTTGTGCCATGATCCAATTCTTGGGTCTGCTACATATCTTCTATCTGGATATACTTTCCACATTTTCCATTGTACAGATAAAGGTCGGTAGCAATCAAATAATTTAATTCTATAACCTTTTTTAATGAGTTCTTGTTGTACCTTTACTAATTGTAAGGCGACCACTTTACGAAGCATTGCTTTTGGGCAATCATACAATACTGTTTTAGTGAAGTTATTAGTTGTTGCATATCGAATATCAAGTACAAAAAGGCTGTCCAATCGGTCTAATTCTACAAACGAAGAGTCAGGCCAAGGTTGAATCTCTTTAAGATATTTGCTTTGTGCCAACTTTTTATCAACTATAGCGTGTATAATATTATCGATGCTTTTGTTTAAAGTTGGAGCTTGGAGGGTTTCTGTTTTAACTAAATTGATCTCAGAACTTGATGAGGTAGAACAGCTAAAAATCCCGAAGACAAATAAAAGTAGAAGATATCTGAACATACAGACAATTTTTGTTTATTGTTATATGAGTTTTTATAAAGGAGAGGAAATTTTTCTAGGGAAACAACTTTTAGGTGAATTGTATTCATGTGACCATGATGCTTTAAATGATCCTCAGAAAATGAAGGAGATTATGGAGGCGGCAGCGATTACGGCTAATACTACCATTGTACAATCTGTTTTTCATCATTTTTCCCCTCATGGTGTTTCAGGAGTTGTTGTAATTCAGGAAAGTCATTTTGCTGTACATACATGGCCAGAACATAATTTTGTGTCTGTAGATTTTTATACCTGTGGTGATACGGCATTTCCAGAAAAAGCAATGGAATATTTAGTACATGTTTTGGCTCCTAATTCTTATGAATTAAAAGAGGTAAATAGGGGGGATCTTAAGAAAATAGACCAATTTGCTAAAAAAGAGATATAACAATTATATATAGGCAAATGTTGTAGTATATACTGTTGCTACATTTTCATAATAAAATGTACTTTTGTATTGTATTAAAAATACCAAACGCACTAAAAAATAATGGAAGTTACAATCGATCAGAAATCTGGATATTGCTTTGGGGTTGAGTTTGCTATTCAAATGGCAGAAGAGGAGATGGACGAGTCAGGCAAGTTATATTGTTTGGGTGATATCGTTCATAATAGCATGGAAGTAAAAAGGTTAAGAGAAAAAGGTCTGATTGTTATCGATAAAGAAGATCTTAAAGATTTACGTGATTGTAAAGTCTTAATCAGAGCTCATGGCGAGCCACCAGAAACGTATAGAATCGCTATTGAAAATAATATCGAATTAATTGATGCATCTTGCCCTGTTGTTTTAAAACTACAGAACAGAGTAAAGAATGCTTATGATAAATCAGAAGAACAAGAAGGGCAGTTAGTAATCTATGGAAAGCCAGGTCATGCTGAGGTGATTGGTTTGACAGGTCAAACAGGTGATAATTGTATTATTGTATCTTCAATTGAGGATTTAGAGAAAGTGGACTTTAATAAACCCGTAACTCTATTTTCTCAGACAACAAAAAGTACGAAAGGTTTTTATGAACTGAAGGCTGAAATTGAAAAAAGAATTGATGCAGCTCAAGGGGAAGAGAAACATAAAGACGAGTTCAATGCGAACGATAGTATTTGTAGACAAGTATCCAACAGAGAACCGCAGATGGTTAAGTTCTCTGGAGAGAATGATGTGATCATTTTTGTTAGTGGTAAAAAATCTTCAAATGGTAGAGCATTGTATAACGTTTGTCTAAAACACAACCCAAGAAGCTACTTTGTAGAAAACGAAGATGAAATCGACTTATCATGGATCAATCCTGAGGATAATGTAGGTATCTCTGGAGCAACTTCTACACCAATGTGGCTAATGGAACAGGTGAAAACATATTTGGAGGAAAATGTGCATGCATCTGCATAAACTCTCATAGACTTCAGCAAAAAGCCTTAAATGAAATATCGTTTAAGGCTTTTTTGTTGGACATATCTAAGGAAATATAAAGAAAATAATAAATGTTTCAATCGTTAGCATTTGTTCGTAAATTTAGATATTGAATTTTTGCGTGTTTGTGCGTGTTCGTGTATGTTTGTTAAAGAGCATAGAACATATCACATATTAATTTTAAATCATTATGTTAAAAGAAGAGAGACATCAATATATCTTGGCAGAGATCAGAAAGAATAACAAAGTACTTTCATCTGAGCTTAGTCAACGTTTAAATGTTTCTGAGGATACTGTTCGTAGAGATTTGAGAGAATTATCAGATCTTGGCTCAATTCGTAGAGTTCATGGTGGTGCTGTGAAGCATCAAAATGAAATTAACTTGGAAGAACATTCTGAGGTTTCTTCTTATATTCCTTTTAGCTATGAGGACCGTGAGGTGTACAGTAAAGCAAAAAAGGAAATCATTGCTGAAAAAGCAATCTCAATGCTTAACGATGATTTTGTGATTCTTATTGATGGCGGTACGACTAACCTAGAGTTAGTAAAAAAATTACCGAAAGATTTTAAAGGAACCATTATCACCAATTGTCTTCCTATTGCATCCTCATTGGTAGGGCACCGATTTGTTGATGTCTATTTCTTAGGTGGTAAAATCTTACCAAACGCATTAGTTACTGTAGGCTATTCTGTGATGAATGAGTTGAAAGAAATTAAAGCAGATGTGTGCTTTTTAGGTACCCGTAGTTTAGATACTTCAAGAGGAATTACGGATATCGATAGAGAAGAGGTGGAAGTGAAAAATGCAATGAGCAAGGCGGCAAACAAAGTAGTTTCAGTGGCTACTTCTGATAAATTAAACACTGCACAACCATTTTTATGTGTTTCTGTAGATAAAGTAAATGTACTTATTACAGAATTAGATACCAACGAACCAATATTAAAACCATTTAAGGACTTAGGAATGGAAATTATTTAAGAAAAAAGGCTATATTAGTTACCAAATTAAATTATCTAACCCAAAAATTATTATCGTATAACATATAATTTATTTCACTTACACCTATTTGAATAGGTATTGATATTATATTAAATAAAGCCATTTTAAGAATAAAAGCCTGTAACTAGGTGAAAACTCAAAAATGAAACTATAGATCTTTCTCGTCATTCAGTTGGTTCCTCTGTCTATTAAATAAACTTTACTATCTCTTTTGTTGGAACTGGTAATAACCATTGATTTGAGGATGCCAATAACCATTTGAGTCATACAATATTAATTGTTGTTCTTATCTGGGTTAAAAAGTTTTTCAAAATCCAAAAACTATTCATTTTTCTACATCATGAAAAAACACTTACTCTTGTTATTAAGTGCTCTCTTTCTAATGCTTAATAACATTTATGCACAGGGCCGAACAGTATCGGGTACTGTGAAAGATGCTACAGACGATGCTCCTCTTCCAGGAGTGAATGTACTAATTAAAGGAACTTCTTCAGGTACAGTTACAGATTTAGATGGTAATTTCAATATTAATTTAGAAGACGGACAAAATGCGTTGGTTTTCTCATTTATTGGATATGCTTCTAAAGAAGTGGATGTCACAAACTCTACCAATATTTCAGTAAAATTAGATGTTGATGCTGAAGAATTAGAAGAGGTTGTTGTGACGGCATTAGGTATCGAACGATCGGAAAGATCATTAGGATATGCCATGTCAGAAGTTGATTCTGAACAATTAGGTGATGCTGGATCTACTTCAAATGTAATGAACTCTCTTTCTGGAAAAGTAGCCGGTGTACAGGTTGCTCCAGTATCTGGAGCGGGGACATCCTCTAGGGTGGTCATCCGTGGTAATGCAGTCTTGAGCGGGAATAACCAACCTTTATATGTTGTTGATGGTGTACCGATATCCAATGAAACATTAAAAGATGGTGGTGATAGTGCAGACAATGGAGATGTAAATACTGGTGATGGACTTTCATCGATAAATCCTGAAGACATCGAATCAATGTCAGTGTTGAAAGGAGGTTCAGCCACAGCACTTTACGGATCGAGAGCGATCAATGGTGTAGTACTTATTACTACAAAATCCGGTAAAGGAAGTGACCGAGCAGGTTTAGATTTTAATACAGGTGTTACTTTTGATATGGTGGGTATCACACCAAAAGATCAAAAACAATATGCGATGGGTACATTAGGTAACGAGCCTACTAACCCTAAAGCTCAAACTTCAATGTGGGGTCCTAAAATCACAGGACAGCGTTCTTCAGCTTATTATGATGGGGTAGAAAGAGTAGTTTCGGCTTTTGATAATTATAGAGATTTCTTTAAAACTGGTGTGACTTGGAATACCAATGTCGGTATATATAGGGCCAATGAAAATTCAAACATCCGTTTTTCGTATTCCAATATGGATAATAAAGGGATGGTGGATAACTCAACGTACAAAAGAAATACGTTTAACCTAAGAGGTTCTACTAAATTATTAAAGATTTTATCATTAGACTCAAAAATTACCTATGTCAACCAGAAAGCATTCAACAGAATGGAAATGGGTAATTCTGTGAACAACTATATGGGAATGATGGTGGCCTTGCCTACTACGATTGATCATAATTGGTTGAAAGATTATAAAACGGTAGATGGAAGACCAAAAGGTTACAACGATAAAGAGACCAACCCTTATTGGACTATGAATGAGGTAGTCAATCAAGATGAGTTGAATAGAGTGACGGGTATGGTGAGCTTAACTTTCGAGTTCACGGATTATCTAAAGCTATTAGCTAGAACAGGGGTTGATTACAATGCTTTACGTCAAGATGTTTTACAGCCATTGTATACACCTTTCTACGAACAAGGTAGAGCATTTCAGAGAACAAACCTTTCAATGGAGAACAATTCAGATTTCTTATTGATGTTCAATAAGCAAGTCAATAATTTTGATATTACAGCCAATTTTGGAGGATCATACATGCATGATATAAGACAATATTCAGATGTAGGTTCATCAAACTTTAACTCTGTTGATTTCCAAAATCCAAAAGCAGGTTCTCAACTGTTTTCAGATTATTCGACATATGAAAGAGCAATCGCTTCCATCTATGGTACAGCATCTATTGGTTACAAAGGTTATTTATTCCTAGATGTCTCTGCTAGAAATGACTGGTCATCTACACTTCCTATCAATAATAATTCATTTTTCTATCCATCAGTAAGTGCTTCTTGGATTTTCTCAGATATGGACTGGGATACTCCAGATTGGATGTCATTTGGTAAACTAAGAGCATCATGGGCGCAAGTTGGGTCTGATACTGATCCGTATAGCTTGGCACTTCAGTATTCATTGGATAACTGGAACCATAATGGAATTAATATAGGTAGAGTAGAGGGGAATAATATTCCAAATAGAACATTGAAGCCATCAATACAAACATCGTATGAAATAGGTTTAGACCTAAGATTTTTTGAAGACCGTTTTGGTTTTGATGTAGCATACTATAAATCATCTGCAGTGGATCAGATTCTAGGGGTTGATATCTCTAAAGGTTCTGGTTATGAACGAGCAATTATTAATGCGGGTCAGATTGATAATAGTGGTTGGGAGTTTATGTTCAACTATACACCAATTCAAAAGGATGACTTCTCTTGGGAGATGAATATTAACGCTGCTTACAATCAAAATGAAGTAGTCTCTTTGACAGAAGGTGTTGATTTCTTCCAATTGATTAGTATTGGGGGAGTATCAGTACAGGCAATTCCAGGGCAGCCATATGGTGCTATTGTAGGTTCTAAAGCCCTACGAGATGCTGATGGTAATTTAGTAGTTGATGATGCCGGAAGAGTCCAAAAGCAAGATGGTAATCATATTATTGGTAATGGAGTTCAACCTTGGATGGCAGGTTGGAGAAATACTTTAAATTATAAAAATCTATCTTTCTCTTTCCTAATTGATGGTAAATTCGGTGGTGATATTTACTCTAACACTGAAGCTTCAATGTATTCATTAGGTAAGCATGAAGAAACTCTAACAGGAAGAGATGATTATTATAGTGGAGCAGGTTGGAATCCAGGTAATCTAGTAAATGTTGATGATCAAGGTACTTCTACACCTTATACAAATTCAGTAGATCCTGAACTTTATTATCCATCAATTGCAGGAATTAGCGAGTTCTTTATTTATGATGCATCATTTATTAAACTAAGAGAGATTACTCTTACTTATAAATTCTCTGATAATCTTATCGGTAACACTCCTATTCGAAACCTTTCTATTACAGGACATGCGTTTAACTTGGTTTATCTGTGGAAAAATACAGATAATATTGACCCTGAAAGCTCATTTACATCAAGAAATGGACAGGGTATTGAGGTGTCAAACCTTACAATTCCAAGAACTTATGGAGTGAAATTAAGTGCTAACTTCTAATCTCAAATTTGATTAAAATGAACTTAAAAAGATATATATTAGGTACTGCTGTCGCTACTCTTTCTTTGATAGGATGTACCGAAAAGTTTGAGGAGATGAACACCAATCCTTGGACTTCAAATAACCTCGATGTACAACACCTAATGACTTTCTCTCAATTAAAGATGTTCTCTAATGGAGCCGAAGCATGGAGGGGAAATATTATTACATCAGGACCAATAGCTCAAAATACAGCTTGTCTATATACTACAGGTCAGGGTTTTGCTATTGATGATAGTCATACATCACCAACTTTTGATTTAATCTATGGAGATGTAACTAGAAATATAACAGATGCTGTGGATCGATTAACTAACGAGGGTAAAACGGCGCAAGTAGCACAATTTACAATCATAAAAGTGGTAAACTTATTAAGAGCCACACAAATTTATGGAGATATACCCTATTCTGAAGCAGGTAAAGGTTTTTCAGAGTTTGTTTATTATCCAAAATATGATGCACAGGAAGATGCTTTAAAAGCAATGGTTTCAGATTTACAATCTGCCAGAGATGTATTAAGTAATGCAAGTACAGGAGATATTATCACATACGATCTTTATGATGCAGGAATCAGCGGCCCATCGAAATATGTGAAACTTGCCAACTCATTATTAATGAAGATTGGCTTGATGATGTCTGAAGCTGATCCATCAACTGGAGCAACTGTTTTTAATGATGGTTATAGCCATAGTGGTGGATATATTTCTAATTGGTCCGAGGCGGTATATGTTAGACACGTTTCTGATGGTGGACCTTGGGGTGAGCATGTTAATGGTACCGGAATAGCTGTTGAAGGTCAAGTAGGTGGTTTTTCATATACCTATTTATCAGAGTTGGCTTTAAAATCAATGCAAGACAATCTAGATCCAAGAATGTTTAGAGTTGTTTCTCATTTGGACTATACAGGAGGTATTAGCAAAGCAATGTCTGATACAACTCAATACACAAACTTTAACCCCTTCTTAAAAGCAGGAGATGAAGGTACTTTTGTAAAAGCACATTATCGAGGTGTTCGTCTTGGAGATAATGGAGATGGAAATAGAGGAGTTTTCTTTAATGTTGAAAAAAATGGAGCTCAGCAAGCTGCTTACTGGGTGAACCAAAATTTAGCTGAGGATGCCCCTGATGAGGATCCTTATCAATTTAATAATGATGGGCAGTTTATTACCCTTGCTGGATTGAATCCTGCCACTTTTAATCAATTATCTCCAAGTATTGTTATTGGTGCAGATGAAGTTCAGTTTATGATCGCTGAAGCATCAACAATTCCTTCTTATGGAGTAGCAGATGCAAGTGCATTCCAAAGAGCTGTTGAATTCGCAATGTCAAAATATAATTCTCTGGATTTTCCAGGGGCAGATTATGAATCAATGTTTGTTGAATTGTATAAAAGACAAACAGATACAAATTATGACCACACAGCAGCCGTAACAGATTATGTGACCGCTGCAGTTGCAAGATATAATGCAGCAGTAGATAATGATGCAAGAAGAGATGTGGTGGTTTATGAGCAATGGATTTCATTACTTGGTGATGGTTATAACTCATTTGCTCTATGGAATAGAACACATTTACCATCGATTGTAGACTATGTGATTCCTGAAGCTGATAGAGATTATGATTTGCCTAAATACCCATCAGACCCACTTGTAGACCCATCAGTAGTACAAGATGGAATACAAGAAGTACCATTGCATAGAGGTGGCGTAACCAATTGGGTTAGACCAAGTAGATTTCCTTATCCAAACAGAGAGCTAAATGTTAATGCTGCAAATGCTAATGAGGCAATGCAGAGACAAAGAGGTGGAGTAGGAGAATCGACCAATTTTATTGCAATTAAACAGTGGTATAGTAACCAAAGTAATTAATAAAAAAGTATTGAAAGCGTAAAGTCTTGTAATTGAGTCTTTACGCTTTTTCTTTTTCAATTAGATTATACTGTTTTCACTCGGTTTGAAAGAAGAATTATTTGATTTTTCACTGTATTTACAAAAGTTATGACTTGATGTGCATGTTTGTGCGTGTTTTAATGCGTGATAATGACTGATATTTCTTATTTTTGCTGTAGAAAAAACACTTAACTAGTGTATTAACAACGATCTAAAATTATTAACACAGTGTCTATCAATTACTACTTAAAAAGAATGTCACTAATACTGGCCGCTGGTATTGTGAATATAGCGTGTACAAAAACTTCTCAAACCATAAATGAGACTAAAAATACCGAACGTTTAGTGGATTATGTTGATCCATTTATAGGTACGGGAGAACATGGTCATACATTTCCTGGTGCCACTTTACCATATGGGGGAGTACAATGTAGTCCTGTAAATGGGGTAAGTGGATGGGATTGGGTATCAGGATACCATATTTCCGATTCATTAATTGTTGGTTTTGGTCATCAACACTTAAGCGGAACAGGAATAGGAGACCTTAATGATATCTTGATTTTACCAACAGATAAGAAATATAGATTAGACGCCAATATCCAAGATAGAAACCAATTAGGATACACAGAAAAATATTCTCACGATCAAGAAACTGCCAAGCCGGGTTATTATTCAGTGCTATTACAAAATAGTGGTATACAAGCAGAAGTAACAACAGGCTTACATACAGGTTTTCATCGTTGGACTTATCCAGAAAGCATTAAAGAACCGTCAGTTGTAATTAACTTAGGTTTTGCGGTCAATTGGGATGGAGTTCAGAAATCAGCATTAGAAAAGAAAAACGAAAATACAATTAAAGGTTACCGTCTTTCAAGTGGATGGGCAGAAGATCAGAGAGTGTATTTTGAGATGAAGTTTTCTTCAAGAATCAAAAATATTGAAGTTCAAAAAAGAGGAGAACGTTTAGTAGCTCAAATAATTTTTGATAAAGTTGATAATCAACAACAAGTGAATGCAGCTGTGGGTATTTCTTCAGCATCTTTAGAAGGAGCAGCAGCAGCAATCAATCAAGAAGCAAAAGCTTACGATTTTGATCAAAAAGTGAGAGCCGCGTCAGATATTTGGGAAAATGCATTAAGTCAAATTAAGGTAACAACCAAGAATAAGAAGGAAAGAGAGATCTTCTATACTGCTTTATATCATACTAAAATTGCTCCTGTGACTCACTCAGATGCTATGGGTGAATATAAAGGAGCAGACCATAAATTACATCATGCGGACGGGTTTACTTATTACAGTACATTCTCATTATGGGATACTTTTAGAGCGGTTCATCCATTGGCAACGATTGTAGAATCAGAAAAAAGAAATGCTGATTTCATTAATTCAATGTTAGCTCATTTTGACGAAACAGGTTTATTACCTGTATGGGCTTTAGCAGGTAATGAAACAAATTGTATGACTGGATATCATGCTATGCCTGTGTTAGCAGATGCTGTTTTGAAAAACATCAAAGGTGTTGATCCGAATAGAGTATTAGAAGCGATGGTGAAAACTTCTATGCAGGATGAAAGAGATCTTCAAGCGTATAAAAAATATGGTTTTATCCCTTCTGATAAAGGAAATGAATCCGTGACTAAGACATTAGAATATGCTTATGATGATTGGTGTATCGCACAAGTAGCTAAAAAAGTAGGTGATGAGAAAACCTATATGAAATACATGAAGCGTTCTGAAGCTTACAAACCATTGTTCGATAAAGAAACGGAATTTATGAGAGGGTTATCTACAAAAGGTAAATATAGATTACCGTTTGATCCTGCTGAGGCAAATCATAGAGAAAATACAGATTATACGGAGGGAAATGCTTATCAACATTCTTGGTTTGTATTACAGGATGTTCAAGGGTTAATTGATTTGTATCCTTCTAAAGAGGCTTTCCTTAAAAAATTAGATGAGTTGTTTACTGCATCATCTGAATTGACAGGTGCGAATGTATCTCCTGATATTACTGGTTTAATCGGTCAATATGCTCATGGTAACGAGCCATCACACCATATAGCGTATTTATATAATTATGCCGGTGAGCCTTGGAAAACTCAGGAGAAAGTAAGAGAAATTATGGATACCCAATACGATAATACACCAGAGGGTATTGCAGGAAACGAAGATTGTGGACAGATTTCAGCTTGGTATGTATTTAGTGCACTTGGTTTTTACCCAGTAAATCCAGCTCAAGGATTATACGTAGTTGGTTCTCCAATTTTTGAAGAGTCAACCATAAACACATCAAATGGTAAATCATTTACTGTAACTGCAAATAACGTTTCAGAGAAGAATAAATACATCCAATCGATCACATTGAATGGTGAAAAATTGGATAGATTATATATCACACACGAAGAGATAATGAATGGTGGGCAATTAGTTTTTGAAATGTCAGAAACTCCAAATAAATCTTTAGGAATAAATACACCTCCACCATCAAACATTGCTATTAATATCTAGTAAAACGAGGATGAAAAAAGAAGGGCAGGAGTAGTCCTGCCCAACCAATTATGAAAACGACTTTAGAAATTTGTGCTTATACGGTAGACTCTGCTATAGCCGCTGAAAAGGGTGGAGCAGATCGTGTAGAACTTTGTGGAGGAAGACTTGAAGGAGGGACAACTCCAAGCAAAGGCTGCATGATTACGGCTAGAAAAAAAGTGACTATTGATATCTTTCCCATTATACGACCAAGAGGTGGTGACTTCCTTTTCACAGATTTAGAATTTGAAGAAATGCTTGAAGATGTGAGAATGGCAAAGAAGCTAGGTATGGACGGTGTAGTGATTGGAGCACTTACTGCAGAAGGAAGAATTGATGTTGATAGGTGTAGACCCTTAGTTGAAGCAGCAAAACCTATGGGAGTAACTTTTCATAGAGCTTTTGATATGGCAAGAGACACAAAAGAGGCTTTAGAAGATTTGATTGCATTAGGTGTAGATAGAGTACTAACATCCGGACAAAAAATGACAGCACTTGAAGGAGTGAGTACTTTAAAAACATTGGTTGATCAATCTAATGGAAGAATTGAAATAATGGCAGGGAGTGGTGTTTTACCTTCCAATGTCAAAGAAATAATAGAAAAGTCGAATGTACATGCAGTGCATTCAAGTGCATCCATGACTATAAATAGTTTGATGCAGTTTAAAAACGACAAAGTAGCAATGAGCAAGGAAAACCTTGATGCTGAGTATCAAAGGAGTGTTACTTCCATGGATACCGTTGTAGCATTAAAGAGTCAATTACCTGCCTGATTTTATTATACAATTAGCAAAAAAACATCGTACGAATGATCATGAAAAACAACATTATTTCCTCTTTAATTTTGGCCATCTTAGTGATCGGGTGTGGACCAAAAGAAATCGCAAGTATCGGCGATAAGACTTATCATGTATTTGACAACGAACATCTGTATTTTGATCCTAACCTTACAAAAGATGGTATTAATGTAAGCGATACTCAACCTTTTTATATCGAATCTGGGAGAATTATGCTCCGTAAAATAAGCATTCCCAAATTTGAGAGAGAAACGAAGGTGAGTATTATCGTTGAGGAAACATCTGCAGGAGACCGCTGGGATAAGGCCGGGTCTGTTTTTGTAATGCCAGTGAATGGTGTAAATATGTTGAGTGTTGTTCAAGGTCAATTTACATTACAGCATTCTGAAGATGCAGAAAAGACAGATAACTTCCCAGGTATGGTGGCAGAGGGTGAATATCAACCCGCAGTTGAACTGATGCGTTTCATGACACCTTTTGGAGTAGGTTTCTATTCTGAAGATACAGTGAAGTACCCTAATAGAATGCCTGTATACATTGATGGTTGGGCCAAGAAAGCAAAATGGAAGCAAGATATTACACATCTTTTGCCATTGTTAGAAGGTGAAGTATATGTTGGTGTTCATATCGATACTTGGACAAAAGAAGGTTATAATGTTGATGTGAAATTAAGATTTGATGAATCAGAGAATGCCTATGAACCAGCAAAAAAACGCTGGATCGCACCGGTATTGAACTCTGTGAGATATATTCCACCTCAAAGAGGTTGTGATAAATTCCAAAGAGCAGATATTGGAGCTAAAGTGAGCATTCCTCAAAACGCAAAATCTGTAAACTTAGGTTACATTACTACAGGTCATGGAGGCCATAGTGGTGGAGATGAGTTCGTACCGACGGAGAATATAATAAAGTTAGATGGGGAGGAATTATTTAAGTTTACTCCTTGGAGAACAGATTGTGCTTCTTTTAGAAGATTTAATCCAACATCTGGTGTTTGGTTAAAAACTAGAAATGTAGATTACATCGATTGGGAAGCTAAAAAATATAAGACTAAAAAAATTGAAGAGCCTGAAGCTTCATCAGATCTTTCAAGATCAAATTGGTGTCCTGGTTCTGACGTTCCACCAATGATTTTCCCTATGGAAAAGATTACTGGTGAACATGAAATTACAGTGAATATGCCAACAGCACAGAAACTTAAAGAAGATGAACAAAACTTCTGGTTTGTTTCTACTTATTTGTTTGGTGAGCTAGAGTAATATAAATATGCCCATGACAATATGTTATGGGCAGTTTTCTATCAAAAATCATGAACATAAAGACTTACTATCTATCACTAGTTGTATTCCTTGGATTGTTCAGTTGTACTGAGAACTGGGAAAGAAACACAACCACTAAACAACAATACCCCATTCAAGAAAATTGGGAATTTAAACAAGCTTCCAAAAGTAAGTGGTATAAAGCTACAGTACCTGGTGTGGTACATACTGATTTATTGGCAAACAAACTTATTGAAGATCCTTTTTACAGACAAAATGAAAAAGATTTACAATGGATTGAGGAAGAAGATTGGGTATACAAGACCAAGTTCGACCTTCCTGTAAACCTAGATAAACAACAATTTTCATTAAAGTTTGATGGCTTAGATACTTATGCAGATGTAACATTAAATGGAGAAAAAATTCTTTCTTCAGACAATATGTTTGTGGGGTATGAAAAAGAAGTAACTCGTTTACTTAAACAAAAAGGGAATATACTTGAAGTGTATTTTCATTCTCCTATCAAAGTTACAAAACCCTTACGCGATGAGGCAGGTTTTGAATACCCAGCAGATAATGATGCAAGAGCAGAAAAGTTCAGTATTTATTCACGTAAAGCTCCCTATTCATTTGGTTGGGATTGGGGTCCAAGGTTTGTGACGTCAGGTATTTGGAGAGACATCAATTTGGTGGTATGGAACAATGCAAAAATTAATGATGTTCATATCGTTCAGCAATCATTAACAGACGAAAAAGCAACTTTATCTGCAAGTATCGAGGTGTATTCAGAAGTAGATACTGAAGCTAAAGTTAGATTGTCATCAGAGGAAACAACATTTTCGGGAGAAGCTAGATCAATCCAATTATCAAAAGGGATCAATAAAGTTTACTTAGATGCAGAAGTATCAAATCCAGAAAAATGGTGGCCGAATGGCTTAGGTGAACAACGCCGTTATAACATTACAGCTCAAGTAATGGTGGAAGGACAGTTAGTAGATGAAAAATCGAATAAAATTGGATTTAGAACTGTAGAGTTAATCAATGAACCAGATAGCCTAGGGGAAAGTTTCTATGTGAAAGTTAATGGCGAGCCAGTGTTTATGAAAGGGGTAAATTATATCCCACAGGATAGCTTTTTACCTTCTGTTACAAAGGATCGTTATGATTGGATGATTGAAAGCATGACCCAAGCACATATGAATATGGTGCGTATTTGGGGTGGAGGTATTTATGAAAGTGACTATTTCTACGACCAATGTGATGAAAAGGGATTATTGGTATGGCAGGACTTTATGTTTGCATGTACAATGTACCCAGGAGATAAAGATTTCCTTCGTAAGGTTAAAGAAGAAGCTTCATACAATATCAAAAGATTAAGAAATAGACCTTCCTTAGCATTATGGTGTGGTAATAATGAAGTTGGTGTTGCCTGGGATAATTGGGGTTGGCAAGATAGTTACAAATGGAGTCAAGACGTTCAAGATAAATTACAAGAGGATTATAAAAAGTTATTTGATGAATTACTTCCTAAAATGGTGAACTCATTAGATAAAGGCCGATTCTATTATCCTTCATCTCCAATATCAAATTGGGGTAAAATAGAAGATTTTTCTATTGGAGACAATCACTTCTGGGGGGTGTGGCATGGTAAATATCCTTTCGAAAGCTTTAAAGAATATGTTCCTCGATTTATGAGTGAATATGGGTTCCAATCATTCCCATCTTTTGAATCAATTAAGAAATTTACTGTAGAAGAAGACTGGGGGTTAGAAACAGAAGTGATGAATACCCATCAAAAAAGTTACACTGGTAACGGCTTGATTAAAGTATATATGGAACGTGACTTTAAAGTACCAGAAAACTTTGAAGACTTTGTTTATGTAGGGCAGTTACTACAAGCAGACGGTATGCGTCAGGGCTTTGAAGCTCACAGAAGTAATATGCCATATTGTATGGGTACATTGTACTGGCAATTAGATGATTGTTGGCCAGCTGCTTCATGGTCGTCAATAGATTATTATGGAGAGTGGAAGGCTCTACATTATACTGTAAAGCGATCTTTTGAGCCACAAATTATTGTTACAGATGTTGAGAACGATTCATTGAAAGTTGATTTTGTCAATGATCATTGGAAAGGAGATACTTCTAAATTAATTGTAGAGTTAAGGGATTTCGAACAAGGGTTAATCTCTTCGAAATCAGTAGAATTTTCTGTTAAAAAGAATTCAAGTACTGAGATTGTTCATCAATCGTTGAAAGATTTCTTTGGGAAGAAATTCTCTTCGAATGATAAGAAAACTCATTATTTATTGTTGAAATCCGTAGGTGAAAACAAAGAAGTAAAAGCACTTAATTATGCTTTCTTTGTGAAGCCAAAAAATCAACAATTACCAAAAGCAAGCATTATATCATCAGTAGAAGATATTAATGGAGAGGTAACGATTAAGTTATCATCAGATGTTTTTGCTGAAAGTGTAGCTCTCACTTTAGATGGAAATGTAATTGCACATTTCTCTGATAACTACTTTCACTTAGATGCGGGAGTAGAGAAAGTGATTAAAGTAAGTAGAACTAAATTAACAGCAGCTGATATTAAAAGTCAGTTACAGATCAAGTGTTTAAATAATTTAGAAAACTAGAACCATGAAAAGAAGAAGTTTTTTAAAGACAACTGGATTAGTAGCGTCAGGTTTAACTATGACAGGTTCAGGTGCTTTAGCATCTGAGTTATTAAAAGATAAATATGTATCCAATAGACCTCCGTTAAATGAAAGAAAATTCACATCGGAGGCAGTGGAGAAAGTAATAAAGAAGGTAGCAAAGAAAATTTCTGATCCTGAATTAAGATGGATGTTCCAGAATTGCTATCCTAATACATTAGATACAACCATTGAGTTCAGTATCGAAAATGGAAGGCCAGATACCTTTGTCATCACAGGTGATATTCCTGCTATGTGGCTTAGAGATTCTACAGCACAAGTGTGGCCTTATCTACCTTTAGCTAATGAGGACGATGAGTTGAAGTTAATGATCAAGGGATTGGTGAATCGCCAATCGGCTTGCATCTTACTGGATCCATATGCTAATGCTTTTGAAAAAGATGAAACTGTAAAATCACATTGGGCTGATTCTGATATAACAGATATGAAACCAGGTACTCATGAAAGAAAGTGGGAAATCGATTCATTATGTTATGCAGTAAGGCTAGCCAATGGATATTGGAAAAAAACGGGCGATACTTCTATTTTTGATGATCAATGGAAAACAGCATCAAAACTTATCTTAAAGACTTTTAAAGAACAACAGAGAAAAGATGGTGTGGGACCTTATACTTTCTCAAGAAAAACACAGAAATATGAAGATACCATGGCCAATTGGGGTGCTGGAGCATCTTTAAAACCATGTGGTTTGATTGTATCAGCGTTTAGACCTTCAGACGATTCAACTTTATTACCATTCTTGATCCCATCGAATTACTTTGCAGTTGCGTCTTTAAGACAACTAGAAGATATTTATACGAATGTAATTGGAGACTCTTCTTTTGCTAAAGAGTGTGCAGCATTAGCAGATGAAGTGTCAGAAGCATTAAAAAAATATGCTACTAAAGATCATTTAGAATATGGTAAGATATTAGCATTTGAAGTAGATGGCTTTGGTAACCAATATTTTATGGATGATGCCAATGTGCCTAGTTTATTATCAATGCCTTATTTAGATTGTATGGATGTAGAAGATCCATTATATCAGGCTACGCGTAAGTTTGTTTGGAGTGAAGATAACCCGTATTTCTTTAAAGGAAAATTTGAGGGTATTGGTGGTCCACATGTTGGGTTGGATTATGTTTGGCCAATGTCGATCATTCAAAAAGGGTTAACCTCAACAGATGCAACTGAGGTGAAGTGGTGCTTAGAACAATTAAAAGCAACACATGCAGATACAGGCTTTATGCATGAATCTTTCCATAAAAATGATCCTAAGAAATTTACTAGATCTTGGTTCGCCTGGACAAATACTTTGTTTGGAGAACTAGTCTATAAGGTTTATCAACAGCACCCAGAGTTATTATAAATTAAATTTTTTCGGAGAGGTATCTTCATGATACTTCTTCGATTAAAATGCTTTCAATAAGAAGATGAGAACACCTTTCTTAATTATACAATTAGTCATTCTTCCACTTTTTACTTTTGCTCAGGTTTATCCTACACCTGAAAGTTATTTATGTTATTCAACTTCAGAACCAATAGAGGTGGACGGAGTTTTAGATGAGGAAGATTGGGAAAAAGCAGAATGGAGTAAACTGTTTGTTGATATTGAAGGGGATAAACAACCTGCACCTCTTTTTGAAACAAAAATGAAAATGCTTTGGGACAAAGATTATCTTTATATCGCAGCAGAATTAATAGAACCCCACTTATGGAGTACGATTGAAGAAAGAGATGCTGTGATATATCAAGATAATGATTTCGAGGTATTTATAAATCCAAACCCGAATTCCCATCAATATTATGAATTCGAGATGAATCTGCTTAATACAGTCTGGGATTTAATGATGACTAAACCATACAGAGATGGTGGGTCCTACATGAATGCTTGGCATATTGAAGGACTCAAGTCTGCAGTGAAGTTGTATGGAACAATTAATGATCCTTCTGATATTGATGATAAGTGGACCTTGGAAATCGCCTTCCCATGGGCAGTCTTAGCACAGGAAAAACCAGTACTGATTTATCCTGAAGAAGGTAGAAGGTGGAGAATTAACTTCTCTAGAGTAGAATGGCAACATGAAATAGTTGATGGGAAGTATACAAAGAAGATCGACCCTAATACAGGTAATTCTTTTCCCGAATACAATTGGGTATGGTCTCCACAGGGAGAAATAGCCATGCATATGCCAGAACAATGGGGATACATCCAATTCACAGAAAATAAGGTTGGGGATAAAAAAGATATTGATGTTTCTGAGACAGAAAGTGAGAGGTTATACCGTCAACTTTTTGATATTTATAGAGCACAAAAAACCTATTGGCTGAAATATAGAGAGTATGCCTATAGTTTAGATCAATTGGGGTGGAAGACTCCATTTCTCTACAAGGGAACAGAAGTTATTCCTTTAATAACTAAAATCCCTGGTGGGTATATTGTTTCTCTAGAAATACCTCAGGAGAAGAAGACATTAATGGTAAGATACGATAGTTATGGTGAAGTAATTACTCACCCATAGATTAAATAAAGAATTATTACTTAAGCACTTGATATGAAAAAAAGAGAATTTTTAAAACTAGCTGGATTAACAACAACAGGAGTAATGTTAGGGCTTCCGGCCATTGGGAAAAATATAAAATTACCCAAAAGATGGATGTGGTTACATGCTCATGATGATTGGAGTGATGCCCAATGGGAAGAAAAACTAGTTCAACTTAAAGAAATTAATATAGAAGCTGTTCTATTGGGAGGTACCAAAGAAACATTTGAGAGGATGTATCCTTTATTGAAAAAAAGAGATATTGAAATGCATGCTTGGATGTGGACTTTGAATAGAAACGGTGATAAAGAAGCACAAAAGCATCCGGAGTGGTATACAGTAAGCGGAGACGGAAGGTCTTGTCATGAGTACCATCCATATGTAGATTATTACCAATGGGTATGTCCTTCGCAAGTACCTGTTCAAGATCATATCATCAAACAAGCAAAAGAATTAGCCCAAATTGAAGGAGTAAAAGGAGTACATTTAGATTATGTTCGTTATTCTGATGTGATTTTAGCTTCATCTCTACAACCTTTATATGGTATCGTTCAGGATAAAGAGTACCCTGAATATGATTTCTGTTACTGCCAGACATGTAGAGATAAGTTTCTAGCGGAATACGGTGAAGATATCTATGATATGAAAGACCCTACACAATCTGCAGATTGGCGTCAGTTTAGATATGATTCAGTGACACATTTGGTAGATAGAATCTATGATGCGGTACATAAAGAAGGAAAATTATTGTCTGCAGCTGTCTTTCCTTATCCTGAATTGGCAAGAAAAATATGTAGACAATCATGGGATGACTTTAAATTAGATATGGTGTTCCCAATGATTTACAATAATTTCTATGAAGAGCCGATCGACTGGATTAAGTTCGCTACAGAACAAGGAGTAAAAGATCTAAAATCTAGATATAAAGAACCATTATACACTGGTCTTTTCCTTCCAGCATTGCCTAAACAAGAAGATCTTGAAAAAGCATTGGTTTTAGCAAAAAAAGGAGGAGCAAAAGGTTTTGCGATCTTTGATTTAGGAGGAATGAAAGATCCTCATTGGGAAGCTTTGAAGAAGTAAATTAAGAGTAATGGAGTAAAGTATTTGTCAAAGGTATTTTACTCCTTTACATCGTTTTATGGCAATATAACAGAGTTTAACACGGCTGAGATATTTACATCATCTTTCTAAGCAGGAAAATAAAATACCTTTGTTATACAAAAAGAAATCCTAAAAGATCGCTATTCAGATTATGAGAAAAATACTCGCATTATTAACCTTGTTTATCTTATCCAACTTCACCTCCATAGCACAGCATAATAGTATGAATGTGATGTCTTACAACATCCGTTTAAATACTCCATCAGATGGTGATAACGCTTGGCCAAATCGAAAAGGTTGGGTAGTGGATATGATCAAATTTTACCAAGTGTCAATTCTTGGAACACAGGAGGTATTACCAGATCAATTAGAAGACTTAAAGAAAGGTCTACCGCACATGACACAAATTGGAGTTGGTAGAAAAGACGGTAAAAGTGGAGGAGAATTTTCAGCAATCTTTTTTGATACTCAACAATATAAAATGTTGAATTCTGGTACTTTTTGGTTGTCAGAAACACCTGAAAAACCATCAACAGGATGGGATGCTGCATTACCAAGAATATGTACCTGGGCCATTCTTAAACATAAAAGTACAAAAAGAACAGTTGTGGTGATGAATACACATTATGATCATATAGGTCAGGAAGCTAGAGTAGAATCATCAAAGCTATTAATTAAGAAATCACAGGAGTTATCACAGAATGGTAAATACCCAGTTATTTTAATGGGAGATTTTAATACTCAACCTCAAGATAAGCCTGTTCAGATTCTCAATGAATATTATCAAAACACTAGACAAATCAGTCTAACAAATCCGTTAGGTCCAATAGGAACCTGGGAAGCTTTTGATTACAACAGTCCTTTAGATACCCATATTGATTTCATTTTCACTTATGGATATTTTAAAGTGTTAAGATATGCACACATTACAGAAGCTAGAGGTCAGAAATTTCCTTCAGACCACTTACCTGTATTTGTAGAATTACAATAAACAAAAACCAACCTAACTCATTAGGATATTATACTTAATTAAAATGAAGATTATAAAACTATTTGTTTTTCTATTATTATCAATTTTATCTTTCTCATGTACACCAAATTATATGGTGGCCAATTCTCCAGATGAAAAGTTAATTGTAGAAGTATCGGTAGATGATAAAGGGGCTCCTTGGTATTCGGTTACTTGGGCAGGTGAACCTATCATCAAAAAATCATATTTAGGTTTTGAGTTAAAAGATCAACCAGCAATGGTCAACAATTTTGAAATTGTGGGTGAGATTAGAAATACAATGAACCAAACATGGGAACAACCATGGGGTGAAAATAAAAAGGTATTAGATCATCATAATGAACTTACAGTAAACTTAAGGGAGAAAGATGGTTTAAAACGTAAAATGAACTTAGTTTTTAGAGTATTTAATAATGGTGTAGGATTCCGATATGAATTCCCAGAACAAGATAACCTGAAGGAATTTGTTATTATGGATGAAAAAACACAATTCCAGTTATCAAATAACCATGATACTTGGTGGATTTGGGCTGATTATGATACTTACGAAAAGCTTTACAACCATACAGATGTAGATTCTGCAAGTTGGGTGGCAACGCCTGTAACTTTCCAAACGAAGGAAAACTATTTTATTAGTTTACATGAAGCAGCTTTAACCGATTATGCTGGTATGACGCTTAAGCTGTCTGATGACAAAAAATATACTTATGAATCGGCATTAGTGCCTTGGGCAAATGGCGATAAAGTAAGAACAACTGCACCGAGTAAAACGCCTTGGAGAACAATTCAAGTAGGACGTCAAGCAAGTGATCTTGTCAATTCGAATATGATCATCAACCTTAACGAGCCGAATAAGATCGAAGATACATCTTGGATTAAGCCTATGCAGTATTTAGGTATTTGGTGGGAATTTCATATTGGTACCAAAGAATGGAAAGAAGGCCCAAGACAAGGAGCAACTACTGAAGAAGCAAAGAAATACATTGATTTTGCTGCAAAGCATAATATTGGTGGTGTAGTTGTTGAAGGTTGGAACTCAGGATGGGACAAGTGGGGAGAGAAGGATGCTTTTGACCACATCACTCCAGCTAAAGGTTACGATTTAGAAGCGGTTGCAAAATACGCAAATGATAATAATGTAGCTCTTATAATGCATAATGAGACTGGTGGTGATATTCCATCTTACGAAAAATATATGGATGAAGCGTTTAACCTGTATGAAAAACTAGGTATTAATGCTCTAAAAACAGGCTATGCAGGAGGGATTTTCCCAAGAGGAGAACACCATCATGGTCAGTTTATGGTGAACCATTATAGAAAGGTGGTAGAAGAAGCGGCAAAGCATAAAATTATGTTGGATGCTCATGAACCTATAAAGCCTACAGGAATAAGAAGAACTTGGCCAAATATGATGACCAGAGAAGGTGTAAGAGGTATGGAATGGAACGGTTGGTCAGATGGTAACCCTCCAAATCACACATTAATTTTGCCATTTACAAGGATGTTAGGTGGGCCTTTAGATTATACTCCAGGTATTTTTGATGTGAAATACGAGAACTCACCAAATAGAGTGGCTTGGAATACTACTGCTGAGATCATGAACGAAGCGAGAGTCCATACTACTTTAGTGAAACAAATGGCATTGTCAATTATTCTTTATTCACCATTACAAATGGCATCTGATTTAGTAGAGAACTACGAAAAGCACCTAGATGCATTTAAATTCTTATCATCTTCTACAGCAGACTGGGATGAAAGTAAGATGTTAGCAGGTGAAATTGGTGAATATGCGATCACTGCAAGAAGAACAGGTGATGAGTGGTTTATTGGAGCTGCTACAGATGAAAAAGGTAGAGCAGTAAGTATTAATTTAGATTTCTTAGAGCCAAATAAGGTGTATAAAGCAATTATTTATACTGATGCTCAAGGAACAACTTATCTTAATAATCCTAAGAATTATGAGATTGTTGAGAAGAACGTGACCTCCAATGAGACAATGCTAATTCAAATGAATGCTGGTGGTGGAGAGGCTATCCACTTCCAAGTATTACAATAGAAAAGCAAAAAATAAGATATAAAAAGGGGATGATATTTCATTATATCATCCCCTTTATATTTATGCTGTTGCTGGAACAAACTCCTCATGTTTCTCACGAGTTCTTTTCCATCTTTTGTGAGTCCAAAGCCAATATTGTGGACGCTTCTTAATTTCTTTCTCTAACATTCGAGTATGTTTTTCTGTAATAAAACCATGCTCTTCTAGTAATGGCTGATCTGTTACCAACTCAAAGTTTAGTCGATAATAACCTCTTTTTACTTTGGTAATCTTAGTAAAAATAACAACCATATCGTTCTCTTTGGCATACTTTTCTGGTCCAAAGAAACATGCAGTTTCTTGATTTAGAAAATTGGTCCAAATTACTTTCTTACTGTAAGTTGGAGATTGATCTGCTCCGAAAATTAATCCAATAGGCTTCTCATGTTTCGACTCAAAAAATGATTTTGCGTAATCCTTTTGTATCATATTCATTCCAAATTGAGAACGAGAAGTTGTAATTTTCTCATTGAAGAAATCATTACTCAACTTAGAGAACAAACATGAAATCTGTCTTCCAACACTAGCAGTAGCTGAAGTTGCAGCATACTCGAAATTATTGTAATGATGACCAATGATACAAAGGTTTCTATCCTTGTACTTATTGATCAAGTCCATATCATCATATACACATCTTTCTAACAACTCCTTTTCAGAGATATTGAACATCTTAAAGCTTTCGCATATAAGATCACATAGGTGTCGGTAGAATTTTGATTCAATTTCCTTAATTTCTTCATCGCTTTTTTCGGGAAAAGAATTCTTTAAATTCGCTTTTACTACAGTAGTTCTATATCCAATCAGTTTATAAAGAACAAAATATAAGAAGTCTGATATTTTGTACAGTACACTGAATGGAAGTATAGTTATTGGCCATATGAAAAGACCATACAATATTTTTGTCATTAGTTATAGTTGTAAGTAAATATTGAATTGAAGTTAGACAGATTTTACGCCTGTCTGCTAACGGATCTTAATATAGGAAATAGTATTGTGTAAACAAAAAATGATGAATGAGTGTTCACCTTTATTGGTTTCCCTTTTCATTTATTAGATAAAGAATAACGTTTCTAATATATTAAGTATTAGCATATTGTATTTACCTGTTTCAATGATTAGAGATATATGTCATCTTATTTACAATAATTGTATGATATCTTTAACCTGTTCTAAGACTAATACGTTAAAATAGTCATCAATCAAAATAATAAAACTACTACCCATGAGTAATTATCAAAAGGCAATTTTTAATGAAACAACAAATACCTTTAATGTAACAGAATTCACAATCACTGATTGGAGTAATGTACAAGTATTAAAGGGATCAATAAAAAAAGCATTAGAGAAAACATCTAATGATATTGATATTGTAGTTTCATTTGGTAAAAAGCTTTGGGAAACACTAAATCCAGCAATTAAACCAGCTCAGTTAAAGGATTTTGCTACTCTACAAGGAAAAAATGGATACAGCATGCCTGCTACACAAGCAGATCTTTATTTTAGAATTATCGGTAATGATACTGCATTAGTACTAGACCAAACGATCCACATTCAGGAAGCAGTAGCGAAAGTGGCTGAAGTAGCAATCTCGGAAAATGGATTTATTTATAAAGATCATAGAGACTTGACAGGTTTTGTTGATGGTTCTGCTAATCCAAAAGAAGAAAAGAAGTATCCTGCAGCATTAATCGCAGATGGAGAAATTGGAGCAGGAGGGAGTTATGTATTTCATCAGAAATGGATTCATAACCTGGCTAAATTTAATGAGCTTCCTCAAGCTGTTCAAGAGAAAATTATTGGTAGAACGAAGCCAGATTCTATAGAGTTGGAAGGCGATGATATGCCAAAAGATTCTCATGTATCTAGAACAGACGCCAAACATGATGGGGTGGCTATGAAAATATGGAGACGGTCTTTCCCTTATGGTAATGCTAAAGAAAGAGGTTTGTTCTTTATTTCGTATGCATGTGATCCATTCAGAGTAGATATTCAACTAGATAGAATGTTGGGTAATACCGAAGATGGAGTGTCAGATCAGATTATGAATTACTCTGAAGCTGTTACGGGTGGATATTCATTTGCACCTTCTGTTGAGGATTTAACGACTGCACTTCAATAAGTGCAATTAAAAATAAATAAAAATAGCCCAAAACGTAAGTCTTGGGCTATTTTTATTTAAATATGCTTAATTACTTTACAAGGGTTTCCCACTGCAACAGTATTGGCAGGGATATCTTTTGTAACAACACTTCCGGCACCAATGGTAACATTTTCTCCAATGGATACGCCTGGTAGTATTACAACATTTCCACCAATCCATACTCTATTCCCAATAGTAATAGGTTTTCCAAATTCATCTCCTCTAGTTCTTTGTATTGGATCGATAGGGTGTCCTGCTGTAGCGATTAATACATTTGGTGCAATAAAAACATTATCTCCAATTGTTACAGGAGCAACATCTAAAATCGTTAGGTTAAAATTGCTGTAGAAATTATCGCCAACAGTAATATTATAACCATAATCACATCTAAATGGTGCTTCAACATTGACATTCAATTGATCTTGTTGAAATAATTCTTCCAAAATCTTAGCATTCAAATCTATAGGGGAGTCATTGTATTGTTTACATAATATTTTTGCTCTTTTACGATCTTGAACTAAGGTAGGGTCATCTGCATTATACAGTTCACCAGATATCATTTTTTCTTTTTCAGTCATGGTAACTAGTTAGGTTATTTTACCAATCAATTTAAAGAATTAAACTTTTACTAAAAATAAAAGCCTCTACTAGAATAGAAGCTCTCACATTTATTAATTATTTTTTGATACCAAACCTGTAATTAATACCTGTCATCAGAAACTTATTATTGTCTGCAATACCATATTCACCTCTAATAGCAAAATGTTTATTGATTTCCAGACTAAAGCCACATTGTACAGTCCAAGCTTGTATTAATTCTTTTTTGATACTGTATTCAACAGCCGTATTATTAATTCTGTCTTTAAATTCTTTTGATACAGTTTCATTTAAGAAGTTATTGAGTTGAGAACCATCTGGTACTCGCCCAAGTTCTTTTTCAATTTTTCTCTTTATAGGCATTGGAAGTCCATCATATACTTCTGCAATCTTATTTTCTATACCGTCATTAATTGGACCTAATGGTATTTCATCAGGAATTTTATCTCCAGGCAACACAGAACTTAAGTGGATATAACCTGGGCTTGGTTCATCAGATACAAAATTTCTATTCATTGCACCCACATAAAAAGCAATGCTTTGTTTTCCGTGGTTTAATGGAATTCTTTTACCAACTCTTACTGAATATGTGCTTACTATTACGTTCGATTCTAGTAAATCTGTTTCTGTAGTTGAGTAGTTCACGTCAACAGTACCAAACCATCCTTTAAATCCATAGGCCATCGTTACACCACCACCAAAAGCAAGAGCATCGAAAGTTTCTGTAGAGATATCGCCTAAACCAATGGCTGTAGTACATTTTACATCAGACACCATACCGTAAACATTCATAAATGGAAGGATATACATATCCATTCTATAGTTCATACCCGTAGCTGTAGCTAATGTAACATCATTTTTTAGTTGATCTAAAATAGGACCTTTTACAATGTTATCAACAGTTTCTTGTGGAAGGTTTTTACCAAAATAAGGTGCTTTTTTGGGGTTGCCATCTTTATCTAATATAGGTTGCCCATTTTCATCTTGTTGAAATTCATTGACAGGTTTAAAGCCAACATCAAGATCTGTAATGTGCATACCCATGGAGCTATTCACATAACCTGCACTAAAACCAATTGGCAATGGGAGTGAATACCCTCTATCATATACTTTTTGTCCCCAAATAGGGAATCGGTAAGGATAAACTTCTTTTTGAATTTCGATTAAAGATGAAGAAGAGTCAGTTTTTATTTTATTAATATTTTCTGACGTTTTGTTGATGATTTGTGCGTTTGTTATACCATTGAAATAGTACAGTGTTACCAAAATGAAGCTAGGAATAAGTCGTTTAATCATAAAGAATAAAAAAGGTTGTAAACTTTTAATGAGTGAATGATAAATGTGATAAGTCACACAAAAGTATAAATAGGGTAACAATGTTTCTGTTTATGAAAGTAAATACTTATCAATAAATGAAAATGGAATTTTGTCAATGTGATAATTGTTACACTCAATGAAAAAGCATTCAATTATCTTTGAAGTATACTATTAAAATATATAAAAACATGAATTATAGAGAGTTAGTGAATAACGGTACACCATTATTAGATGTAAGATCGGACGCAGAGTTTAATGAAGGACATATAGAAGGTGCAGTGAATATACCCGTTAATGATGTACAAAGAAGAATGGATGAAGTAAAAAAATTAGGTTCACCACTAATTGTTTGTTGTCTTTCTGGAGGTAGAGCAGGAGTGGCCAAGGCATTAATTGAAGCTGCTGGAGTAAAAGAAGTGTATAATGCAGGAGGCTGGGAGAGTCTTCTGTAATACTATATAGATGTCGGATAGATAAGCATATGTTGTTTTTCAGCATATGCTTTTTTTATATTTACGAAAAAAAAACTCTATGAAAGTCGATAAATCATTATTGCTTCAACAGAAGCCGATGTTGAAAATTGTGGGTAAAACATTTTTACAAACAATATTACCATTCTTAGCTAGTAGTAAGAAACATGATTTATTGCCACAAGAAACATTACTAAATCCTCCATCAAAGAAACTTATTGAAAGTTATATTACTTGGAGTGGTGGTATTGCCGGAAATTATGAAGGAATATTACCTCCGCATATCTTTAGCCAATATGCTTTGCCTTTTGGATTAAGCTTATTAGAAAAAACTCCTTATAAATTGGCAAAAGTGATTAACCAAGGTGTAGATATCAAGGTTTTAGGTGAGTTAAAAGATAACCAACCCATTTTTGCTAGAACGGAGATTGTAGATATAAAAGAAGACAATGGAAGAGCAAGGGTACATCAGAAATTGGTTGCTGGTGTTGATTCGTCTTCAATCGCTTTAGAAGTACATTTATATACGGCTTTTATTATTGGCAAACGAGAAAAGAAAAAAACGAAAAGGGAAGAAGTAGAAAAGAATTTAATTGAAGTAGGAGAGTGGAGTGTAGCCAAAAATGATGGGTTTAATTTTGGCGTACTTACAGGGGATCTGAATCCATTACATTGGGTGGATGTTATCGCTAAGGCAACACCATTTAAAAGTACAATTTTACATGGTTTTGGACAATTGGCTAAGACTTACGAACTCCTTCAAACTAAAGAAGGGAAAATGATATCTGATATTAGTATCAAATTTATTAAACCTGTTAAACTACCAAATAGAGGAGTTAAGGTTTTACGTTCTGAAAGTGTTGACGCCAACAACAGATATCACTTAGAACTTCAAGATCAAAAAGGAACAACTTTAATGGTAGGATCATTCTGCTACTAAGTTGTAGACACTATTTAGTAGGGTTTCTTTTACCATATCAAACCCCGTATCTTCGATTTTTATAGGCCAAGACATTAATCTCATGTCTACTTCCCGACCATTTTTTTGTAGTGGAGGTTGGACAAAATGAGTAGCATTATAATGAAAGTCACATTGCTCATAAAAAGAGATACGCTTCTTTTGTAATTCATTGCTTGGAGCTTCAACTTCAAGAATAATACAGTAATGTTTGTACATCTGTGTAAAGTAGCTCATGATCTTCTTTCCAAAACCATTTCCTCGGGCTTCTTCAGCAATCGCTAAGTATTCTATATATACGAATTTATCTAATACTCTAAAGGCAATGAGACCTACAATATTATTGTCAATTTCGATTCCTTTAAATTGAAGTTGACCATGAGATATCAGTTGGAGTATATCTTTTTGTGAACGCTGTTCATCAAGTGGGAAAGAGGAAGTATAAATTTCCCATAGTCTGTCAAAATTTCCATCAGTTATAGTAATCATAGTGAATTAAATATAAGGTTTATATTATTGAACGATTGATTAGTTTTTTAGTTGGTTAATGATTTTAAATAGTTTGTTTAAGATACCATGCTATGTGAAATAATTCTGATAATTTTGGTCATCAAAAATCAAAAAATTATGAAAAATAAGAGACATAATTATTTAATTGAGGTTCAGTATGTTGGTTACAGGTTTCATGGGTGGATGATCCAGCCTGGCTTCAAAACGGTTCAAGGCATGATTAATAAGACCATTAATTTTGTATTGGGTGGAGAAGTAAAATTTAAAACTTTGGGAACATCCAGAACTGACACCTATGTTTCTGCTAATCATTCTGCATTTGAGCTGTTCGTATGGAAAGAGTTAGATGAAGAAGAGTTTTTTACATTATTCAACCATAATCTACCTCAGGATATCAGAGCATTATCTATAAAAAAAGTGGATGATAAGTTTAATATCATTCAAGACCCAAAAACAAAAGAGTACCAATACTTATTCACTTTTAATGAAAAGATCCATCCCTTTTGTGCTCCCTACATGGTGAGTATTCAACATGATCTAGATTTAGAATTAATGAAAGAGGGAGCAAAGTTATATGAAGGGACTCATTATTTTGGGAGATTTTGTAAGCATCCCAAAGAAGGGGTTAGTCTGGAAAGAACGATTGATTATTGTGAGATAAAAGAAAACCATCATATTACAGCCTCTTTCTTTCCTGAAAAGAGCTATATCTTCTATGTACATGGAAAGGGTTTTATGAGAAACCAAGTAAGGCTTATGATAGGGACTCTGTTTATGTTAGGAAAAGGAGAGTTAACTTTAGAGGATATCAAAAAAGCATTAAAACCATCAGAAGATAAAACTCAGTTGGGGTATGTAGCTCCAGCCTCAGCATTGAACTTACATAAGATCACATTTGAGTAAAAACAAAAAAAGTTATCCACATCGCGGATAACTTTTTAATTCCTTTAATAACCCAAAAACTATTTCTTATTGCTGCTTTATGTTATAAATATAAGGGGAATTTATTGGAACTTCCAAAGTTTAAGGTCGAATTATTCATGCATTAGAGGTGTGATCAGTGTTATGAGTAGTTTTTGAATTTTTAAGAAAATTTGGTTAATAATATGAAAATATGAAGAAATAATATAAATATACAGATACTTTATCTTGTCTTCAATAATATTATTTGTCATAACTTAATATTTGTAAAATTAAATTTGATGACATTTTTATTGATTTCATTATAAGTTAAAATAAGTTAAACAGTGACTTTGATCATTAAAAAATGCAGCAAGGTGTAATTTTAAAAAGTCCATTTTTCTAAAGTATTTTGAAAGATGTATATTACAGAAAACTAAAAACATGCATCAATTTTAATACTAAAAGAACAAATCAATGGTTAAGTTCATTATTAGACTTTTTCTAGTTTCATTTCTTATACTAATAGGGATATTTGGGTATTTTTTCTTTGCTGGTGAGATAAAAAATACGCTTCAATTTGATGAGGATCGATTTGTGAGTATCCAGAAATTTATCAAGCAAGGTAAGATTGAAAGTTTACAACAAGCAAAACTTCAGCTCAATGTTATATCAAGTGATTTCAAACAAGATAGTGTTGTTATACTAACAAATCAGTTGAACGAAACCGCAATGGTACAAGCGAAAGTATGTTTGTCCAAAGAATGGTATGGAGCCTGTAAAGAATACTTAAGTTTAGTATCGGCAGATTATAAACCCAACGAAGTGGCAGGGATAAGAAGTAAACTTGACAAGGCTCTTATCGAAAAAAATGTAACCAAAACGAAAACTTACCTAAAAGAAAGGAACCTAGATAAATCTAAGGTCTATTTTGCTAAAATTGATTCTACTTACAACAAAAAGAAAAGACAACAATTAGAAGATAAAATCTACCTTCTTGAAAACGAATTAAAACTCGAGGAAGTAGAAAACCTGATCGATCAAAAGGAATTTGATGATGCTAGAGATAAAATTGCTGAGGTTGATGAGAAGTTTAACCGTAAAATGGTCGCTGAATTATCAGAGCAAATAAATCAGAAAGAAAAAATTGTCAACCTATTAGATGATGATGGTTCAATTATCGCCTTTGTTGATGAATTTAAGACTTCTATGAACGACCCAGCTTCTTTTGAACATATTGAAACAACAGTATTTGAAAAGGGAAAATATCTTCAAGTCAGTATGGAGTACCGTGAGGTAAATACTTATGGAGCTAAAGTTTTAAACAAGGTGGAAGCAAAATTAAATGAAGATGGTTCCATCAAAAAAATAATAAGGAAATAATGATTGATTGGAATGATTTCTCAAAGGTAGATATGAGAGTAGGGACAATCATTGAAGCCGAAGTGTTCGAAGAGGTAAAAAAGCCTGCCCTGAAAATTAAAATAGATTTTGGGCCAGAAATAGGAATTAAAAAAACATCAGCTCAGATTCGAGCCTTATATGAACCAAAGGATATAATTGGGAAACAAGTAATAGGAGTGGTTAACTTTCCTCCAAAGCAAATTGCAAGTATTATGTCTGAAGTATTGTTACTGGGGGCTTTAGGAGACGGACAGGATGTTATATTACTCACCACAGATAAACCAGTAAAAAATGGTTTGCCAGTGAGTTAATAAAAAAGGGACACCTTAAAATGGATGTCCCTTTTTTATTTATTGAGGATCTTGGTTACTTAAACCAAAATTCATTGGAAACTTAGGAGCTTCTTCAGTTTTACCTATTGGGCCAAACTGTGCTTCATATTTCTTTAGATTATCCTGTAATGCCATATATAATCTTTTAGCATGCTCAGGAGTAAGAATAATTCTAGATTTTACCTTAGCTTTTGGAAGACCTGGCATCATACGAATAAAGTCAATCACGAACTCACTGTTTGAGTGTGCGATCATGGCTAGATTTGCGTAAGTACCTTCAGCAACTTCGTCGCTAAGTTCAATATTAATCTGATTTTCAGGTTTTTTTTCTTGATCCATCTTTTTCTTAACTTTTATCTTCTTTAGCTAATAAATAAGCACCAGCGTGTAGCATCTCGTAAATTACATAATAGTAACCACCTAGGGGATGGTCTTCATCATATTTATCACTTTCGGCTAACATTTCAAAAGCAGCTTCAATTACTCTTTCTCTATATTTACCAGAGACAAATTCTTTAGTAATTTTTGCGGCAGCTTCATGCTCAGACTCTTTAGAAAGGTCTTTGTACTTTTTTATTAATACTTCAATTTGCTCATTCATATGGCAATTTAGGTGTTTGAAATTGATTAACCCAAGTTTACCACTTCAAAACCTTATAAAATTTATATTTTAAAAGGGTTACAGATAACATAATCTACATGAATAATCTTGGTTTAGTCTATTATTAATAAGGATTATACTAAGAATTATATTCTTTTGAAGGGGCCGTTTTTACATAATATTGTCAGTCTGAATTTATTGACTAAAAAAAATAATTACATTTTATTCAAAAGTATTTGTACCTCAAATTTTTAAACCAAAGGACAAAAACATACTTTTGCACCAATATTTGAATATCTCATAATTATATAATGATTACAGTATCAAACTTAGGCGTTCAATTTGGTAAACGTGTTTTATTCCAAGATGTCAATCTTAAATTTACTGAAGGTAACTGTTACGGTATTATTGGTGCCAATGGAGCAGGTAAGTCGACTTTCATGAAAACTCTATATGGTGCACAAGATCCTACTAGAGGAAGTGTATCTATTGGTAAAGGTGAAAGACTTTCTGTTTTAAAACAAGATCACCACGAATTTGATGATTGTACAGTGTTGGATACTGTTATGATGGGTCATGATGAATTATGGGATATCAAAAAAGAGCAGGAAACACTTTATGCTAAAGAGGATTTCAATGAGCAAGATGGTATTCGTATTTCTGAATTGACAGAAAGATTCGAAGATCTTGATGGTTGGAACGCAGAATCTGATGCAGCCAACTTATTAAGTGGCTTGTTTATCTCAGAGGACTTGCATTATCAAACAATGTCAAACCTTAGTGGTAAGCAAAAAGTACGTGTTCTTTTAGCACAAGCATTATTTGGTAAGCCAGATAACTTATTACTTGATGAGCCTACCAACGACTTGGACCAAGAGACAATCTCATGGTTAGAGGATTACTTGGCAAACTTTGACAGAACGGTATTGGTAATTTCCCATGACCGTCACTTCTTGGATTCAATCTGTACTCAGATTGTAGATATCGACTTCCAAAAGATTTCATTGTTCTCTGGTAACTACTCATTCTGGTACCAGTCATCTCAATTAGCATCGCGTCAGCAAGCACAACAAAACAAGAAAGCTGAAGAGAAAATCAAAGAATTGAAAGAATTCATTGCTCGATTCTCAGCTAACGCCGCTAAATCAAAGCAAACAACTTCGCGTAAGAAGATGTTGGAGAAATTGAACGTTGAAGAAATTCAGCCTTCATCAAGAAAATACCCTGGTATTATCTTCACTCCAGAAAGACAAGCAGGTAATAACATCTTAGAAGTAGAAGGCTTAACGAAGTCAATTGATGGCGACGTAGTTTTCAAGGATGTTGAATTCAATATGCAGAAAGATGATAAAATCGTTTTCATTTCTAGAGACCCTAGAGCGATGACGGCTTTATTTGAAATCTTAAACGAGAATGACACAGATTATGAAGGTGAATTTAAGTGGGGTGTTACAATCACTACGGCTTACTTACCTTTAGAGCATGGTGAATTCTTCGAAAATGACTTAAACTTAGTAGATTGGTTAGGTCAATATTCTCACGATACTTCAGAAGCATTTATCAGAGGTTACTTAGGTAAAATGTTATTCTCAGGTGAAGAAATTTTCAAGCAATCATCTGTATTATCAGGTGGTGAAAAGATGCGTTGTATGATGTCGAAGATGATGTTGTCAGATGCCAACTGCTTGATCTTAGATTCACCTACCAACCACTTGGACTTAGAGTCGATTCAAGCGTTGAACAACTCATTGATGAAGTTCCCTGGAAATATCTTAATGTCATCACATGACCACGAGGTAATCCATACCGTTTGTAATAGAGTAATTGAATTAACTCCAAATGGTATTATCGACCGTCATATGCCTTATGATGAGTACATCAATTCAGAACAAATTAAAGAATTAAGAGAGAAGCTTTACGCAAAGTAAAGCTTCTTTTCTAAGAATATATCAAGCCATTCTGTCTACACAGGATGGCTTTTTTATTTGATTTTATTCTCTTTAAATACCTTAATGAATTGTATAGGTTGTTAAGTATAATGTCACAATGTTTCAGAAGTGTGTCTATAGATAAAGATTTATACGAATACTAATTTTAAACTACCGATGAAATTCATTTTTAAGTTATTATTATTGATCATGACATTCACTTTTGTCTCATCTTGTCAAGAAGAAGACCCAACTCCAGATGAGGAGTTTGACTTTAGAGATGATCCAAACGATCCAGATGATATTTATTATCCTTACAATGTTATTGAGGAAGAAGAGTCTAAGACATCTAACTAAAAATAAAGAAGGTTGCATATTCTTAAGAGTATGCAACCTTTTTACTATTCGATTTCTTCTTTTCTAATTCCTTTTTCTGGGTGTTTTCCTACAAAGTTATAGAAGAAGCGTTTGATTCTTATAATGTCATCATCCACATTACCCGTCGGTATGAAACGTTCACCAATAACCACTCTCTTCGTCTTAAAGCACATGCCTGCCATAACAATCGGAACCTTTGCTCCATTTGCAATGTGATAAAACCCTGTTCTCCATTTTGGATTATAAGAGCGAGTGCCTTCTGGTGTTACAGCAATAATTAACTCATCTCTTTTATTATACTCTTCAATTGCCAAATCAACCAATCTTGTATTGCCTTTTTTTCTGTGAACAGGAATTGCTCCTAATTTTAATAGAAACCATCCTAACGGCCCAACACATAAAGAGCTTTTGATAAAGAATTTCGATTCAAAACCTAGAAGCTCTCTTGCTGGAACACCCACTAAAAAATCCCAAAAACTGGTATGAGGCCCCACTACTACTACACATTTTTTTACATCCTCAGGAACCGTCCCATCGATCTTCCACCCAAAAAGTTTAAACAACCAAACCCAAAGAGATTTCATTTCTGTTAATATTGAATTAATGTAATTACACGTCTTAAAGTAACAAAAATACCGTTTTTAGCTAAAATTTTTACTTTTTTATCTTCCAATAGTGCAATTAGTGTACTGAAAACATCAATAAAACGTAAACTTTCCTTCTTATTAACTTAATATTTATAGCCCATTTTTGTGATGAACAACAAACTATACTAAGACAATGAATCTTAAATTATCTCGTCAATTCATTACTACGATTATCTTATTACTCCTAAATGTTCAATTTACAATAGCACAGAAGGATACTTTAAATGGTTTAGGCAGTGATACAATGCTTCCATTAATGGCAGCTTTAGCGAGCAACTATGGTACTCCAGAAGAGCAAGTACTAGAGGTTGAAGGTGGTGGTAGTTCATTAGGGTTTAAAGGTCTTGATGAATATCAAGCAGAGTTTGCCCTATCATCTAGAAAAGTAAGATCAAATGAGAAAACTGATATAGAGAATAATTATGATCAATTGATAGAAAAAGTAATCGCTTACGATGCTCTGTCTATTATTGTTCACCCTTCCAATCCGATCAACAAATTAACGATGAAACAGTTGAAAGGGATCTTTACTGGAGAAATTAAAAATTGGTCAGAATTAGGAGGAGAGGATTTACCTATACAAGTGGTAACGAGAGATCAATACTCAGGAAGTTATGGGTTTATGACATCAGTTGTTATTCAATCAGAAAAATCACCTGCCGATGTAAAAGAGGTTCACTCCAATGCAGGTGTTGTTGATAAAGTTAGCAAAATTCGAGGTGCTATTGGGTATTGTGGTATCGCCTATGTAGAAGAAGTGGTACAACCGCTATCTATCAGCTCCCAGCCATCAAATTTTGTCTATCCATCTTTTAGAAATGCATTAAATAAGCAATATCCACTTTCTAGACCACTGTACCTCTATTACAGAGGTTCTGATAAACGAAAAGTACAAGACTTTGTCAATTTCGCATTATCAGATAAAGGACAGCAGATAATTGCACACAAAGGGTATATCCCAGTATTATAAATCATACTAGCTATATGAAACTTACTCCTCAAAAACGACAAGCAAAAAGTATCAAAACTAGACTGATTTGGTCTTTTGCGGCAAACATTGTTATTATCTTTTTATTGTTTGTAGTGTATGCTTCAATTAGAAATATTACAATCAATGCAGAGCAAGTATCAACGGATTTAAGTTGGATGACTTCTAAAATTCAAGAAGTAAAATCGGATCAAAAGTCATTTTTATTGACAGAAACGATCAACCCTAAATTTTATGAGTCTAAAAAGAACAGGTACATCACTAGTCATAAAGAAGCACTTGAAGCAATTGACGAAAGATTAGAGAAGATGTATGTGAATTCTTATGTGCAAGATGCAGACATCATTCCTAGCCTTAGAGAATTAGAGAAATCATTAGCTGTTTACAGAGAAAGTTTCGATACTTTGATCCATGTGCAATTGGAGCGAGGCTTCAAAAGTTATGGTACGGAAGGTGAAATGCGTAGATCTATTTATAGTGTAATGAATTCAGGCTATGATTTAGATCAAGTAAAGATTCTATCTCTAAGAAGACATGAGAAAGATTATATTCTAAGAAAGGATAAGCGTTATGTGTCTAAATTAGTAGATGTTCTTGACGATTTAAAAAGTGATATCAATAGAACTGTTAGAGATAAATATGGAAAAGTATTCATTATTGGTGCTTTGGAGAAATACAAAACGAACTTCTTGAAATTAGTATCATTGGATGAACAACTAGGCTTTTATGGTAAAACAGGAATTAAAGATAACCTGAACGATCAGTTAGCTAGAGTAGAAGATCAGCTAGTGAATATCAATGAAGTGATTAAAGAATATGATCAATATTGGAAAAGGTTAAACATTGTGGTCTTAATCTCTTTTGCTCTAACGATCCTAACAGTAAATGCACTATTACTTTTCTATTTATTAAGCAGATTAGGAAAGCCAATTAATTTACTTTCGAAATCTATACAAAAAATTGTAGAAGAAGACTTCCAAGGAGAGCTATATACTATTAAAACTAAAGACGAACTAGGTGATCTATCAGATGATTTCAATTTCATGATTAATAAAATGAATGAAAGAAGAACTGAGATAGAGGAACAGCAAGTTGAACTTACGGAGACATACGAAAAGATTGATCAGATTCGTCAGATTGGATCTAAATTAAGTAGACACTTGAAAGTAGAAGGTATTATTCAAGAGTTCTATCACTCTTTACTGAATACACTTGATTTTAGCTCTTTCCTAATTGGTATTCATCAAGATGGTATTATGCATTATCAAGGCTTTAGTGCAAGTGGTGAGAAGATGGCTTTCTCAAGAAATCTTTCAGAATCTACACATTTAGGAGTACAGTGTTTCGAACGTCAGGAACCGATCATTTCTAATGATTATATGAATTCTAATGAGTTGAAACACTTCTTACCAGTATTAACGACTGAAAAAATTAGCTCATTAATTTATCTTCCTTTGATTTCTTCATCAAGTAAAATTGGTGTTTTAGCAGTGCATAGTGAAGATGTTAATGCATTTTCAGATGTACAGATCAATATGTTGGGTAGTATTGTAGTATATGCAGTAAATGCATTAGATACGGCAATTAACTATCAGAATATGGAAGAATTGGTGGATAGAAAGACCGTTCAGCTTCATGATCACAGGAATCAATTAATGGAGAAGAATGCATTACTTGAAGGTGCCCTTGAAGAGCTAGAGGTGAAAAACCAACAACAAACAAGTAGTATTCAATATGCCAAAAGAATCCAACAGGCCTTGTTGCCCAATATATCTTTAATACGATCTAGGTTTGACGATGCTTTTGTATTCTATAGACCTAAAGATATTGTAAGTGGTGATTTTTATTGGTTTGAAGAAAAAGGAGACCTTACTTATATGGCTGTAGCAGACTGTACAGGGCATGGAGTTCCTGGTGCTTTTATGTCGATTTTAGGTAGGGAAATCCTATCAAACCTTATCAATACACAAGAAATAGTTTCACCTGGCAAATTGTTGGATGAGCTACATGTTCGTATTCGTATTGTCTTGAAACAGGATAGAGTGAATAATAAGGACGGCATGGATATCGGTATGTGTGTCATCAATAAGAGAACAAATGAGTTGAAGTTTGCTGGAGCACATCACCCTCTATATGTAGTGAAAGAATCTGAAGAAGTAAATACGATTGAGACTATCGATGGAAACAAACAATCTATCGGAGGTCACCTGTTCAAAAAGAAACAATATGAACCTTTTAAAGAACATGTGATTGATCTTAATAATTCTCCTGAAATACTTTCATTCTATATGTCTTCAGATGGTTACCAAGATCAGTTTGGGGGAGAAGAAGGACGTAAATTCTACAAGAAATCGTTTAGAAACCTTATGACTGATATTGCTAAAAAACCAATGTATGAGCAAAAGTCATTGATTGCAATGAAAATTGATGAATGGATGGGTGCAGAACACAAACAGACGGATGATATTCTTGTTATTGGTTTTAAACCTACAAGACCAAGGTCAACAACAATAGATTTTTCATCCATCGATGAAATATTAAACGTATAAAGCAATGGCCTCGATAAGTTGATTTATCGGGGCTTTTTTATTTTTGAGATTCGATTGGGGTTTTCTTTTAAAAAAGCATTCCATGATTTCGCTTTATTGATATTGTTTCCTTTCTGATACGCATGGCAGACAGCTACACCTAATGCATCAGTAGCATCTAGTAGCGTATTGTCATCTATCTTAAATTTCAACATACTCATAAGCATATTGGCCACTTGTTCTTTAGAGGCATTGCCATTTCCGGTTACAGCAGCTTTTACTTTTTTAGGAGCATACTCTGTAATAGGAATATCTCGAATAAGTGCTGCCGACATGGCAACTCCTTGAGCTCTACCAAGTTTTAAAGCAGATTGAATATTCTGACCAACAAAAGGAGCTTCTAATGCTACTTCATCAGGTGCATATTCATCAAGAATACTAATGATGCGTTCATGGATTTTTCTAAGTTTTATCGCATGGTTAGCATATTTTTTCAAGTGGATCACACCATACTGTACCAAACTAAGTTTTGAACCCTTAGCCAATATAAGTCCATATCCCATTTCTTGCGTTCCGGGGTCAATTCCTAATATCAGTTTCTCAGTAGGCGTACTCTTCATTTGTTTGATTTTGATAGATGGTTGAGTAGCCAAAAATAGACAAAAAAAATGGGATCTCCGACCGAAGATCCCTTACAGCTGTTTTTTGCAACTGTGAACAAACCACCCAAAATTATTAATGACTCAATTTCTTTTTATGCAACCTTCGATGCATTTCTCTGCCAAACAGTTGCTTCCTCTGGTGTTTCAAATATTTTTAATGCTATACTTGGTTCGTTTTCTAATAGATTTTCTAAGTTAATTACAGAGAAACGGGTAAAAGGGTCACATTCATCTTCAATGATAATTCCAAAGTTTTTTACTTTTAATAGGTCAAGTTTTGGTAAAAACCAGCTTACAATCCAAGGGTTAGAACTCATCCAACCTGATTCAATAAACCTTGCGTCTAATACAACAATTTTAGGTTTTTTGGATTGAACACTTTTTAAAGACTCTTCTAAGAACTCAGTGAATTTTGTTGGTTGGAAAAATCCACGCATTCTGATAGTCATTACTCCTGTTCTGCTATTTATATCTGTGGTAAAGTTGGTCATATACAATAGGTCATTAATTCGAGTAATTGTTTGCCCTTATTACACCGCTCCGTCTTTTTTTGTTCATTCTAAATGTACAGGTAGACGTAATGAAAATACTAAAAATGAAAAAAATCTAATTTTATTAGAATAGGAATATATGGAGAACTCGAACGAAAATATGATTAATCAAAGTGACATTGTAACGGAAAGAAGTAAAATTAGATTTGAGTAGATATTCTAAGAAGAATCTGACATTGTAGTATTATTTCAAGGAAAATAGGAAGAATATGATCCTTAATCTGAAAAAAATAGAAAATGTATTTAAAGGAATTGGAAAAAGTTAGGGGTACATCAGTTAAAAATATTAGTTTTGGAAGATATTTGAGAAAAAGAGATGTGAAAACATCTTCCTTAAATATTTAGTAATAAAAGTAATCACTAAGGCAGAAAAAAAGATACTTCATAGAATGGCTAATATTGATATCTTATTAAAGTATTTTCCAGATTTAACAGATGTACAAAAACATCAATTCTCACAACTTCAAGATTTATATGCGGAGTGGAATGAGAAAGTAAATGTAATTTCTAGAAAAGACATTGAAAACTTATATGAACGTCACATACTACATTCATTAAGTATTGCAAATGTGATCCAATTTAAGCCAGGAAGTGAAATTTTGGATGTAGGTACTGGTGGAGGTTTCCCTGGTATACCTTTAGCGATTATGTTCCCAAAAGTGAAATTCCACCTTGTTGATTCTATTGGGAAAAAAATCAACGTAGTGAACGAAATTGCAAAAGCAGTTGGGTTAACTAATGTTGTAGCAGAACAGGTAAGAGCAGAAAAAGTGGATGGCGAATATGACTTTGTAGTTTCTAGAGCAGTAACTAGAATCGACGTTTTATATCGTTGGGTTAGAACAAAGGTTTCCCACCAACAAGGTCATGAGTGGAATAATGGAATTATCTGCTTAAAAGGTGGTGATCTAACGGAAGAATTCTCAAAGCTTAACAAGAAAAAATATAAGCTAATGGATATGTCGGATATGTTTGAAGAAGATTTCTTCGAAACGAAAAAAGTAGCCTACGTTCCGATAGCAAGATAGAGGATATGTCAAAAAAAATACACGACTTCCAGCGTCCTGTGCAAGAGCATATGCTCAAATTTGAAAAGAAGTTCCGTCAGTATATGAAATCTGATGTGGCACTTCTTGATAGAATTATGAGCTACATTGTGAAAAGCAAAGGTAAGCAGATGCGTCCAATTATGGTGTTTCTTACCGCAGGTGCAACTGGTGAAGTTCAAGACCAAACTTACAGAGGAGCAGCTCTAATCGAATTACTACATACTGCCACACTAGTACATGACGACGTTGTTGATGATGCAGATTATCGTCGTGGATTCTTCTCAATTAAAGCACTATGGAAAAATAAAACTGCTGTATTAGTAGGTGATTACCTTTTATCTAGAGGGTTATTACTTTCTGTGGATAATAGCGATTTTGATCTACTACGTTTTGTTTCTACTGCAGTAAAAGAAATGTCTGAAGGTGAGCTGATGCAAATTGAAAAGGCTCGCCGATTAGATATTACAGAGGATGTTTACTTCGAAATTATTCGTCAGAAAACAGCAACATTGATTGCTGCTTGTACAGCTGTTGGTGCTTCATCATCAGGAGCTTCAGAAGAAGTGATCAAAAAGATGCATAAAATGGGAGAGAAGATTGGTATCGCTTTCCAAATTAAAGATGATCTTTTTGATTATGGTACTGATGAAATCGGTAAACCATTAGGTATTGATATTAAAGAAAAGAAAATGACCTTGCCTTTAATCTACGCATTAAATAATGCTACTTGGTTAAAGAAAAAAGAGATTATTTTCAAAATTAAAACTCAGAATACAAACCAAAAGGTTGTACGAGAGATTATAGAGTTTGTAAAGTCTTCTGGTGGTTTAGAGTATGCAGAAAAAACAATGCATGAATACATCAAACAAGGTAGAGATATCTTGGATGAACTTCCAGATTCTGAATATAAAGCAGCTTTACACCAATTAATCACTTACGTTGTAGAACGTAAGATCTAACTCTAGACAACTTTAAAATGAGTCAACACCGAAAGGATTTATTAGTTGAAGTCGGACAATTTGTAGAACAAGTTTACCAAATGGGTGTTAGAGAAGTGGTATTATCGCCAGGGTCTCGTGTCGCTCCATTGGCATTGGCATTTGTTCGTCACCCTCATATAAAAACTAGAACCGTTAGTGATGAAAGATCAGCTGCATTTATTGCACTGGGTATAGCACAGCAAACTAATTCTCCCGTTGTTATAGCATGTACATCTGGAACTGCAGCATTGGATTATGCTCCAGCAGTGGCAGAAGCTTTTTATCAACGTATTCCACTTATTGTACTCACCGCCGATCGTCCAACAGAATGGATAGATCAATGGGATGGACAAACTATTCGACAACAAAATATATTTGGGGGACATGTTAAAAAGTCATTCCAAATGCCAGTCGATTTAACTCATGATGAAGCAAAATGGTATAGAAGAAGGATAGGCGCTGAGGCTTTACAAAAAGCACTTGATTATCCTCAAGGCCCTATACAAATTAATTGGCCTCTAAGAGAACCTTTTTATCCTGAGGAAGGTGAGGAGTTTGTCTATGATTCGGAGAATGCTAAAGCTGTTAAGGTAATAAAATCTGAAACTTACCTTGATCAGGATACTTGGGAAGAAGAAATACTTCCAATAGTACAGTCGGTTAAGAAGATTCTTATTGTGGCAGGGCAAGGACAAAGAGAAGACTCAATAGTAGAGAGTTTTAATCAATTAAATATTCCTGTAGTATCTGATATTATTTCCAATTATGGAAATGCTACTTCGGCAATAATTCATCAAGATGTTTTTCTTAAGGCAGAATGTATTGAAGCACTACAGCCCGATGTGTTAATCACTTTTGGGATGTCTGTAATTTCTAAAAACTTAAAGCTCTTCTTAAGAAAGAATCCACCAAAATACCATATACATCTTCAAGAAGGAGGAGAGGTTCCAGATCCTTTTATGGCTTTATCTACAGTTGTCCGTTCAACTCCAGATGCTTTTTTTGATCAACTATCTGAATTAGAGTTTGATGAAGAGTATTTAGAAGAATGGAAAAGTGCAGATGAAAAGGTAAAAGCCAATAGAATCGATTTCTTTGAACTACTTACTTTTTCTGAGTTGGAGGTAGTCAACCATTTATTATCGGAACTACCAGAAAATTCAGTACTGCATTTGGCAAATAGTATGTCAGTAAGGTATGCTAACTTTTTAGGGTTAGAACGAGATGATGTTGATGTTTATGCCAATCGAGGAACAAGTGGTATAGATGGAAGTACTTCTACTGCTATCGGACATGCTATATCAGATCCAGACAGAACACACTTCCTATTGACTGGAGATCTGGCATTCTTTTACGATAGAAATGCTTTCTGGAATAACTATTTACCTAAAAACCTTAAAGTGGTGTTATTAAATAACCAAGGAGGAGTAATTTTTAGGATGATCGATGGCCCTACGAGACAACCAGAATTAGAAGAATACTTCGAAACTCATCAAAGAACATCAGCCAAATTCTTAGCAGAAGAGTTTCAATGTAAATATTGGGAAGCAAATTCTAGAGAGGAGTTTTATTTCTCATATGATAGTTTCCTAAATGAATTGGAGAACGTCAGTATCTTTGAAGTGTTCACAGACAAAAATATTAGTAAGAATACCTTTAAAGCATTCAAAAGAGAAGGTTTATATTCCAAATAAAATATTCTTTCAATAAAAAAAGGGCGTTAATTGACCAATCAATTAACGCCCTTTTTTGTGTTATATCAATACTATTATATCATGGAAACTTAGGGAAAGTTGAGAAGTCTCGTTTTCTCTTTTCTAAGAAAGCATTTCTTCCTTCAACAGCTTCTTCCGTACCATAAGCTAATCGCGTAGCCTCACCAGCATATACTTGTTGGCCTACTAATCCATCATCGATTAAGTTGAAACCAAACTTAAGCATTTTAATTGCCGTAGGGCTCTTTGTCATAATTTCTTGTGCCCAATCGTATGCTACTTGTTCTAATTCTTCATGAGGTACAACTTTATTTACCATACCCATTTCATAGGCCTCTTGGGCAGAGTACTCAGCTCCTAAGAAGAAAATCTCTCTTGCTCTTTTTTGTCCTACCTGACGTGCTAGGTAAGCGGAACCGAAACCACCATCAAAACTAGCAACATCAGCATCTGTTTGCTTAAACTTCGCATGTTCTTTACTTGCAATAGTCATGTCACAAACTACATGTAAACTATGACCACCACCTACAGCCCATCCTGGAACTACAGCGATAACAACTTTATTCATAAAACGGATCTGACGTTGTACATCAAGAATATTAAATCTATTGATGCCGTTAGAACCTTTATATCCTGTATTTGATCTAACGCGTTGGTCTCCACCAGAACAGAATGCCCATCCACCGTCTTTTTCAGAAGGACCTTCACCTGTAATAAGTACTACACCAATTTCTTGGCTCTCATGACAAATAATTAAAGCTTCCCATAATTCATCTACAGTCTTTGGAGTAAATGCATTTCTACATTCCGGTCTATTGAATGCGATTCTAGCTACACCATTTAATGACTTAAAGGTGATTTCCTCGTATTCTTTCTCAGTTTTCCATTCTAGTTCTGCCATTCCTATTTTGTTTGTATTCAAAGTTCCACAAATGTAATAACTATCACTCATACTTAAGTATACCTTTAATCATTTTTCAGTTTGGTTTTTGAAAATTGTTATATCTATATATAGGGAACTTTTTAAGAGTAGTAGCAACAGGTTGCGATCCTTATTGAATTGTAGTAGTGAAACATAGTTTTATACAGGAATATCGCTGTAAGTTTATATTATTCAGTAGTTTATGTGATTATTTCAAGAATTAATTTAACATTATAAATCTACTGATTTAATAGAGTGGTGGTAAAGAATATGAATTATCCGTTATTAGTTGTTGGATTATTTCAATAAAATTAGCAATTATGGTATTTTGCACAGTGTTAAGTGAAGAAATATTTGGAGGAGACCAAAAAAAATTATTCCTTTTGATTACAAAGCATCACTAAATTTTTCTACTTATTAAAGGAATTGTTATAATTCTAAGATCCATCGAAGAATGAAAATTATCAGAGCAATTAAACATTTTTTAAATGGTAACGAACACAACGATTTGACTACTACTGTAACTGAATCTACTACAACAACAAATCGTTCTACCATGAATAAAGCTTATTATGATCTCTTAAACCAAAGAATAATGCGTCGTCAGGATAATTTGGTTAAACTTCAAAGAGCTGTAAAAGAAATGCAGACTACTTTCAAAGAGAATCAGACAAACGCTTCACATGTTGCAAATATCGCAGCACTTAATGCCATGCTTGACATAGAAGAGCAAGAATTGGCAGAAGAAATTTATTAAATAAAAAGGCCGATAGTGAAAGCTATCGGCTTAAATTTTTTATGAGTAGTAGTATTTACCCGTTACATCACGCTTTCCCCATTTAAATCTGTCGTTAAAACATCCGTCATATAATCGAAGAATGGTCTTAAAGCTAGGAATGTAGAAATAATTTCATCTTGGAATGTAGGTGATAAAACTTCTTCGTTAGAGAATTTTCTAATCGCGATAAACTGTTTCTTACGAATAAGGTCTATTGCAGGATCTTCTTTACTAAAACCTTTTGGAGCTGTTTTTACTTCATCACCTTGTAGTGTCCCAAAGTTCTTTACGAATACAGGATCATTAATGATTCCTCTCATCTCGTCTGCACCAAACTCAAATTCTTGACGAATTCTTTTTAAATCATCTTTGTTGGGGCCATAAAATCCACCACCAACCATAGAATTATTATTTTCGATATGTAGAAAATATCCTCCTCTTAACTGTGGTTTCACTCTAGAAAAATAACCAGAGAACCATGTTTTGTAAGGAGTTTTATCTTTGGAGAATCTTACATCGCGATAAATTCTATAGATTTTATGAGCATCAATTTGGTCCGTTTGATTCAATTTTACTTGAAGTTCATTGAACAACTCTTTCATCGTTCCCAAATGTACCTGATATTCCTTTTTATGTTCAGTAAACCAATCTTTTTGGTTGTTTTCCTTTAATTCGGAGAGAAAGTCTAAAAGTGATGTAGTGATCATATAGTTTTTCTAATTTGAAATAGGAATATAAGCGTTGTTTTTATAAAATTCTAAATCTGACAGTAACTTTATAATAATTCAAGTTGATTAGAAACCATATAAAAAAGCCCATTTAAAGTAAATGCTTTAAATGGGCTTTTTTTGTGAAATAATTCAACAATAATTATTTAGACGATACTTTGCTGGTTGTTTCAATTAGTAAGAAACGAATACCCCATCCGGTAATATTTTCTTTTTCTGAATATTCAGATAGCTGATCTCCATGGATATTAGAAAGAGAAATAGATTTCACTTTATCCGATTTTTCCCATTCTAAAATATGATCTGCAGCTGAGGCATTTAATAAGGTAACCAACACTTTGTTTTCACCCATTGGTCTAGATGCCGTTACCAAAATATGCTTTGATTTTGGTGTGATTAATCCAGCAAAACTTTCACTTTGAGTTTCACTAATTAATAATGGCTGAGAAACTTGAGTACTAAAACGTTTCGCATCACTAGAAACATAACTACCATGTGGTTTCAATACAAACCTAAAGGAATGCCATCCTTCTTGACTTGCTTTATAATTTGTCTCCCAATAATTATTCATCAGGTAAGCATAAATAGTCTGTGTAGGTTTTACTTCTTGAACCCAACCATAAGATAATGCATCTGTAGTAATTTCACCCAACTCAATCATTGGAGCATCAGGAGAAGCCCATGTGATACCATGGTCTATGTTTGAAACATCTACATAGCGTTGTACAGTGAAGTAGTTTTTACAAGAACCATCAAGTTGTTCTTTTTCCGGAATATATTCTCCAAAAGGAACATCAATTCTAACAGTTCCATTTTTTACATTAAATGGGAAACCAATATGAACTCCTTCTGGATCATAAACATTACTTTTATTGATCTGATTATCAATCTCAATTTCATTACTGTAAGCATTAATCTTAAAGAATCTCACCCATTCTTCTGTACCAGGAGCTGATGAAGCAACTTTTAAAACCGTAAGAAGATCTCCCGATTCAACGATGTCAATTTCAATATTTCCTTTTGTAGTTAGTGGAGCCTTAGGATTTCTACCCGCTACATAGTAAAAATCATTCAGTCCTTTAAGTGTGCTTTTATCAACTAATTCTTTCTGTCTTTTCTTATCAAATAATGAAACAATAGTACCATTAACTTGGTCAATATTTAATTTGATGTCTTTATTCTCAATGGAAGAATTTGTTGTGATAAGTTTCTCTACTGTGTAGGCATCTCCTTCTTTTACAGTCAATGATTTTGTTGAATAGGCAGGCATATTTTCAATCCAAACAGCTAATTCTCCATTATTTAATCTTTGTGATGGGAGTTTTTTCCCAGTCTCATCAATGACTAAATCACCATTTTTTGATTGTTCTTTTGATAAATAAATTAGATTAGATCTTTCCCAACTCAACGTATTGGTAACCTCAATACCGCTAGATGCTTTTTTAGTATTTAATGCCAGTTCCAATAGCTCACTAGCAATACTATCCGCTTTTAAGGCAAAAGATTGTTTTACTGCCCATTGAGAATGAACAAAATCTGCTTCTGGTTCTGAAATTGAATTGTAAGCTCCCCAAGTATGTTCATTGTATAATAAAACATATCTCCATGCTTGCTCAAAAGTTTCGTTAGGAATATCACTATTATTTAAACTTAATAAAGTCATAGCTTGTGATAACTTTTCAGAAGCATTTCTAACTAAAGTTGTTTCTTTGGAAGTTGATCCAGCACCATCTTCCCAATAAGGAGTGAAATCTCCCTTTACTACAGGTAATTCATCTCCAAAACGTTTTTCAAACGCCTTAAATGATTCTGTTGTCGTTGATAGTACTACTCTTGGAGTTTCATAAGTTTCATTCCATTGTTTTACTGTCTCTGAAATTCCCTGATCTACTGGACCATTATCAGAACCTACTGTATATCTTAATGTTGTGATATCATAAGGGTAGTTTCTATCATTTAATTCGTTAAGGTAATCAAAGACAGATTTTGGAGTTAATAATACCTTTAAATCTGTAAAACCTAGACCAGTATGAAAGTGTGAGTAACCTTTTTCATGTACCCAAACCATAATTTTTTCTTCTCCAGATAGAGAACTCCAGTAGAAAGGACGATCACCCCAGGTAGAAATCGTTCCGCCGATTCTATGGAATACGTTGGTACCCGCAGATAAATATTTTACACCCGAATGTGCTAAAACAGGTACTAACCCCCATGTATAACCTGGTACGTCGGTAATCATTGCAGACTCTAAAGGAACACCCACTTCATCGGAAACTTGTAATGCATCAAAAGTAGACTCGACTAGCTCCTGTGGGTTAGATAAGCCTGTAAGCATATTTCCATAAAGACCATCTAGTTCAATCGAGCCATTTTTTACCGCTTTAAGAAATGCTTCTTTTTTCTCAGGAGTTGTGTTTTTAAGGTAGCTTTCAACAGCCCACATCACTTCTACAGACCATTTAAACTTAGAATCTTCTGGATAATCGGCTGTTTTCTCACTCATCATAACAGCATCATCTAAGTTTTGCCATTGCATTTTCTCCACTTCATCTTGTGTATGAGTATACCCAATGTCAACATGAGAATGGTGTAAGAGATAAACGTCATAAGGCTTAACTGGAGTAAGTGTAATCTCTCTTTCATCTAATACCTTTTTGCCAACTTTAACTGCAACATCAACGGTTGTATTTTCAGTTACTTTGGGCACTTTGATTCTGAAAACATTGGCACCTACATTTAACGTTACTTTTTCCTTTTGTTTTCCTGCAGTTATTACTGCATTCGTTGGGTTTCCATAATGAAGTATGGTAGTTCTTAAAAGCTGTTGTGGTCCTTTAGAGGATTTTACTACGGCAGGTTCTTGTTTCCAGCTGACATTGCCATCAACACCATATTTAAAAAGCATCATCCAACTGGATTTACCAATCGTTGGAGCAACGATTTTCATACGGATAGGTTGGTCTTTTGGTAAATCTTCTGCTTTGATTTTTAAGAAGCCGTAACCAAATAAATCGCTATAAGCGTCAATCATAGTTCCTTTAAAAGTTAACTTAGATTGATTTGGACCTTCTGTAATAACATCTTGTAGGATGCTTTCTTCAGGGGCAGTAAATGTGAAATATTTTTTATCGTTGATATAAATATCGTAGCTGTATTGTGCTCTATCAATATCAACACCCATAATTACTCCATATTCAACAAACTCCCCCTTAAAAGAAGAAGGTACAGCTTCTGCTTCCCATTCCATCACTTCTTTTCCGTTTTCACAACGTACGAGCATGGCTTGGTTGGCATCTTCTTGTGGAGACTTGTAGGGCATAATATCCCCATGGAGATAATTGGTATATCCTTTTAGGAAAAGTTGGTTCTGAGCTGATATTGGACCGATAATGCTCAAATGGAAGATTAATATCATCCACCAGTTCTTAGTAATAAGTTGATTCATTTAACAATCGTATTTAGTTGTAGTAAGGTTAGTGAATTGTTTCACTGGTTATTTATATAGTCAATGGTAAAGGTCAGTAATTTTGTGTTTATTCTACATTTATTAATTGTTAAACTACAATTGTTAACAATCGAAGAATCAACCGATTGCAATTAGTAGTTTATCGAATCAGAATTATCAAATTCGATATTTTTATTGTACTGAAAATAAGTGATTTACTTTCTTGAGTTTTTCTAGGATTAATGTATAACAAACAAATTGTTGAATATGTTAATAACCTAGTATAGAGATAAATATCCTATTTGATAATGATTATGTTTTTTACATTGTAATAACATTTATATTAGTACTCACGTTTAGCAGACTTATTAATTAGTCCTTGACTAAATAGAATAGAGCTGTCTCAATAGAGGATATAGATTCAACAATTATCAAAAAATTCTTTTTATGAAAATCACTCGTTACATACTAGGTGTGCTGGTTTTTGCTTTACTTATAAGCTGTGAATCAGAAGAAAAATATGTATCCAAAGAAGCTATCAAAGATCAAATATTAAAAGAACTAGCTGTACCTGTTTCCAAAGAGGAAAATAGGGTGGTAACATATACCAATAAAAGAAGTGCTTATTTTCAAACTCAAAGTCATGTTTTAAACAGTGAATTATACAATTGGTTCGACGGTTGGAATGTAGGACAAAAGAGAATTTTCTCAGATTATCAAATAGAAATTGATGGAAAAGCTTTTGATAGAGCAAATGCAGATGTTATTGCTTATCCACATTATCTACAAAGAGCTACAGAGGCAGCTGTAGAAAAATTAATCCTTTTTGATGACCAAGATGTGATTTATGTTTCATTGGATCATGTTAAAGGTAAAAGAACTAAGTTGACTCTTTTAGGTGAACAAATTAAAGCTGAAAGTTCAGATGGAGAAGCGACGTATTATACTTCTTCAGAAGCGAAAGATATGATTCTAGCTGTAGCTCCTTCTCATAAAGAAACTATCACTAAAGAGGGGGAAGCAAATGTAACAGCATCGGGTAGAGGAGGTTTCTATATCTCTATAGCAGACTCAAAAGAGAATGCAATGCAATTGATTAAGGATGCAAGAGTTAGTCATGGAGAGTGGTTCCAATTAAGAGCCGACCGTATGACATCTTTAGTTACTTCAAATACATATGTAAAAACAGATGATGCTCACTTTGATAAGGCATTGATGTGGTTAACTCTAACAATGGATGAATTGGTAACTCATCAGAGAGGATATGGCATCTATGCGGGTATTCCTTGGTTTAATGAGTATTGGGGTAGAGATACTTTTATTTCAATGCCTGGTGGTACATTAGTTCTAGGGGAAACAGAAGTTGCTAAAAAAATCTTATTGTCTTTCTCTGAAGTTCAAGACACCAAACGTAATTCTAAGTACTATGGTAGAATTCCAAATATTGTGAAAATGGAATCCCTAAATTATCATACTACAGATGGTACGCCTAGGTTTATTGGTCAGATGTTGGATTACATTAAATATTCAGGAGACAATGAACTGATTAAAACGATTTATCCTACAGTAAAACGTTCTGTTGACGGAGCAATTAAGAACTGGGTAAACAAGAAAGGATACCTTACTCACGAAGATGCTGATACATGGATGGATGCTAGAAGAGAACCAGATCATCAGCCGTATTCACCAAGAGGTAGCTTTGCAAATGATATTCAAGCACTATGGTATCAACAATTAAATGCAGCGGCTTATTTTGCCAAAGTAACAAATCATAAGAGTGATAGTGAGCGTTGGTCTAAATTAGCTGAAAAAATGAGAGCTAATTTTAACCATGATTTCTTTGATAAGGAGCATAGTTATATGGCAGACCGTATCGACCATGATGATAAACCAGACTTCCAATTTAGACCCAACCAATTATTTGCAATGGACTTCATGACGGATGATGTTGCAAAAATGAAGTTGACAAGAGAAATCTGGGAACATTTAGTTTATCCTTGGGGTGTAGCTTCTCTATCACAAGAAGATCCTAATTTCCATCCATATCACTTGGCTTGGGAACATTACCATAAAGATGCGGCATACCATAACGGTACTATTTGGCAATGGAACAACGGTTTCGCTATGCAACGTATGATTGAAAGTGGACAACCTGATATTGCTTTCCAATTGTTTGAGAACATGAACGCTCAATCATTAGATATGGGTGCTGTAGGTTCTATGAATGAAAATGCAGATGCTTTCCCACATAAAGGAGAGACTTACCCGAAATTAACGGGTACGTATATGCAAGCTTGGTCAAATGCAGAACAATTGAGAGTGTGGTATCAATACTTCTTAGGTATTAGACCAAATGCCATTGAAAATACTTTAGTTTTGGCTCCTAGATTCCCATCAAAAATCAATAAAATTGAATACAAGGAGAAAATCTTAAATGCCTATTTAGATGGTGTATATTACACTAAAAATGGCATTGAAAAATACATTTATACTTTGGATGGAAAAGATGTGACAATCAAATTTGATCATGCATTATTCCAGCCTGTAGATATAGATGTAAAATCTGGTGAGAAAGTTGAAATTACTAGAGAGGGTAAAGAACTTACATTAACAGTATTCAACCCAGATGGTAAGCAAAGAGAACTGAAAAAAGAACATCTTGACGAGACCTTGCAAAAACGTCAGGAGACTTCAGATGAAATATTTAAAGGTACCGAGTTTTGTAAGCCTGATATGGACAGAGAATATGAATGTATGAAACAAACATTCCAAAAACAGTAATTGATTTTGTCTATAAAAAAATACCCCTCACAATTCTATTTGTGAGGGGTGTTTTTTTGAGATTATTTTCCTTGTCCATAAACAGACATCTGGTATTTTGCTACCCAAGCTTTTTTACGCTTGTCGATGTAATCATAACCTAAAGTCTTTTGCTTATACCAAAAGTTATCTTTGTTATAATTGATCTTATTGCTACCGGCAGTTACTTCTTTGTAACCATGTGCACTAACTAATTCTTGCATATAAGATACAGAAGCATCTCTTACGCCTTCTTTGCTCTTACCAATGAATTCAATATCAAAACCTACTAAACGTTTCTGAGAATCGAACTTACATTTATAAGCTACATAATAGTTAGCCATGTTCTTTTTATATCCTTTTAGACCATTATAGATGATAAAATTCTTTTTATCACGGTCTTCTTCTTTTTTGTAAAGCTTTTTGAAAGCCTTATAATCCATCTTATAGGTATATTCTTTGTCTAATAGAAGATTTTGAGCGAACAAAGACGAGGAAAACAATAAGAATACAGACAGTACTGCTATAATTTTTTTCATTTGAATAATAAGTTATTAGATGTTTTTAATGGATGATTTCTATATCAGGATTAATCTCCTTTAGCATAGTACAAAATTCATCTTCCTGTTTAGGGGTAAAATAAATATAATTGTATTTCTGATAATAAATAATTAATCCTTTCTTAAATGACAATCCAATCTTGATACCTGACCATAATCGAGTATTTAATTTAATTTTTCTTATGGTTTTAATATCAATATTTCCACTTAATGGACCCGCTTTATATGATAATAGTTGATTGCTCTTATATATATTCATGTAGCTTGTTAATAGAATCCATATGCAAAGTGCAGCCGATAGGCCGATAATTACTATAGGAATAAGGGTATAGATTATAGGTGCTCCTCTTCCTTTATCAATTACGACTGCGAGAGAGAATAAAATTAAAGCGAAAATTACACTCCAAAATAGTTTAGCATAAATATCTATTTTACTTTTGAACTTCATGGTTTTTAAGGTTATGTGAGATAGTATTTACATTTATTAAACGTTGAGTTTTACGATCAAGGATGTTTTCTGAGAACCAATTTTTAAATATTTAAGGAATTATTGTCTGTTGTGTTATTGAATTGAAAAATTATGGAGATAAATATTAATGTAATTGACCGAAAAAGAGCTTACAATGGCTTTTTAAGTGTAGATAAAGTTACTTTTCAACATACTAAATTTGATGGGTCAACATCTGAAATATTAACGAGAGAGGTAGTTGAAAGAAACGATGCAATTGCAATTTTTTTATATCACCCAGAAGAAGATAATTACTGGTTTGTTGAACAAATAAGAATTCCTACTATTAGAAATGGTAAAGGAGTACTAACCGAATGTGTAGCGGGTTTGGTAGATGATGGTGAAACAGCAGAACAAGCGGCGATTCGAGAAGTAGAAGAGGAAGTAGGGTACAGCATTACAACTCCAAAATACATTTCTACCTTTTATTCTACGCCAGGAGGATGTTCTGAAAAAGTAGTGATGTTTTATAGTGAATTGAAAGAGAAAGTAGCAGAAGGTGGTGGACTGCTTACAGAAGGAGAAGATATAAGAATTGTAAAATATTCTTTTTCAGAGCTAAAAGAAATGTATTCCAATAAAGAGATTGATGATGCCAAAACGTTGATTGGAGTGCAGTGGTTATTATTGGAAGCTACTCTTAATAATTGAAAAACTAGATTTAGTATCGATACATTCTTTTTAATTTTGCCGCATATTAAATAGTAGTCAATTGAAAGGATCGCAGAAATCATTTTATCAAGAAGTTTGGAAAGTTGCATTGCCGATTTCTTTACAAAGTGTATTACAATATGCACTAAGTATGGTAGACCAAATTATGGTGGGTCAACTTGGTGAAACCGTAATTGCTTCTGTTGGTTTGGGGAGCCGTTTATCATTTATATTTATGGTGGCCCTTATAGGAACAGCCAATGGTGCGGGAGTTTTTGTTGCCCAATTTTGGGGCAAAGGAGAGAAGCAGCAAATCAGTTATTTGTTGGGTGATCTAATAAAAATAGGCACACTAGTTACAGTACTTGGGATGTTCTTAAGTATTGCTTTCCCATCGGAAATCTTAAGTTTATTTTCTTCCGATAAAGAAGTAATTGCATTAGGAGGGATATATCAACAAATTATTGCATTAGGTTTTCCTGCAGTAATGCTAAGTGCTGCATATAGTTCATCTTTAAGATCTATCGGTGAGGCAAAACTGGTTTTAAAGATTAGTTTATGGAAGATTGTCATGAACACAATCCTCAATTATATATTGATCTTTGGAGGACTAGGTTTTGAAGGTTTAGGCATGGAAGGTGCTGCTTGGGCAACGATTATTGCTATGTGGTTTGAGACCTTTGCTTTAATCTATATTGTGCGTTCTAAAGGTTTTCCGGGAGATGTTCGATGGAAGCATATTTTACATTGGGACAAATCATCACTGATGCCATTACTTAGTGTGAGCGCACCATTAGTATTGGGTGAAATTTCATGGGCTGCAGGAGAAACAGGTTATTCAATGATTTACGGCCAAATGGGAACTGTAGATATTGCCGCCATGACAATGACCATACCATTGCAAGTTCTGTTCTTTGGTTTCTTTACAGGTTTAGCTTCCGCTGCTTCAATTGTAATAGGATATCAGCTGGGGCAGAATAACATAAGAAAAGCAAAGATATATGGTGATAAGCTCTCCTTTAATACATTCCTTCTAGGTATTTTGATGGGACTATTTGTTGTACTGATTAGTCCTTTATATATCAAAGTATATGAGGTGACTCCTGAGGTAAAAGATCTAACGCAGATATTATGTTACATTTTTGCCTTTTTGTTCCCGATCAAGATGACGAACTATATCACTGCCGCAGGAGTATTAAGAAGTGGAGGTGATACAAAGTTTACCACAACGTTAGGACTGTTTACTACATGGCTTTTTTCAATTCCATTAGGAGTGTTTGCAGCCTTCTATTTAGAACTTCCTTTAGAGTGGGTATATGTAATTGTATCAATAGAAGAGTACGTCAGATTAGGTTTATATCTTTGGAGAAAAAGAACTGGAAAGTGGGCTAGGAACCTTGTGAATGAGCAATAAAAAAAGCCATTCAAAATAGAATGGCTTAAAACAGCACTTGGCATACTATGCACCTGTACATCCAAGACTGCCTTTAAATGTCTTATTGATAAATATACAATTTATTAGTGTTAGGAGCAATCAATTTTGAGCTTATTATAAAATATCATGATTATATTTCATGTTTTCTAATTTTAAGAATAAATATAAAGACTCTTCACTAATTATTTATACGCATAAAAAAAGGAATAGTTGAGTAAAAACTATTCCTTTTTTCTTTATTGGTGTGGACCACTTACTATTCAGAATAAGCATCAATTATACCTCCTGTTAACCTAACTATCTCAGTGTTTGTAGAGATAAGATTAAAGATGGCTGTTAACCTTGAATTTTGAGCATCAAGGTATTGTATTTGGACATCTCTTAAGTTAAATGAATTGATCTGACCAGTTCTATATCTTTCTGTTGACATTTGTAGGTTCAACTGTGCAGTATTTACTTGCTCAACAGTTAATTCAAGGATTTCTCTCTGTAGTACATAAGTGTCATAAACCTGCATCATTTGGTTATTCAGACTATGAGACATTTGTTGTGTTTCAATCTCAGCAATTTGAGTATTGATTACAGCAATTTGTTTCGCTCTTCTTCTACTTCCACCCATATATATTGGGATAGATAATGTAGCACCCACCATACCACTGATACCGTCAATGTTAAAGTTTGGAATACCCTGAGCTCCACCATAGTTCTCTGTATATTTGATATTCGCCGAACCTTTTAAGCTAGGTAAAAATGCAGCCTTAGCTAACTCAATATCCTTTTGTTTGATAATCTGATTGATATAGTTATTCTTTAACGTAGTGTTATCAGCATTCACTCTTTCAATAAGATCAGCAAGAATATAGTCCTTTTCTACAGCTTCGAATGATTCAGTAAGGTTATACATTACTTGCTCTGGTTCTGGTACACCCATGATAAAGTTTAAATCACGAAGTTTCACCTGAAGTTTATTCTTTTGCTCCAATGCTGTTCTTCGATCTTCTAGCCAAGCATTTTGTGCCTGAAGAACATCATAAGTAACAGCTTGTCCTAAAGATTTTTGTGTCTCAGTGTAATCAAATCTTTCTTTAGATAACTCAGCAAGTTGATTGGCTACATCTAACCTTTGTTGTTCTAAAAGGGATTCAAAATAAGCCACAATAATATCCTTAATGGTATTTTCAATCACTACTTGAGCATTCCCTTCAGAATAGTGTTGAAGCTCTTCTAATTGCTCTTTAGTAATCCAAACTTGAAAACCATTAAAAATAGTAAAGTTTGAATTTACCGTTGGAGATAAGATACCTAAGTTGGACTGAGCTGCATGGGACCAGTTGTGGTTCCAGTCTACATCTGTAGAAACTGTTGGGTAGAGCCCCGCATTTTCTAAAGTGTTATTTGTTTTTGAGATCTCGACATTTTGAGCTGCAATTCTAATGTCGTAGTTGTTTTCAAGTCCCATACTGATGGCATCAGCAAGACTTAAAGTAATTTGTTGTTTAGCTGTTGTTGTGTCCTCTTCTTTTTCTTGCCCTAATGAAGGAAAGACTTGAAGAACAAGAAGCAACAAACTTAAATATATAGTTCTCATTATTGATGTATCTTTTATAACATTGGGCAGTATTTTTCAACCACCCAATGCAAATTAATTTGATGACACTAGATCATTTTTATCTGTTGATAATGCTTCATTTACTTGTTCCATTGCCTTTTCGGCAGCGATTTCAGTAAAAACATTCTCTACTTCCTCTCTTGATGGTTTTTTACCAGTGAATAACCATTTCTTACCTCTTCTGATATCGTTGACCACTTTTACCAATACAGGCATGATCAGTAGAATGAACATAGTTCCAATCAGAATACCATAAGCTAATGATACAGCAACAGGTACTAAGAAACGAGATTGTACTGATGTCTCTAAGATCATTGGGTATAAACCAATTGTTGTGGTTAAGGTCGTTAGTAAGATTGGTCTGAAACGAGATTTACCGGCATTAACTAAGGCATCATCAAATGTATAACCGTCCAATAAATCTTGGTTGAATTTGGATAGGTATACTACCGCATCATTAATGATTGTACCCGATAAGGCTACCATACCTAACATTGAGAACATTGAGATAGTCTGCCCTTCAATACCATGACCCCAAATCGCACCAATTACTCCTAATGGAATCATCATTAAGATCATAATTGCTTGAGTAAATGATCTAAAGTGAAGCATAAGTATCATAATAATCAAAAGGAAAGCCACTAGGTAAGTATTTACTAGTTCTTCAGAATCTTCCTTAGAAGATTTAAGCTGACCTTGATACTCTGTTCTTACATCAGGGAACATTTGTTTTAATTGAGGTAATACCTCTTTTTCCATGTCTTCGATGATAGGAACTACAGGATCACCCGCATTCAATAGGAAGGCCTCTACTCTAATTTCTTTTTCACCATTGTAATGGTTAATAGCAACAGGTCCTCTAGTAACATTGAAATCAGCCAGTTGAGACAATGGATACATTCCATCTGCTGTTCTGATACGCATTCTTTCAAGGTCACCTAAAGTATTTCTGTTGTCCTTTTTATATCGAACATAGATTCTAATCTCATCTTTATTGACTTGCAGACGTTGTGCTTCAGCACCAAAGAAACCATTACGAACCTGCATCATAAGAGATGATTCTGTGAACCCTAGTGCATATGCTTTAGGTTTTAATTCTAAACGAATTTCTTGTCCACCAATTTGGTTGTTGTCCATTACATTGTAAAGGGCAGCATGTTCGTTTAGTTTATCTTTTAAGAATTCTGATGCACCTTCAATTTCATCATAATCATATCCTAGTAATGAGATTGATACTGGAGCACCCCACATATTATTGGCACCCACTGAGAGTTTCCTTGCTGTCGGTTCCTCACCAATAATATTATGGATCTTAGATTTAATCGCACTGGCATCAATAGGAGAGTCTGTCAGATCCTCCATAATGACGAAAACTTGTCCTGTATGTGTACCTCTTTCAGCACCGTTGAATGCATTACCAATACTTACAAACGAAGATTTGATAAAGTTGAAATCAGTATCATATTCTTGTTTTAATGTCTCATTAGCCTCCCAAACAGCATCTTCATATCGAATTAAATATGCCTTAGTAGAGTCTTGGTGAATACCTGGTTTTAAAGCTAAATCAATATTGAAGAAATCACCCGGAGGTGCTGGGAAGAAAGTCATTTCAATTTTTCTACCTCCAATTAAACCTGCTGTGATTATGATGGCAGCAATTGGAATAGAAATACCAAACCATTTGTGATCCAATAAGAATCTTAATGCAGGAACGTATACTTTGTCTCTAAAAGAGAAGATGATTTTATCAAGTTTTTCTCGGACAGCATTAAACTTGCTCTTATCTTTTCTCGGTGTTAATACTTTAGGATTACTAACATGGGCAGGTAGTAAGAACATACCTTCAACTAATGAGAATGCTAAACATAGAATAACTACTAAGGCCATTTCAGACATCATCTCTAATCCTGATTCTAGGAAAAGGAATGGGAAGAAAGCAATAATGGTTGTAGATACTGATGTTAAAACGGCAGGAATTACTTCCATGGTACCATCAATAGCGGCTCTAATAGGAGACTTACCTCTCTCATAATGGGTAAATATATTTTCGCCGATAACAATACCATCATCTACAAGGATACCAATAATCAGGATCATACCGAACAAGGAGATCATGTTTAAGGTCACTCCCATAAGCGAAGCGAAAATAAACATTCCTAAGAATGAACTAGGGATACCCCATGCTACCCATAACGAAAGTCTAAAACTTAAGAATAATGAAAGTGTAATGATCACAAGGACAATACCCATTAAACCATTTTCAATCAGTGTATCAAGACGAGTATTTACTACTGATAAGAAATCGAAACTTACATACAACTCTGCATCATCGTGTTTTTCATTAAACTCATCAATGTATTCATGTACATATTTAGAAATTTCTTGAAGGTCTTCAGTATTTAATTTCGAAAGTGCAATCGAAATATTTCGCTGACCTTGATTCCAAACAGCGTTAGGAACATCCTCAAATTGAAATTTAACCTCTGCTAAATCACGAACTTTGATTACTCTACCATCTGTAGTTGAGCGAACAACAATATCTTCAATATCTTCAGCTTTTGCAGAACGGTATCTTGCAAGTACAGAAATTTCTTCTCTAGAATTTTTAATTGTACCACCAGTGATATCCAAGTTGTTATTAGAAATAGCATCCTTGATATCATTAATTGAGATATTATATCTACGTAATAAATCTTCATTTACTTCTACAGAGATTTCAGTATTAGGGTAACCCGAAATAGCTATTTGTGAGATCTTTCCAGAAGCAAGAAAATCATCTTCAATACGTTGAGCATATTGCTTTAATGTTCTTAGATCATCACCTTTCAAGTCCACATACATAGCACTTGTTGTTTCTCTTTTCTTAGAAACAGCAGGTTTTTCAGCACCGGCAGGGAAGTTAGAAATACCATCTACTGCGTTCTTTACATCAGTAAGTACTTCATCGATATTTGCTTTTGCCTCTGTTGTAACAGTAACTGTAGCTAGGTTTTCTGCAGATACAGAAGTGGTTTCCTTTATACCAGGAATACCTTTGATCTGGTTTTCAATTAGCGTAGTTACCCCTTCATCCATTTCTTTTGGTGAAGCACCTTGATAAGCTACGGTAACAGTAATTATTCTTGATTCTAATAATGGGAAAGAAGCTTTTTTCATATTGTAGATTGCAATACCACCTAATAATGTGATAAGCAATAAAGCCATATGAGCATAAAAAGGTCTTCTAACGAAAGCTTCAACAAGTTTTCTCATTTTGTAATACTTTTTAAATTGAAAATTTGATTAGCTTCTGATATTTACCGACATACCTTCTTTGCCATTAAATACAGATTCTGTAACGATCATCTCGTTCTCATTAATTCCTTTGATGTAGTAGGAATCGCCATTTATTTTGATCACTTCGATCTCTTTTTGATGAAGTTTTTTGTCTTGTACTGTAAAGATGAATTTCTCATCGATGACTGCTTCTCTTGGTAACTCAACAACATTCTCAATGGTATTTCCTTTAAATTCAACTTTCACAAATTGTCCTTCAAAAATTTCTGAAGTAGACTTTGGTCTTACTTGAACAAATACCTTAATCGTTTGTGATTGAGGATCAACAATCTTTGATTTTCTACTAACAATACCTATGATATTAGAGGGATCTCTTGATTCAGTAGTTACTGTAACTTTATCTCCCTTTTTAATCCATTTTGCATTTACTGGCTCTACTTCAACAACTACTTCCAATAAATCTGTTCTTGAGATTACGCCAATTTCAGAACCAGGAGAAACGATAGATCCCGATTCTAATCTTACACTTTTAAATGTACCATTGAAAGGAGCATAGACAGCATATTTTCTTAAGTTGATTTCAGCCTGTTGAATAGCGAAATATTCTGTAATAAGACTTCTAGAAGCTAGGAAAAATCTTTCTTGATCAGAATTGATCTTTGGTAATTCAGGAAGAGGTTGATCAATTTTCACCGAAGTAAAAAAGCTATACCACTTGTCATATTCGTTAGAATAGTCAATCTTAATATCGGGTAGAACACTAGCCATTGTATTCATAAAGCTAGATTTCTGAGATTTTAATGTGGCTTTAATATCTTGATCAAATACATGTACAAGCTGTTGACCTTTATAGAATGTATTTCCTTCTTTTAATAAAACTTTAGTAGGTAATATTCTGCCTGCCACCTCAGATGAAAGGATATACGTTTGAGCAGCATTTACTCTACCATGAAATACTTGGTTATTATTTACATCAGCATATTGAACCTTTTCAGCTTTTATAGAGATCACTTTCTCTTTTTTCTCTGCTTTCTGAGGTTTGGGTTTGTTGTCGATTAATGTTTTGGATATAAAAGTTGTACCTCCAATTAAGAGAATGATACCAACGACCGTTACAATGTGCTTACGAGACATGATTGATAGATAAATTAATGATTTGATTTTTCAATGGTGAAATAACGAAACATATATCCTATCAAATAATCTTTTCAACGAATGGATTTATATCTTCAATCAACAGTGTTTTTTTCTCAATTTTATAGTTTATTGATAAAATAAGGCTATTCATAGATGAAAAAGCTATCTATGTTGATAGAGTTATTTTTTTAATTTTAGTCTTATTTTTTTTGAGGAAAGTTTATTGAACATGCTAGAAAAAATAAAGAATAGTTATTCATTCCCTCTTATAACAATAGGTCTATTTGCCTTCTTCTTCTTTTTTGATTATTGGATAGGACCTTGGTTTGCATTACTAAGAGCAACTTTGTCCATCTCTGTGTTTCTTTTTGTAATATTGACCAATAGTCTCGTCTTAATACCAAAGCTTTTTATAGAAAGACGTAATAAGCTTTTTTATGTCATCTCATTGATCTTTCTTTATATCATTTCAATTAAAGCATATTTGGCAATCAGTGAGTTTATTTTTCCTTACCTCGATCAAGAATCCTTTTTTCAAGAATACGAATACCTAAGAGAAAAGCTATCAGGCAAATTAGAGTACCAATGGATTTACCCTTTTGGTTTTGGTAGTGTTTTTATACTGATGAGCATTATGATCAGTACTGTTTTAACAGTCAGTAAGTACGATGAAGAGCGTAAAGAAAAAGAGATGGTCTTAAGAGAAGAGAAAATGCAAGCAGAATTGAAATTTCTACGCTCGCAAATTAATCCTCATTTCCTCTTTAATGCTTTGAACAACATCTATACGATGTCTTATATGCAAATGCCTCAAGCACCAGATAACATCGCAAAGCTATCAGAAATGCTAAGGTACTTACTATATGATTGCAATGAGGATCGGGTAGAGTTAAGTAAAGAGATCTCTTACCTTCATAACTATATAGATTTTCAGAATTTAAAGACTGAAGGGGAACAAAATATACAATTTGATATAGATATTAAGAATCCATCAAGACTATTATCACCTGTGTTATTAGAACCATTTGTTGAAAATGCTTTTAAATACAGTAAATTAGAAGAGCACAATGATGGGTTTGTTAATCTTCATCTAAAAGAAGATCATAAGGAATTAATCTTTGAGGTTCATAATTCGATATCTCCTGAAGTAATACCTAATAATGACCCATCAAGAGGTGGGATCGGTATTGAGAATGTCAAAAAGAGATTAAGCTTGATCTATAAGAATCAGCATACTTTAGATATTGTCAATGATGGAGATGAATTCAAAATTATACTAAAGATATCGTTTCAATAATGGCGAATAAGATAAAAACAATCATTGTAGATGATGAACACTTAGCGAGAAGTCTTATCCAAAACTATGTGTCTAAGGTTCCACAACTAGAACTTCTCGGTGTTTTTAAAAACGCCTTGGAAGCTATGACCTTTATCCAATCGAATGATGTGGATTTAATGTTTTTGGATATTCAAATGCCTAATCTTACAGGTATTGAATTTGTGGAAAGCATGCAATTAAAAAACACAATGATTGTGTTTACAACAGCGTATTCAGAGTATGCACTAAAAGGGTACGAACTAAATGCCTTCGATTATCTATTAAAGCCAATTACTTTTCCAAGATTCCTTCAATGCGTAAATAAAGTCAGTGATCAGTTTGAGTTATTGAATACCCAGTCATCTGGAATATTACAAATGGAACCCAATCCTGAAATAAGTTCTCATGTAGTAACAACTAAATCTGATAGTATAAGTATTAAAGCTGACTATAAACTATATAGAGTTAAATACGATAAGCTAAGGTATATGGAGGGACAAAAAGAATATGTGGCTTTTCATACCCAGGATAAAACAATTATGGCGTTAACGTCATTAAAAAAGTTAGAAGATGAGTTACCATCGAAAGACTTTATTAGAATTCACAAATCTTACATTGTCAATGTACAAGAAATCGAAACATTGGAAGGTAATATTTTAGGATTAGGTGATGTGGAGTTGCCTGTGGGGCAAAGTTACAAGGCACAACTGATGAAAATCTTTGAATAATCACACATAAAAATTAGATGGTTAGTATTCGGTGATATCAAATTTCCTTAGTCTAAAATCAAACTTTTTACAGATTCTGCTTTTATTACATATGTGATGATTTCTTATGTATGTTAGTATTATTCCTTGATAATGTGTATATTACTAGAATAAATAATATTAAATGGAGGGAAATTTTTACCCTTTATTTCTTAATTAACTATACTCAGTAAATCCAAAACATTATGAATTTTACTCCAAAACGCTTAATTGAAGATCCACATGACGTAAAACCATATCCATCGGTGGAGAAGTACATGACAAAAAAGCTAATTGTCTTTAAACCAGAACAAAACATCGAAGAAGCCATGCAAGTATTGGTAGAAGAGAAGATTTCTGGAGCTCCAGTGGTGAATGAAAGTGGAGATCTTGTAGGGATGCTTTCAGAAAAAGATTGCTTGCATATTATCCTAGAAAGTAGATACTTAAACTATCCAGCTAGTCAAGGCCTTGTTCAAGATTACATGACAAAAGCTGTAACAACCATATCATCAGATAAAGATGTGGTAGAAGTAGCAATGATTTTTGAGAACTCATCGTTTAGAAGATATCCAATTGTTAAAGGTGGGAAACTGATTGGTCAAGTTTCAAGACGCGATATTCTAAGGGCGGCTTGTGATTTACAGTCAACAACCTGGTAAAAAATAAAGGGAGTAAGTTAATCACTTACTCCCTTTTTTATTTTAGAATTTTTTCTGTTACTTATTTTTTATCAGCAAACAAGTGAACTTCTAATTGGATCTCATCATTGATTGCCTTATCACCTAAACCATCAAAGAAAGAACCTGACTTGTATTTAATACCATATTTTGTTCTATCAAAAGTAACATCAGCCATAGCATGGATAGAGCCATCATGAGACATTAATTGAGCAGGGAAAGTAATTGTTTCTGTAATTCCTTTGATTGTTAAATCTCCAGTAACTTCAACTTTACCTTTTTGAACAGATTTTACCTCTTTAATATCAAACTGAGCCGTAGGGAATTTCTTAACACCAAAGAAATCGTCAGCTTCTAAATGGCCTTTTAATTTACCATTTAATTTATTGTCTGCAGGGATGTCTTCTACTACGATAGAGTTCATATCAATCACAAAAGATGATCCTTTTGCCATACTGCCTGAAGCAACTGCTACTTCACCAGATTTTAGGCTTAGTTTACCATAGTGCTCATCTCCAACTATTTTAGAACCTACCCATCTGATATAACTTTTTGATAAATCTACAGAGTAGTTACCATCTGCAAATGTTACTGCATCATGGCTGTGAGTGTGACCTGCATGTGCGTGGTCATGATCATGGCTGTGTTCTTCTTTTGCTTGTTTTTTCTCACCACAAGCCACCATTCCTAATGCGATAAGGAAGGCAATAGCGATAACGTTGAACTGATTTTTCATTTGTAATTTAATTTAGTTGTTTGGTAATCCAGACACTTCTTCAATTGTGATAATGTTTGGATACATAGAAAAAATAGGAATTCTGAATCCTACAACACTGAAGTTGTATTTTTTATTACTTTGGATTTTGGCATATACATCTGAGGAATTAAACTTGAACCAAAGCCATGTATCTACATTTTCAAATACATGAGCTTTACCTTTGTCATCCATTGTATAAACTAAGTACTTACCTAATCGATCTTTATTTTGATCGAGGTTACCAATACTTCTCTCCGTTTTCGTAACAGTTGCAGTAATAGTTCTTCTGTTTACCTTAGGAAAGATCCAGATTAGAAATAATAAACCGATTACGGCTATACCAATGTAAAGATATTTTTTCATTGTTAGTAAACTTGTTTTAAAGGTCCTTTAAGACGGTTTTTACGTTTTGTGTTTTTCTCTATATAACGGATTTCCATCTTCAACTCTTTGATCTCATCAGGAGTTCTTTTTCGAAGTACATCTTTAGATGAACCATCTGTTTCGTACTTTAAATTAGGTTCCATTAGTGGAGATAGAGTAGAAGCAATCCCAGATAATACTGTTTTCACCCAATAATTAAAGATGAACTTTTTCTGATTTCTTTCAAAATAAATATGCCCCTGCTTCATGGAAGGAAAACGTGGGTTTTCTTCTCTAATTAACAGGTTGGCAACTGAACTGAAAAATGCATTTCTTTTTAACTCACCAGTTTTCTTTTCCTTGTCTTTTAATACATCCACTTCTAGGTTTTTATACCTAAACTGCATGTTACCAAGAGCGATAGAATCATTAGCAAGTACTTTAAAATACATCCTTTTTAGATGTCCATCTTTTACTTTAACTAATTCTAACCTTTCAATTAATGGATTCAGTTTAATCAAATCCATTTCACCTACTTGACCTTCATAGTAATATGTGCCCAAAGAGTCGAGAGGAGGAATCCTAAAATACATTTTTAATTCGCCTCCTTGATCCATTAAGGTACCCTTTACAAACATCTCTGTAAAAGGTTGCTTTACTAATTTTGCCGTATCATTAGTGATATTGAAAATTTGTCCTGTAAAGTCGTTCAGTTGGAATTGCCCTGATTTACCGCCTGTAGAATCAGTGGCTACTCTGGAATCGCCGATATCCCCTTTAAATTCTTCATAATCGATACTACTATCAGTGATCGTTACAGTATCCAAACTAAAGATCATAGGTACGTCCTCGAAGATTTCATGAGGCATTTTAGGGTCTTTCTTAAACGGATCGATGGGTACCGATTTATCACGATAAGCTGATAAAGACAATTGGTCTACTTCTAACCCATTTAAGTGTAAAGTGTCTCCATATAGAAATTCTTGAATATGGAAGCCTCTAAATAAAAGGTCCGGAATAGATATCTCAATACGGTCCGTTTGAAATTCACTATAGACACCAAAATCCTTTTTTGAATATGCAGGGATAAGACCAAAGTTTTTCAGATATATGTTTTCATAATGTGTGTTGAAATTCAAGGAATCAAATGCGATAGAATACATCCCATTCCCCAACATTACATTATTTTTCCCTAATGAGGCATCAATATTTTCAATTTGAATATACTGATTATCCGTTTGCATTGTTTCCTCATTGACATTGATTTCCTTTATTGTCAGATGAATATCCTTTATGTCATTTTCATTTGAACGAATTAGTAATGACTTATTTTGTTTATTAACTAAACTAGTATCAACAATGGATGGGACTAGAGGGTAGACTTCGACCGTGAAGCCTAAGGTGTCTTGTAGAAGACTGTTTATTCTGTCTTTTTTCTCTTGATTACTCAGCTTTTTCTTCCCTAAAATACGTTCGTATTTTCTATTGAATTTACTCTCATTGACCTTAGCTCTTTTTAAAACTTCAGACTGTTCTTGTCTTTTCATAAGTCGAGAGAAAGACTTTTCTTTCTTTGGAGTTCTAAAACTCACCTGGCTCTGATCTATATCAATATAGCCAATGTGGATAGAGGTGAATTTTTCCAATAGTTCATTGATTTGTTCTTTTGGAAAAACTCTTTCGGCAATACTTTCACCTTCAACTACTTTCTTTTGTTTTGATTTTGCGGGAGTCATTACATAAATATTCTTCCCTAAAACAGAATCAATATCTACTTTTTTATTGTAGATCAGATCTTTAAAGCCTGCACCTTTTATTGCCAAATCACCAACTTGTAAAGCCATGGCAGAATCCAATTGACTCACATTTTGATAGCCTAGCTGTGGAGTAATATTCGTTTCTTTTAAGATCAAGCTATCACCTTTAGTATCGGCAATGATTAAAGAGGATGTAAATTTGAAAGAGGTATTTTCACCCTCTAATTGTAACCCTTTAAATTTTATAAATACATCTTCTGGTAATATTTTATCTATATTTCTTGTAGGAGAAGGCTGTGATTTTACATCACTCAGAATAAACTTTCCGCCATAGAAAGTAGCATAACTTGATTTTCCTTCTTTATTTTTTATCAATACAGATAGATCATCGGCATTAAGATTTATAGATTTAATTCCGACATATTTTAGCGTTTCTTTGTTGTTCTGAGTAGAGTCTTTTTTGATTTCTTCCTCAACTTTTTCTTCTGTTTGATTTAAACTATTATCTATAGAGACAATACCTCTGAACCCTTCAATATTTATGCTATCGGCATCTATTTGTTGGATATCTAGAAGCATATGGTAGTCCAAGCCAGTTACTTTAATTTCGTTGATACCACAGAGAATGTGATTTTCTCTTTTTATTTCTTCTCTAGTAGGAACAATGGCTAAAGCATCAAGAATCAACTCTTGTTTTTCAGCGTTGATGCGTATTTCATTAATTCTTGCTTGGTGATGGATTTCTGGAATAGGGACATATAGACCATTGAGGACGAAATGTAATTCTTCCCAATCTACTTTTTTATCTTTTAATTCGAAGTCTTCTATTTCTAAAGCGGTAGAAGTACTCTTTACAAGAAGCGAGTTATCTGGTTTATAAACTGAGATTGGACCTTTTCTGAAAACAAAATCATTAACTCTTAGGTATTTTAAAGGACTCTTTTTGGTGACGTCACTAGAGTTTGCCTTTTGTTTTGAAACACTCTCCAATTGATCATTCACCTCTTTCAGAGGAAGGTGCATTTCTGAACTTGGTATATCGATAAATAAAGTACCAAGGACAAGTGAATCTGTTGCTAAATAGTTCCTCCAACCAATATCATTGATCTCAATATCATCAATATGACTATCAATTTGTAAGATTTTTGATTGAACATCATGGTTGGCAATATTGATGTGGTGTAAGCTTACACTACTATCAGAAGTAGAGAATTTCGTCTCTTCCAATAAAAAATTATATCCACCTAAATTCTTTAACTGTAAATCATAAAACTTAAGATCAGCATTAGCGATGTCAAATTTTAATGGATCATGTAATGGGAGATAAAGACTGTCTAATTTGAAATTTATATTTTCAACAGAGACACTATTTCTGTAAACACTATCCTTATTTGAATATAATTTAAAACGACCTTTAGTAAATAGAGCTTTATCTAAACCCAAATATAGAGGACTAGCCTCTTTTGTTTTTGTTTTCTTCTTTTGTGGATGAGTAGGTACCCAATATTCTACACTAGGTGCATCCACAATAAAATTTTGATAGTGAAAAATACTATCAAGAGGTTGCTTTAAGAATTTCTTATAATCTAAATTTTTTAGAGTAGCTTTTCTTGCGTTGGCATTGACATAAGCATGATAAGTGGAGTCTGGCACCTGTCTTCTTGGTTTATATGCCGGTGAGTACAAGTATAATTTCTGCCTTTTGGAATGATAATATAAGCCGCCAACCTTGGCGTAATGATCATTTGGTAGTCGCCAGCTCTGATAACCTAATCGAACATCAAAGAAATCAAACTCGGCAGGAATTGTACGGTTTAAGGTGTAATTGTCTAGGTATAGATATTTAAGGCTTGTACTAAAATCATGAACCTCCCTTTTTCCAAGTTTTGTGGTTTCAAAAGGTACATTGGCATTCTCTAAATAAAATTGATCTATAGAGATGCTTTTTAGGATAGGGGGTAGACTAATTTTTGTTTTCTTCGAAGATTTCTTTTTTGTAGTACTCTTTGTAAGATCAAGGTTTACTCTTGGTTGAGAAATATTGAATCTACGAGCGTAGAAGGTACTATCATCGAAGAAAGCAGGAATGTCAATACCTTCTAACGAAATTAAAGGTATAGTTGCTCCTTGAAGTGCAGGATCACTATTATTGATTTTATATAAGGAGGTATTGAAAACAGTAAACGAACTATCTAACGTAGAAAACTCTAATTTTCTTAAACTGATTCCTAAGGGAGCATTATCTAATTCGAGACGAACGTCTTTAGTATTAATCACAAAGGAACCGATATGAATAGGTAACAACCTTTGCCTTAAAGTTGCTGAGTCTAAGTAAATATCATTGATATTGGTATTGATTTCACCAATCGTTATTTCTTGGTCAGATTTTCTTGTATGATCGTAATATTGAACATGTGATTTATTGATTTCAATATTGCCAATACGATACCTTTTAAATTGTTTTTTCTCCTTGTCAAAAAAATCTTGTAAGCCTTTAAATTTTTCTCCTTCCGGCTTTTTAGGTTTGTTTTTGGCTTGTTCTTCAGTTTTGTATTTATGAATTTCTGTTGTGACACTATCAAATACGATATTTCCGATATAAACTTCTTCTTGAAATAAAGCTCTTAGTAATGAAATATTTTGAAGTGTGATTCTTTTTGCATTAATCCCAACTACATTATCTTTTTTTCCAATGGGTAAACTGTCATTTTTTACCAAGAAAGCACTATCTGCTTCTAGTATTACATCGTTTAATGTGATAGAACCACTAGATAAAAAGTCATGAATAGACCATCCTGCGATAAGTTGAACATTAATGTCTTCATATGCTACAGAATACTTATTATTTGTCGCCTGAGGTATACCCTTTTGGAGTAGATATTCTCCAACGATCTGCTCGGCATAGTGATTCAAGGCATAGTGTACAACACCAAATAACAGCATTAATAACCCAATGATAGAAACAAAAAGGTATAGCAAAGCATTAGCGATCATTCTTCCGATCGACTTCTTCTTTTTAGTAACCGTTTTTTCTGGTTCTTCTGTGTTTTGTTGAGTATTTTTTGAGTTATCGTTGCTCATTAAGTCAGATGAGATGTTTTTTTATTCTTGTTCCATCAACTCTATCTTTCCATCTCTCATCCAAAGTTGACGATCGGCCATTTTAGCTAATTCATGATTGTGTGTTACAATCACAAAAGTCTGATTAAAATTATTTCTAAGATCTATAAATAACTGATGTAATCCTTCTGCATTATTTGAATCCAGGTTTCCGCTTGGTTCATCAGCAAAAATGATTAAAGGGTCATTGATCAATGCCCTTGCGATAGCACATCTTTGTTGCTCACCACCTGACATTTCCGTTGGTTTATGATCAAAACGATCACCAACGTTCAATTGCCTCATCAGCTGTTTTCCTTTTTCTTCTACTTCATGCAATTGCTTTCCTGCGATTAAAGCAGGCATACATACATTTTCTAATGCAGTAAATTCAGGTAAGAGGTTGTGAAATTGAAAAACAAATCCTATTTTCTCATTACGAAACTTTGCTAAATCATCGCCGCTTAGTTTGGTCACTTCAGTGTTATCAATCCATACAGCTCCATCATTTGGTGTATCTAAAGTGCCCATAATTTGTAAAAGAGTACTTTTACCGGCACCTGATGCTCCCATAATAGATACGATTTCGTTATTATGAATCTCTAAATCAATCCCTTTAAGGACGCTCAACTTCGCGTATGATTTTGTGATCCCTTTTACTTTCAGCATAATTTGTTTCGTATTTGAAAGCGACAACCATCATGTCGTCATCTTGTTCAACACCTTCTTTCCATTCATGAAATACCTGATATAACTTTGAGCATTGTTCTGCCAAAGGAAGATGAGATACTTCAGTCAACAATTTTTTGAAATTTGATTTCTTAAACTTTTCTCCTGCAGCGTTAAACTGATTGGCAAAACCATCAGAGAAAAGATAGATAATCGCGTTTTCGTTTAATTCAAAGTCAAAGTTATCAAAAGATGGCGTAACATCATTAAATATTATTCCTATACTACAAAAATTACTTTTAATGCTTTGTAATTCACCATCTTCAATTATAATTAATGGTCGTCTTGCCCCCGAAAAGTTCAAGTTTCTCGTTCCCTTTTCAAATCTACAGCATGCGATATCCATTCCATCACTAATCAAGGTGTTTTCAGAGATTTTCAGAGCATCTTTCAGTGAAGTGTCTAATTTCATTAATAACTCTGCACCTTTGATAGATGGATTCTCAATAATTAACTGTTCTAAAAGTTGATTTCCTACGATAGAAATTAATGCCGCAGGGACACCATGATTGGTACAATCTATTAGTAATAGATAAATGAATTGATCGTTTTCATGCATCCAAACAAAGTCACCTGTTACCTCACTTTTTGTGATGCTTAAATTAAATGATTTAGGGAAAAGATGCACAAACTGCTCATCACAACTAATTAAAGCATTTTGGATGGTTGCAGCATATTTGATACTGTCAGAAACTCTTTCATTAGCTTCGGTAAGTTCTTGACTTTTCTTTTCTATCTCATTTTTTGCGGTCTCAAGTTTTTCTCTTTGTTTAAGAATATCAGAAGTCCTTTCGTCAACCTTTCTTTGTAAGTTTTCTTTTTGAATCCTGATTGTTTTCATGTAGGAATAGAAAACATATACACTTAAGGCGATAATTAGAAGTAAGATCAGCGCTATTACACCTCTTTTCTTGTAAAAAGGCTTATCTATAGTAAATGTAAACTCAGTGTTATCTGGAGAAGCGATACCTCCGGCATTGATAGCTCTTATTATAAATTGGTAATCCCCTGGAGGGAGTTTAGGATAAATAGCAACATTACTAGAAGTAGGAGGGCAGAAAATATCATCAAATCCAACGAGTTTCCATTGGTATTTAATCTTTTTGGGGACATTTTGAGAGACGCCCACAAAATTAATAGTTAAGTGATTGTATTCAGTTGGTAAAACTGCTTTGATAGGTAAATGACTACCTGCTGCAATCCCTTCAGAATAATCAGTCCATGGAATATCTTCTGAAAATACCTTTACATTTTCAAATACAATCTGTGGGGTCTTCTCAGAATAAACATGATGGGAAGGAGTGATCTTTACACCGCCATCTTGAGTGCCAAACCATAAATTTCCTTCTGAATCTCTAGAGGCACTTCCTTCTGAATAGCCCAAGGCATTAAAACCTTCATCTGTTCCATACCTTTCCACTCTAACAATATCATTATCAATCTTAATTAGGTGATTGATATCTCTGTTACTACCAGCCCAAACATTTCCTTGTTTGTCAATCTGAATAGTACGGATATTGGTAATAGATAGCTTTTGATCTTGAAAACTAATGGCTCTATCTAAACCATTACTGATTTTACATAAACCACTATCAGTAGTAGCGATCCAAAGATTACCTTCTTGATCAAAAACCAAATCATTGATTTCTAAACTTGGTATAGATTTATCTCTTTTTTGGAATGCTTTAATTAGGTTCCATTCTTTGTCTATATGAAAAAGACCTTTACCTGCTGTACCAATCCAAGCTGTCGAGTCTACTGGCGAAATAACGACCTTTGTGATTTGATAGTTCTCTAATTTATCTTCATAATTTGTGACTTCAATCAGTGAATCTCCATCGATCTCAAATATATGATTAAGAGCACCAACAAATACTTTTTTGTCTCTTTCAAAAAATGTAGAAGGGTAGTGGAAGTTTTTATTGATATAGTTTGAGGTAAGCTTCTCCCATTTATCATTTTTAAATTCATAGACACCATGCTCAGTACCAATATATAAATGGTTATTGTGATCTTCCATAATGTCTAAATGGCGGACATTTAAGGGTAAGATCTCTTTTCGAATAAGCTTATCATTTTTGATGAAATGCAATGCTCTTTCTGAACCTAAAATAGTGGTTTTGTCACGTGTTTGATAAGTTTTAAGGATATCAGTACTAATGGTAAAGTTTTTACTGTAAAGGGTATAGATATCGTTGTTGTATCTAAAAAGTCCATTATTAGTTGCAAACCACATCCCGCCATCATCATCTTCTTGAATATCAAAAATCTGACGACTTAAACCATTGTCTGTTGAAATACTTTGTAAAACTTTAATGCCTTTGGTCTTATAAACTCCATTATAAGGAGTGCCGACCCATAGGTTTTTATCGCTATCTTCTGTTAATGCACTAACCTTTATGTTATTTAGGATTTTAAATGCACCTTTTTTAAGATTTCTTTTATTAAAGATGATTACGCCATTATTTGTACCAACTGCAACTCTTTTGTTTGATAAATGTTCTATACAGTTAATAGTTGATTTTAGAGCGATTTTGTCTACTAAGGAGTCTCCTTTATAGATATAGATGCCATTCCTTTTTGAACCAATCCAAACATGTCCATCTTCATCAGCTTCTATCGCTGTGTATGCAACCCTATCATTTATCTTTAACTCATCTTTTTTATAGTATTTACTTAGTCGGATAACTTTCTTATTGACAGTTATACCCCAAATAGTTTCTAGATGGTTATCATAAGTAATGTCTTCAATAATATATGATTCAATGTCATCTTCTAAGTAAGAAGAAATTTCTCTGTCTCTCACACAACTAATGCCATTGTTGGTGGCTACCCAAATATTGTCTTGAGGGTCAACCACAAGGTCATTAATATGATTATTGGAAAGTCCATCACTAACATCAAAAGACTTAAAGGTTGTACCAATGTTTATATTGACTCCTGAATCTTTTGTTCCAATAAGGATAGCACCATTACTTAGCTTTTCTAATACTTTACAATAGTTCTGACTTAATCCATCATGTATATTGAAAGAAGTAATATTGTATTGTTGTGCAGATGTAGCGTAATATCCAAAAAGTAATACTATAAAAATATATTTATACATAATGTATACAGATCATCAATGAATAGAAGAGGAAAGCAATTTATCGCTATTTAAGTAAAGATCTCCTCTAAACATCTAAGATAATTGATTATTGCATAAAGTGGAATAAAGACTAAATTATACTTAATTTTATCAATAAAAAAAGTCTTGCAGAATAGATATCTACAAGACTTTTGACGAGTAAATCAAGTTGATTAATGTAAACTTGATGCTCTTTTTATAAGGTTGTTTTGAACGACTTCCGTTCTTGGAGAGAACTCTATGTCTTTCTCTTCTGCTTTAATCTGTTCAAATAATAATTTTGCTGCCTGAAGGCCAATATCAAAGCCAGACTGTTCAATTGATGATAAAGGTGGGTCTAATAATTGAGATAATCTCCAGTCACCAAATCCTACAACAGAAACATCTTCTGGTATTTTTTTACCTTCTTCTTTAAGAGCATTCATTGCTCCAATTGCACTTACATCATTATTAGCGAAGATAGCGTCAAAGTCTAAACCACTATTGAGAATGCCTTTAGTTACTTCCTTTCCTTCATCGAGGTCGCCTTTCGGACAAGGAACAATCAGAGATTCATCAACAGCAATATTATTTTTGTCTAAAGCAGCCATATAGCCCTTTAGTCTTAATTTACTAATAGCAAGGTTATTTGGCCCACTAAGATGTACAATTTTCTTACATCCTTGATTAATGAGATGTTCTGTAGCCATAAATGCGCCTTGGAAATCATCAGTAATCACTTTACTTACTTCAAGCTCTTCAGCTACTCGATCAAACATTACTGTAGGAACACCTTTATTGATAATGCTTTGAAGTGAAGCTAAATCTTTTGTTTCTTTAGTTAACGAGATGAGTAAACCATCGACTCTACTAGAATACATGGCTTTAACATCAACTTTCTCTTGCTCTGGGCTCTCATTGGAAATACATATCATTACATTGTACCCCTCCTCATAAGCAACAGATTGTACACCAGAAATTACATTTGCGAAAAAGTCATGTACAATCTCTGGAACAATGATACCTAAAACAAAAGATTTTTTATGTCTTAAACTTAATGCCAAAGAGTTAGGTTGATAATCCATTTCTTCAGCAAGTTTATTAACAGCGTCCTTAGTTTCTTGACTAATGTCTGGGTGATTTTTTAGAGCTCTAGAAACAGTAGATTTCGAAATGCCAAGTTGGTTAGCGATGTCTTGCATCGTGTATTGTGCTTTTCTCATGCTATGCTTTTCTCAAAAAGTTGAGTTGAAAATTGTATTGTTTTTTGAAAATATATGGAATACTAACGAAATGCCCTACTTATTTTCAATTTTTCACAAAAAATAGCGCAACCGATTGAAAATTGCACTTTGATTTTTTTGTTGTGTTTTTTTTAGTTTCGATGGAATTTTTTTTTGACTGTAATTTTCACCCTTATTTCTATTGCAGGATGTGTATTATTTACTATTAATTAAAATTGTGTTAAGCATGGAAACTTTCATTGTTAAGATTATTATTTTGATTAAATCATAAATTATGAAATTATATTTTATAAAAATCGCAATAATTTATATTAAGATTCTGATCGTTAAATTTAAACTGTTAAAAGATTTAAGGGTTTGAAACTCATATTAACAGTCAAAAATTTAATGAAAGTGAAAAAATATTTCTTTGTAAGTATAACAGAAGTGATTATTTTGCATTGTCAACGAAGAAAAATAAAAAGTTGATAATTGTATTATTCTAAGATTGCTTTGTAGTAATTGTATGAAGCGTATTTAAAATGAAAATGAAAAAGATTCAAATTTTATTAATCAATCAACTCTACTAGGTCTGTCTTAGAAATACTTGTCTATTTGTCTAACTGTTTAAGTATGAAAATGAGCATTAACTCTACATGGCGTTTAGCTACAACTATGCTGCTTCTATTGTTTTCTCTTGTAACTTTTGCACAAGAGAGATCTGTTAGCGGTACAGTAGTAGATGAGAACGGCGATCCTCTTCCAGGTGTGGCTGTTCTAGTAAAAGGTACGACTAAAGGTGGTACAACAGACTTCGATGGTAAATTCAAAATTACAATTGGAGAAGGTGAAGATTATTTGGTGGTTTCTTACATTGGCTATAAGTCTCAAGAAATCAACGTTGGAAATGCAGCTACAATCGATGTTTTCATGGAAGTAGATGCTGAACAACTAGAAGAAGTAGTTGTAATTGGTTATGGTAGTGTAAAGAAAGAAGATGCTACTGGATCGATTGAAACTGTAAATGCAAATGACTTCAACCAAGGAGCAATTACTTCACCACAAGACTTACTTAATGGTAAAGTTGCTGGTGTAAACATCACTTCATCAGGTGGTGCTCCAGGTGCAGGATCAACTATCCGTATTCGTGGTGGTTCATCTTTAGCTGCATCAAATGATCCATTAATTGTAATTGACGGTGTGCCAATTGATAACGATGGTGTTGCAGGTATGCAAAACCCATTAAACTCAGTTAACCCTAATGACATTGAGACATTCACAGTATTAAAGGATGCCTCAGCTACAGCAATCTACGGTTCAAGAGCATCAAATGGTGTAATCATCATTACTACTAAGAAAGGTGCAAGTGGAAAAATGAAAATTGATTACACTGGTAACGTTTCAGTAGCTATTCCAAGAGGTAAAATTGATGTTTTAAATGCAGGTGAATACGCAAACTTAGTAGGTGAAATCTTACCTTCAAGAACTGACGATTTAGGAGAAGCAAATACTGATTGGCAAAGTGAAATCTTAAAGCCAGCTGTTTCTACCGATCACAATATTAGTGTTGCAGGTACTACTGCAAAAGATGTTCTTCCTTATAGAGTATCAGTAGGTTACACAGATCAAAATGGTATCCTTGAAACTTCTAAAATGGAGAGATTCACAGGTAACATCTCATTAACTCCAAAATTCTTTGATGATCAGCTTTCAGTAAACTTAAACTTGAAAGGTATGTACATCAAAAACAAATTTGCAGACACAGGTGCTGTAGGATCAGCTGTTGGTTTCGACCCTACAAGACCAGTTAGAGATGGTTCACCTTGGGATTACGGTTATTTTACTTGGTTAGATGCATCAGATAACCCAATTGTACTTGCTCCAAGTAACCCAGTTGCAATGTTAGATTTAACTAACAATACATCAGATGTAAAGAGATCTATTGGTAACTTACAATTAGATTACAAATTACCTTTCTTACCAGAATTAAAAGCGAACTTAAATGTTGGTTATGACTACTCTTGGTCAGATGGTAGTAACATCCAAGCTGATAGTGCTAAGTGGACTTACCCAGACATCGGATACAGATCTCAATTTGATCAAACTAAAAAGAACGAATTATTAGATTTTACTTTACAATATGTTAAAGACCTTTCGTCAATCAATTCAAAATTAGATGTGATGTTAGGTTACTCATGGCAACATTTCTACAGAGAGGGTAGTGATTATGCTACAAACGGTGATGGTACAATTGAGAAAACTCCATTAACTCCATACAAAACTGAAAGCTACTTAGTTTCTTTCTTTGGTCGTTTGAACTACTCTTATGCTGATAGATATTTATTAACTGTTACAGTTCGTAATGATGGTACTTCAAGATTCTCTCCTGATACTAGATGGGGTTTATTCCCAGCTGTAGCTTTAGGCTGGAACATGAAGAAAGAAGGTTTCTTAGAAACTTCAGATGTTGTTAGTTCAATGAAACTTAGATTAGGTTATGGTCAAACTGGTCAGCAAAACATTGGTCAAGGTGATTACCCATATTTACCAATCTACACTCAAAGTACAGCAACTGCTAACGTTCAAATTGGTACAAACCCTGACGGTTCTCCAATTTTCTCACAGACTTATAGACCAAATGGTTATGACGCAAACATCAAGTGGGAAACAACAACTACTTACAACGCAGGTATCGATTTTGGTTTCTCTGATGATAGATTCACAGGTAGCATTGACGGTTACTACCGTAAAACAACTGACTTACTTAACGTAACACCAGTACCTGCAGGTTCAAACTTGAACAACCAAGTACTTGCTAACATTGGTGACCTTGAAAACAAAGGTGTTGAATTCAACTTCAATGCAAAAGTAATCAGCAACTCAAAGTTAAACTGGAACTTAGGATTTAATGTTACATATAACCAAAACAAAATTACTAAGCTTCAAGCATCTGATGATCCAAATTATGATGGTGTTTATACAGGTGGTATCGCTGGTGGTACAGGTCTTAATATTCAAGTACATAGCGTAGGTTATCCTTCAAATTCATTCTTTGTCTTAGAGCAAGTTTACAACAGCGAAGGAAAGCCATTAGAAGGTGTTTATGTTGATAGAAACGGTGATGGTCAAATTACTGAAGGTGATAGATACCGTTACAAAGATTCAAATGCAGATATCTTCATGGGCTTCAATACTAACTTATCATACGGACAGTGGGACTTTAGCTTAAACGGTAGAATCAGATTAGATAACTACGTTTATAACAACGTTAACTCTGTAAATGGTGTGTTAGATAGAGTATTCCAAAATGGTACTTGGAACAACGTAACAAGAGATGCATTATATACTGGTTTCCAGACTGGTACAACTTTACAGAAGTACTCTAACTACTATGTACAAAATGCATCATTCTTAAGATTAGATAACCTAATGGTTGGATACAACTTCAAAAATGTTGCAGAAGGTAACATCAACCTTCGTGTGTATGGTACTGTAAACAACATTGCAGTAGCTACAAAATATGACGGCTTAGACCCAGAAGTTGATGGTGGTATTGACAACAACGTTTATCCACGTCCAACAACATTCTTATTAGGTGTAAACCTTGGTTTCTAAAATAGACAAAAATGAAAGTTAAAAATATATTTAATAAAGTATTAGTCGGCTCTGTATTGGTAGCTTCTGCATTTACTACTTCTTGTGTAAATGACCTAGATACTACACCAATCGATGATCGTATCGAAGTAAGTGATAACGTTTATAAAGATGCTGACAACTATATCAAAGTATTAGGTAAAGTTTATGGCAACTTAGCTTTATCTGGTCAAAAAGGTCCTGCTGGTGATGGTGATATTCAAGGTATTGACGAAGGACACGGTCAATACTTAAGAGGTTTATTCTATGCTACTGAATATCCTACTGATGAAGCAAACAACTGTTGGCAAAATGAGTATGACTTATCATTTGGTTATACTACATTAAGCTATGCTGCTTCAAATACGTATGTATCAGCATTGTACAGTAGAATTTTCTTAGGAATTTCTTATGCTAATGAATTCTTAAGAGAAACTACAGATGAAAAGTTATCAGCAAGAGGTTTATCTGCTGATGCTGCATTTGTTAGCCAAGTAAAACAATATAGAGCTGAAGCAAGATTCTTAAGAGCTTTATCTTACTGGCATGCGATTGATTTATTTGGTAACATTCCATTTGTTACTGAAGCAGACCCTGTAGGTAGCTTTAACCCTCCACAAAAGAAGAAAGCTGAAGTATTCCAATTCATCGTTGATGAATTATTGGAAGTGACTGATGGTTCTGGTGATGAGAAGTTATTAGAACAAGCTCCTTATGGTACAGCTGGTAAGTACGCTGGATATATGTTATTGTCAAAGTTATACTTAAACAAAAATGTATATACTTTTGACTATGATAACTCTTCAACTATTCCTGATAGATACCCATCAGGTACTGCTGCAGATTATACTGAAGCTGCAAAGTATGCAAAATTAGTTATTGATAATGGAGGGTACTCTTTAAACGCAGATTACACTGCTAACTTTAGAGCAGATAACCATTTATCTGACGAGATTATTTTCTCAATTCCATGTGATGGTAGAAGTACTCAATCTTGGGGTGCAATGACGTTTATCTTATCAGGTTCTCTTTGGACTGACTGGTCTGGTTTAGAGACTAACTATGGTACATCAGGTGCATGGGGTGGTCATAGAACTACTGAAGAATTTGCAGCTAAATTCGCTACTACAGATTCAAGAGCTCTTTTCAATAGAGAGTTAATGCGTCCTGAGAATGACGATATCTTTGATTTCAAGAGTGGTGTAGGTATTGTTAAATACAAGAACCTTACTACTGATGGTACTATTGGTTCAGATAAATCTTTCCCAGATATTGACTTTCCAATGTTTAGATTATCTGATGCAATGTTAATGTATGCTGAAGCAGTGAAAAGAGGAGGTACTGGTGACCTTACAGTTGCAACAGGTTATATTAACGACATCCGTCAAAGATCAGGACAAGGAGATATTGGTACTAACTGGGCTATCGAAGATGTAATCGACGAAAGAGCTAGAGAATTATATTGGGAGTGCCATAGACGTACAGACTTAATCAGATTTGGTCTTTTAACTTCATCTGAATATGTATGGCCTTATAAAGGAAATAGCGAGGCAGGTACAAGTGTACGTTCTTACAAAAACTTATTCCCAATTCCTGCTGACGAGATTGGAGCAAACCCAACTTTAGAGCAAAACCCTGGTTATTAAGAAATTCATCAATTTCTAATTTGTTATAGAAAAATGAGAAAAATATTTTTATATATATCTTTATTAACTATCGCATTTAGTTGTAAAGATTTGAGAGAACCAGTATTAGGAGATTCGTCTACTTTTACCTCTCCAGTTATTACAGATGGTCCAACTGAAGGTGCACAGTATCTTTTAGTTGAAGATTCAGCAGCAAACGTATTTGCTAACTATGTATGGACTCCAGCAAAATTTGGTATTACTACAGAAGTTAAATATAACATCTTAGTAAAAGCAACTGATGCAGATGGTGAAGAAGTGATTGCAACAATCACTAAGAGTGACACTACAGGAGCTCCAAAAGTAGAAGAGCTAAATGGAGCGATGGCTTCATTAGGTTTAACTCCAGAAGTGGAGCATGATGTTGAAACTTGGATTTCAGCATATATGTCAGATAATAACTCTACAGAGAGTGCTTATACAACTGTTTCTGAGAAAATTGCTTTTAAAGCAACTCCATATTACCAACCAGTTATTACTGGTAACAAACTAGGTGTTCCTGGTGACCACCAAGATTGGAACCCTGATAACGAAAAGACTGTAGTGGTTGAAGTTGAGGCTAACTCAGGTACTTACATTGCCTACCTTAACTTGAATAATAACTTCAAATTTGCAACTGGTCCAGGTTGGGATGGTACAAATTATGGTTTGAAAACTGCTGCTGCTGATAAATTATCAGGAGAATTAGATACTGAGCCAACGGCAGGTAACATCGAAACTCCAGCTGCAGGTGACTACTATGTATCAATGAGCTCTACAGGGTTGACATATTCAATTACTCCAATGACTTGGATGGTTGTTGATGGAGACGGTAATGAAGTTGCAACTTTAGGTTATGTTAAATCTAAGGTAAGATGGGAAGCTGCTGTTACAATGGATCCTGCTAAACAATATTTCTTTAAAGGTAATGACGATCACTTCTTTGGTGCAGGTGAAGGTAACTTACTTGAGTTTAAAGGATCTACTGGTATGACAGGTGACGGTTCAGTAAAAATGATTATGACTTTGATCAACCCAGCTGAACCTGTATATTCAATCTTAGGTAAAGAGCCTATCACAACTCCAGTGATCTCAAGCCCTGGTACTGGCGATTCATTTACGTTAAGTGCTGATGATTTCAATGCTCCAGCTACAACAGTTACTTGGTCTGCTTCTGTAAGAGGTACTGAAACTCCAATTAACTATAGAGTTCAAGTTGGTGATAATGTTCTTGCTCAAGTAGGAGGTACTGACTTAGAAGCAGTATTAAAAACTTCAGACTTAAACAAAGGTGCATTAGCTTCAGGAGGTACTCCTGGTACTGCTGGTGATGTGAATATTAAAGTAGTAGCTGTATTTGGTGATGGTGATACTGGCGCTTCTGATGAAGTGACACTTTCTGTAAATCCATTCCAAATCTGGTCAATCATCGGTTCTGCTACTCCTGGAGGATGGGATGCTGATACAGAAATGACATTAGTTTCTGGTTCAGAATACAAAATCCAAGTGAAACTAGTTTCAGGTGAGATCAAGTTTAGACCAAACTATGATTGGGCTGGTAACTACGGTGGATCAGGTGGTAACCTTGTATTAGATGGATCAAACATTCCTGTTTCAGAGGATGGTTGGTATGAGATCATCGCAGACTTCAGTGCTTTAACTTACTCAGTAGTTAAGATGACTTTACCAAATGATCAATATTGGGGTATCATTGGATCAGCAACTCCAAACGGATGGGATCCAGATACTGATATGGTATATGACTCTGGTGCTGGAACTTGGACTTACACTGGCTACTTAGCACAAGGTGAATACAAGTTTAGAGCGGATGATTCGTGGGATTACCAAATGGGTAAATCTGACAGTGATGATGATGTATTAGTTGGTGGTAGTAACCAAGCAAGTATCACAATTGATACACCTGGTAATTATACAATTACTTGTACATTTGATTCTAATACTGACAGTGGTACACACTCAAGAGTATCAAATTAAGAAGAATCTTAATAAATAATATTAAAGCCTTTTCTGGAGAAATCTGGAAAAGGCTTTTTTGTTAATAAAAATTCAACCGGTTGCGCAATGGATTGCAATTAAATCGCTTAAAATCAGCTATTTAATAATTTTGTTTTCTGTAGTGTACTTTGTACTTTTAAAGGAATATGAAAATGAAAACCCCGTCTTTTTTTAAATTTATGAAGAAACTTCTACTACAAACATTTGGCTTCGTTGTAAGCTTCTTGTTGATCTGTAGTTCTACTTTTGCACAAAAAGTGACTTTAGATCCAAGCACAGCAGATGTACTGACTGAAAATGTAACTGTAACTTTTGATGTTTCAGGTACTGATGTTGCCGGCATTTCTGATCTTTATCTTTGGGGATGGAGTGAAGATGTTGGAGATTTCTTAACAAACGGTGAATGGGCCGCATCTGATGAGTCTGCTAAACTAACAAAGCAATCAGATAATATTTTTACTTACTCTTTTCCTGTTACAAAAGGATCATCGACTTATAACAATTTTGCAGAGCTATTAAACAGTGCATCAGCTCCAACTGCTATTGATGCCATTGGCTGCTTAATCAAAACAAAAGATGGAGGAAGTAAGACAGGAGACCTAGTTATCCCAATTAAAAAGCTTGGTGTATCTGTTGAAATTACTTCTCCTAAAGCAAGTGACGTATTTTTGTCAGGTGATAAAGTTATCATCAATATTTCATCACCAACAAGCACTGCTTTAAAAATTAAAGTAAATGGAGTTGAGAAAATCTCAAAAACAGGAACTTCATTGTCTTATACAATTTCATCAGCGGCTGCAGGTGAATTGACAATCGAAGCCTCTGCATCTTCTGATGGGCTTGTGGATACAAAAGAATTAGAGTTCTATGTAGGTTCTACACCAACAGTTCAAGATAGACCAGACTATGCAACTAATTTAGGTGTCAATAAGAGTGGTTCTGAAGTGACTTTGGTACTTCAAGATCCAGCAAAACTTAAGAAGTTTGTAAACGTAATTGGTAGCTTTAACAATTGGGGAGATAAAACAGCTTACCCAATGAAAGTAGAAAAAGGTGATGAGAATTACTGGTGGTATACATTTACAGATCTTGATCCAGATACTGAATACATTTATCAATATTTTATCGACGGGACAATTATTATTGCCGATCCATATACTGAAAAAGTTTCAGATCCTGATGATAAATACATTGATGATAATAGATACCCCAATCTAATTGATTACCCAACTGGCAAGACATCATTTAGAGCATCTACATTTATTATCAATGAAGAAGAATATGTTTGGAAAACAACAAACTTTACTCCAGTGGCAATCGAAGATGCTGTAGTATATGAGTTGTTATTTAGAGATTTTACTACTGAAGCTACTTATGAATCAGCAATTGCTGAATTAGATTATATAAAATCGTTAGGTGCAAATACAATTCACCTAATGCCTGTAAACGAATTTGAAGGTAATTCTTCTTGGGGTTATAACCCTAACTTTTATTTTGCTCCAGATAAATATTATGGACCAAAAAATAAATTAAAGGAATTTATTGATGAAGCACATTCAAGAGGTATCAGTGTAATTATTGATTTGGTATTAAACCACTCTTTCCATTCATCACCAATGGTTAGAATGTACAATAAAGAAGGTGATTATGCTGACCCAAGTGCAGAGAACCCTTGGTTCAATGAGAAATCAAACTTTACAAACCCAGGTTTACAATGGGGTGCAGATTTTGATCATGAAAGTGACTATACTAAAGCACTTGTTGATAGTGTAAATGCTCACTGGATGCAATATTATAAGGTAGATGGTTATCGTTTTGACTTTACCAAAGGATTTGGTAATAACGTAAAGACAGGTGACGATGAGTGGGGTAGTAACTACGATCAAGACAGAATTGATCTATTATTACGTATGAACACTGAAATCAAAAAGAGAAACCCTAACGCTCTTGTGGTTTTCGAACATCTTGCCGATAACGAAGAAGAAAAAGTACTAGTTGCTGAAGATATCTCTATGTGGGGTAATATGAACCATGATTTTAGAGACGTAGTTAAAGGTGGAAATAAAGATTTAAATTGGCAATCTCCTGCATCAAGAGGAATGCCTATTCATGGTGTTATGTCATATATGGAATCACATGATGAGGAAAGACTTATCTATGATTCTGAAAATTATGGTACCGTATCACAGGTTTATGACTTAACTGAACTAGAAAATGGTATTGATAGAGCAAAATTAGCTTCTGCTTTCTTCTTTATGGTACCTGGCCCTAAGTTAATCTGGCAATTTGGTGAATTAGGATATAATGTATCTATTAATCAATATGAGTATGAAGGTGAGGTAAGTGATAGTCATAGAACATCAGAGAAGCCTTTAATCTCTGAATTTGATACTAAGAATGATGCTATTCGTAAAGAACTATATGATGTATATGCAGCATTGCTTAAACTAAGACATGACTATGATTTATCATCACTTGAAGGTGATAATGTAAGTTTATCTTTATCTGGCGATCTTAAAACAATCTCCTTGAAAGGCGTTACTTCAGGTTTAACGGTTAAAGTTGTAGGTAACTTCTCATTAGGTGAAGAGTCTTATACTTACGATTACTCAGGAGACGGAAGTAACTGGTATAGCTACTTTAATAATGGAGAGCAAGTAGATGCTAAAGGAACTTTTGTTTTGAAGCCATCAGAATTTAAGGTATTAACTTCTAGAGCTGTAGAAGTGCCTGCAGATGGCCTTGTAAAAGGATTTAGCCGTATTATTGAAGTAAACCCTTACGGTTTTAAAGAAGACGAAGAAATCGAGGTGATCTTTGATCCAAGCGGTAGTGATAAAAGCTTTGGTGCGACTATCACATTAGAAGCAGGTGTTGTATTAGATAGTCATGGTAGTGGTAATATTTCTAATAAGAAAACCACTACAATGACAAAAGAAGGAGATAAATATGTAGCGTCTTTTACTCCTGTAGAATTCTTTGGTTTATCATCTTCAGATGTTCCTTATCAATTAGCTTTAACTGTTAAGGATAATAACAACACTTCTGAAGGACCGTTTTACCTTGATTTCGAAGATAATAATAGAACACTATACATTGTAGGTGATGTTTTGGGAATCGGATGGGAGCCTAGTCAGGCGATTGAAATGACTTCCGATGGAAATGGTGGATTCATATACGAAGGTGCTGCCTTAACTAAAGGGGAACTTATTAAATTCATTGATGACAAAAGCTGGAATGGTGGTCAATGGGGGTACGCCTCTGAGGGAAAGTTAAAGGAGTCTTCTTATGGAGACAATATTGAAGTGACTAAAACAGGAACGGCAACGATCAGAGCAAATGTTAATGCATTAACTTATAGCATTGAGTTTGAAGTAACCTCTGTTGAAGATGAATTAAGTAAATCTGTTGTTGCATTTCCAAATCCTACAACTTCAATAGCTACAGTAAGAGGAGAAGCAATTAACGGAGAAGTAGAATTCCAAATTAGAGATAATGCGGGTCGAGTCCTTTCAAAAGGTGCTCAAATTGTGAATAATAATGAGTTGAATTTTGATCTTTCATATTATTCAAAAGGAATGTATTATATCGAAATATTTACTTCAAAAGGTAGAATAGTGAAGAAGTTAATGAGAGTATAATTCTTATTAATATGTATATAAAATCCCAGTAGTATATTGATATATTATTGGGATTTTTTTTATTTACTCTATGCAACCGGTTGAAATAATTTTATTCATATAACACTGTTAATCAGTTGTTTTTGCACTTGTTTTGCGTGTGTTATTTATATATATTTACATATAAAGGTGATGGCAATTGCTATATATTTTCACTTTTTTTGTGCGCACTAACATTTATTATTTACTACTTTTTATTTATACAAAATAATATGAAAATGAAAAAGCTAAACTTTTTTTCGGCTGTACTACTATGCTCAATTCTTTCTATTTTTTCATCTTGTTCAGAAGATAAAGTCGAAGATGTTTTAGAGAGTTTATTACCTGAAACACCTGAATTGAATGCACCTTCAACTACACTTGCAGAACTTGTTGCCGGTGAAGAAGATAATGTATTTGAGACGTATACTTGGACAGCAGCTAAATATGGAGATCTTGATGCATCGAGCTATAAGCTAACTTTGTACTACAATGATGATTATACTGTATTAAAGGAAACTTCTGAATTATCTGCGGCTGTAACAGTTGGAGAAATGGATGCTGCTATCAAAGAAATGAGAAGCGAGCCAGGAGCTACTGCATTACAAATTTCAGTAATTAGTACTTTTGAAGGTGGTATTGAGACGGAATCTGATAAATATGATATCATGGTAACTCCAATTTATGTTGAAGAAGAACCAGTTGATGAGGAACCAGCGAACGAAGAGCCAGCTGATGAGGAGCCAGTTGACGAAGAACCTGCAGATAGAACTCCACATGAAAATGATGGTATTTGGGGACTTATTGGTTCTGCAACACCAGATGGTTGGGATGCTGACCAAGATTTACTGTATGATGCAGAAGGTGAAAATTACTTTATTACTTTAGATCTTGTTGTAGGTGATATTAAGTTTAGAAAAGATGATGCTTGGGATGTAAACTTAGGTGGTACAGAGGAAAGTCTAGTACATAATGGAGATAACATTGCTGTAGCTGAAGCAGGAAATTATACTATTACTTTAACTGTAGATGAATCAGGTGATTCAGCTGTAGGTACTTTTACTATTGTGAAAAACTAATTTTTGATAAATTAATAAATAGAAAGCTCATGGAAACATGGGCTTTTTTATTTCTAATTTGATGCTCAAGTACATGGATTAACATAATTATTCTAGTGATTATTTTCTATATTCAATATTATGTCAACTCCATGTAATGCAATAGAAAAGATAGAACCACCTTTTTGGTGGAAAGGGATGAAGAATTCATCTCTTCAAATCATGATATATGGGAGAAATATAGCAAACACATCTCCTTCTATTGAAGAAAGTAACGTTCTGTTATCTAAAATTGAAAAACTAGATAACCCCAATTACTTGTTGCTGTATTTAGATTTAAGTCATCATCGTTTACCTGATACCTTTCTTATTTCTTTTAGTAAAAATGGGAAACAAGTTGACCAGAAAGAATATCATCTTAAAGATAGGCAAGAGGAACAGTGCAAAAATGTGGGGTTCAATACATCTGATGTAGTTTATTTGATTATGCCAGACCGTTTCTCTAATGGAGACCCTTCTATAGACAATGTAGATGGGATGAAAGAAAAAGTAAACCGAAATGCACCATTTGGAAGGCATGGAGGGGACTTAAAAGGTATAAGAAATCATCTCGATTACTTTGTTGACTTGGGAGTAACTGCACTATGGCTAAATCCCATTCAAGAGAATAATGCTCAGAAATATTCATATCATGGATATGGTATCACTGATTTTTATAAAGTAGATCCTAGGCTAGGTACAAATCAAGGATATAAAAGTCTTGTAAGCTTATGTCACCAATTGGGTCTGAAGGTAATCATGGATTTGGTCTTCAATCATATTGGTATTGATCATTGGTGGATGTCTGATTTGCCTTCTTTAGACTGGTTAAATCACCAGTATTATTGGGACGAAGGACAAAAGGATAGTTCATTTTTTGGAACTAATTATCAAGTTACTAAACAACATGATCCTTATACTTCTGACGAAGATTTTAAGGCAAATGTTGAAGGTTGGTTTACAAAAGATATGCCCGATCTTAATCAAAATAATCCATTTTTAGCAGAATATTTAATTCAAAATTCAATATGGTGGATTGAATTTTCAGGGATAAATGGTATTAGAATGGATACTTTCGGTTATGCCTTCAAGGCATTTACTAGCACTTGGACAAAAGCAATACTTGAAGAATATCCTAATTTTAATATTGTGGGGGAAGTTTTGGTAAGAGAAACTCCAGTTGTTGCTTATTTTGCAGGAGGAGCCAAGAACTTTGATGGATATGATTCTTCTTTGCCTTCTGTGACTGATATGCCATTAACTTTTATGGCAAATGAATCCTTTGCAAAAGGGGATTCAAAATCAGAATGGGATACTCCGATGCGACGGTTGGCAAATCACCTGGCACAAGACCATCTTTTTAAAAACCCTTATAACTTAATGACATGTTTAGATAATCATGATGTGAATAGGGTCATGTCAAATTTAAAAGATCCGAAACGAGTTCAATTGGCTTTGACGTTTCTTTTAACCACAAGAGGAATCCCTCAGATTTATTATGGAACTGAACTGTTATTTGAGGGGTTGGAATCAGATCATTCCTCCTTGCGCTTGGATTTTCCAGGTGGATGGAAGGGGGATAAACGTTCAGCCTTTACAAAAGAAGGAAGAACAAAATCTGAAGAGGAAATGTTCAGTTATATAAAAAGGATTTTACACTGGAGGAAAACATGTCAGGTTATTCATAATGGTAGGCTGGTACATTTTATTCCTGAAAACGATGTATATGTGTACTTCCGAGCTTTTAAAGATGATACAGTGATGGTTTTATTAAATAATAATGAGACAAAGAGTATAACTGTATCTACAGCTAATTTTAATAGTATGATAAAAGGGGCTAAGAAGGGCTATGATGTGATAAGTGATCGAAATATTGACGATTTACCTATATTGACAATACAACCTAAAACAGGAATGATTATCGAATTGAAATAAAAAAGCCTGGTACTCATCTTTAAAGTACCAGGCTTCATCTTTTAATATCTTTTTGTAGACATTAAATAATTCTTGACATAATCTTCGACACCATCTTCTAAAGAAGTGAATGGCTTATCGTAACCAATTTTACGAATCTTTTCCATTGTGGCTTCAGTAAAATATTGGTATTTATCGCGGATATCTTCCGGTGTAGGAATGTAAGAGATATTTTCTTCTATTCCCATAGCTTTAAATGTAGCTTTTGTTAGATCTAGGAAAGTACGAGCTTCTCCTGTTCCAACATTATAGATACCTGAATGCTCAGATTTTCTATCATGCATTAAGAACATCATCATTTCAACGACATCTTTTACATAAACGAAATCTCTTTGCTGTTCTCCGTCCTTATAATCAGGATTATGAGATTTGAATAACTTCATTGCATTTGTCTTTCCAATTTGATTAAATGCATGGAAAACAACAGAAGCCATTCTTTCTTTATGAAATTCGTTTGGACCATATACATTGAAAAATTTCAATCCAGCCCAGAACATTGGTTTTCTTTCTTGTTGTAGTGCCCAAATATCAAAATCATTTTTTGATTCGCCATAAGGGTTCAAAGGCTTAAGGTTTGGAATGATCTCTTCACTATCTTCATAGCCAAGTTCACCTAAACCGTAAGTAGCAGCAGAAGATGCATAAACTAATGGAATAGCGTATTTTATAGTTGCTTCCCACATTTTCTTAGTATACTCAGTATTTAAATGAGCTAAGATATCTCTATTAAATTCCGCTGTACTAGTTCTTGCACCTAAGTGAAAGATAAATTCTACTTCCAAATGGTTTTTATCCAACCATTCAAAGAATTCTTCTCTTTCAACTTTTTCTAATATTGTTTTATCTTCAAGGTTTTTATTCTTCTCTGGGAATGAAAAATCATCAACAGCGATAATATGATTGAAATTATCTTGATTTAATCTAGAAATCATGCAGCTACCAATAAATCCGGCAGCACCTGTTACTACAATCATGATGTATATTTTTATTTTGCTATAATGTGATTGAAAACAATTGTTTTGCTTTCAACGCGAAGATACCAAAAAAGGATAAAGTTTCTTATATCAATTCGTTTTAATGATTTTGAATTCTGTTCTTCTATTTTGTGCTTTCCCTTCTTCGGTCGAATTATCAGCAATAGGCATGCTGTCTCCAAAGCCTTTTGAAGTTAATCGGTTGGCTTGAATACCATTTTGTTCTAGATACCTTAAGATAGCAGAAGCCCTATCATTTGAGAGTTGAATGTTACCATTATCTGTTCCGGTATTATCAGTGTGACCTTCGATCTGAATATTGATAGAAGGGTTAAGTTGCAGGAAGTTCAATAAAGCATTTAATTCTGAAAAGGAATTCTCTTTAATGACACTCGAATTTGTATCGAAGAAAATATTTTCAAGTTCAACCTTTTGATCCATTTTAATACTTTCAAGTTCAATGACCCTTAGTGCTGAATCTTCAGTAATGATGAAATTTCTAGAAAAGAATTTGTATCCTTTTTTGATGAGATTACCTCCCAAGCTTACATTTTTTGGGAGATCAACAAGTTGCACAATACCTCTTTGATCTGAGATTTTATTCCTTAATAAGCTGTTATTTTCTGAATTATATAATTGTAATTGAACTCCAGAAAGTGGCATTTTGGTATCAATATCAATGATAGTTAATTGAGCATACATCAGTTGATGATCAAAAACGTCATTAAGTTCTTCTGAAACCATTTCTTCCACTTTGGGTGATATTTTATAGATATCATAACCACCTTTACCACCAATTCTATTTGATGAAATATAAACGGTTTCTCCTGTAGTATCGGCTGAATAGAAAACCTCATCAAATGGGCTATTAATTGGAGTTGGTAATGTTTGTGGGGAAGACCAGTTGTTATTCTTTAATACACTATAGAATATATCATACCCACCAATACTCTTTTCTGAGTTGGAAGCAAAAAATAATGTATCGCCATTATTTGAAAAATAGGGCGCAATTTCATCAAATGTTGAATTAATAGTAGAAAGTGGTTGTGGTGTTTTCCACTTTTTCCCTTCTCTTGTAGTATAATAAAGGTCGTAATGCTTCTGTTTCTTATCTCGCTTTGCTGAAAAATAAAACCCTTTACCATCTGGAGTGAATGTACCTTCTCCTTGTTGATGAAAGTAAGAGTTTATTGGACTGGGCATTTTCGTTTTATTATAGGGTAAGGATTCGCCATTAAAATCTTTAAACCTAGAGTAATAGACAACGCCTGTGTTAAAACCATGATAGATAACCATCGTTTTACCACTTTTAGAAATACTACTTACACTACTGTTACCTTCAGGGTTAATAATCGAATTATCAACAATCTTTACTGTAGCCGAATCATTCTTATCGTAATTATAATAAAAGATATTTTGAAAGTATGATCCATCTACTTTTGATAATACAGAATTTTTTGAAGGTTGGTTTGAAGTGAAAAATATTTGATTTGTATTGGGTAGTAAGAGTGGGTTAAGTTCATTATATCTAGAGTTTAGCTCTTCTAAATTAATAATGTCTACATTTTTATTATCGACTTTTCCATTCTTAGCTTGTTGCAAAAGTACGTTTACCTCCTTTTTAGTAGGAAACGCAATATTATCATATTCATTAATATAACGCTCATATAGTTCGATCGCTTTATCCCAATTCTGATTTTTATGGGCAATATCAGCAGCAATGAAAATACTTCTTAAATTATTTTTATCTAATGATAAACTAGTACATAGATAGATATCAGCACTATCTAATTGTTCTAATAGTGAGAAAGTGATCCCAATTTTTTGGTTTAATACAGCATTCCGATCATTAAAATTATTAGCGAGATAATAATACTTTAAAGCACTGTCATATTTATGGTATTGTTGACGATATGCATCGGCAATGTCAATATTCATTAGAGCATTACGTAATTCTTTCTTCTGATTGGGATAATGTGTTTTATCAAATGGGATGTTTTGAGCAAATGACGTGACTGAAAGAATGAGGAATAACAGTGTGCTGAAATAATATTTATGCATTTTTCTAAGTCTAATGCTGAACTAAATTTTAACCTTCAATTTAATAAGATGTGTTGAATAAAACTATAAGAATAATGTTTATCGTCTTATTCATTTATATAATATATGAAAATTATAAAGACTGTAATTGTACTTTATGAAGAATAAAATAGGGGTATTTAAATAATTTGTTAAAATCTTAAATGTTTTATGTCAATGTCCCGTACATAAATGTATTAACAGTAAAGAATAAACTTTCTAAAATTCAGCATGAAGACATTACTTAAAATATTAGGCCTTCTTTTTCTTATCGGTTTAGTTTCGATGCTCAACGCAATGCAGCATGGAGAAGATGCTAATATAACAGTACAAAAGTCTTCTGCGGTTAAGCCGATTACTTTTCAAAATTCAAAATAAATAAAAAAGGCTCAGTGTTTAAACTGAGCCTTTTTTGTTATTCGTTGATTAGAATCTTTTTATGATAGACTTCATGATCAGTGGTGCTAATTGTAATAACATAAACACCATTATTTAATCTAGAAGTATTTACTTTCATCTTATCTGTAAGAATATCAGTACTTAATTCAATACGATTACCCGTCAGGTCAAATGCAACTACTTGTTCTACTTGACCAATACCTTCAATTGGTACAAACAGATACTCATTAGCAGGTTGAGGATAAACATTAAAAGGAAGTACTTTTTCGATTAGTTCATCTTCAAGATCCGTAATCTGATCATTATTAATTACGTATTCTGCTGAGAAGATTGAACAACCACTTTCATTCACTGCTTCAACAGTATAACTACCAAATGTAGTAGGTAAAATCTGTGTGAATGTTTCTTCCATAATTTCACCATCTAAGTACCAGTAATAAGAAAGTGTTGAATCACTTTCGGCAATAGCTAATGAATCATTTACTGCAATAATCTCTGGAGCAATCAATGGAGATGTTTGAACCACCTGAATACTATCTGAGAAAGCAACACAACCATTGCTATTTCTTACTCTTACAGAGTACATACCTGTTTCATGAATAGTAATGTTAGATGAAGTTAATAGAGGTAGTAACTCGTCTCCTAAATACCAAGAGTAAGAAACATCAGTGTCAGAAGAACCGGCTTCAATAGTAACTACTATATCATCACCAGCACAGAAAAGAGTTTCAGTAGTAGGAGATACCTCCACATTCAATTCACTACCACAGTCAAATCCAATACCTATTTCAGCTACTTTAATACTTAGTTCTTCCCAGTAAGTATGAGTAATGAAACAAGAATAGATACCCACATCACCCTGAGACATATTAGTGAATTCAAGGTCACTAGAAGTAAACTGCTCTTGGATTACACCATCTTTATACCAAGTAAAGATATAATTACTGAAGTCTGATGTAGTTGCAATTGGAAGACTTACGCTGTACTGACCACCTTCAACTAAAGCGATGTTCTCGTAATAGATATCATAATTCTGTGGAGAGTAACTTACGTAAGAAGAATCTAAACCTTCCAAATCATTATAGAATAAGTAATTGTCTGCAATTTCGATATGTAGATTCGAAGGAATAGAAGAGATATCATTTAATAGGTTACTATATAAAATCAATTCTTCTAAGTTGGTTGGTAGACTGTTATTCCATTCTGTGATTTCATTTCTTGAGAAATCAATTTTCTTCAAGTTAGAAATACCTGAGAAGTCCATGTCAATCACCTGAATACCATTACCCGCAAGTGATAAGTGCAGTAAATTTGTATTTGAAGTGAACTCGTTATCAATCTCTGTTATGTTGTTATCATCCGCAATAAAGAATAATAAATCATTCAGACTAGAAATATTCGGAATGCTAGTGAAAGAGTTACCACTTAACCAAATAGTTCTTAAAGCAGATAAATTATTTAAACTAGAGATATCTTCATCACCTAAATTATTATTTGATAAATCTAAGTAATCTAATGAAGTTAGACTCCACAATTCTTGTGGTAATGAGACTAACTCATTGTCATATAATTTTAATGTTTTAAGTGATGTAAACTGACCAATAATAGAAGGAAGTGTTGTTAATCCTTCTAATTCATGTAGGTTCAATTCAATAATTGCACCTGTTGATGGTTCATAATCCATTCTAGGCCAGTTGACGATTCTTTCGTTAGGATCAAAATCTACATTGATTTCAGTATATAACTCAAATAATGCTAACGAATCAGCCTCTGAGATTAATGATTTATACTGAAGATTAATATTAGCTACATGGATTTCTAAACCATCCCATGATGTAGGTGATGTTACTTTTAATTGATATTGACCTTCTTTAGATGAATCAAAGTTTTCAACTTCAAGTAAAGTACCACTTTCACCATAAACTTCATCCTCAAAATACCACTGGTAATTTAATTCACCTTCATAATCCGTAACAGCCATTTCATCATTAGAAAGAGCAGAATATTGGATTACTTCATAAGACGCTTCTTGTTGTACGTAGTTTTGAGGAGAGTAAGTCACCTCGTAATCTACAGTATAAAGAATATCTAAATCATCATAGAAGAAGTAGTTGTCACTAAGATCAACACTTTCAATTCTAATAAATTGAGTTAAATCATTTGGTAGACTTTCGATTTCCAATGATGATAAATCTAAGCCAAGAACATATCCAGATGAATCAAATGTAGTTTCATTACCTAACCAATCTCTGAAATCTTGAGTGTTATCGTAACTAACTGCTAAAGCATCGATCAATGTTGCAAGGTTGCTCTTATCTCTATCACCTAATTCATGGTTGATGGTATATTCTGCAATTTTATATTCTTGATCACCATGAATGCTAGAAGTAACATACACTGCGTAAACACCTGCTTTATATAACCTCATATCAGTAATTGAAATATCTTTTGATGTTTCAGTTACAATATTCTCATCATCTTTAGTCCAACGGTAATAAACATCTCCATATTCTTGAGAAACAGAAGTAGTAAAGTCATAACTATGTTTAACCGTCTCAGTTGTATTTACAGTATCGAATGTTTGTCCTGAATGATTCAAGCTTGCAATACCTAATCCATTAAGATAATCTAGGTCATCGAAGTATAACTTGTTATTACTTGCGTCTAAAGTTGCTATATTCATGAAGTTTTCAATACTACTTGGAATCTCATACAAGTTATTGTCGCTTACATTAAGAGCAGTAATATAACCATAGTCATCAACCGAGAAAGTAACACCTTCTACAATCCAATTTCTATACTCATCAGACGAGTTGGATATTGTTTTACCTAAATCAGCAATAAAGTTTTCTAAGTACACAGAGTCTCTATCACCTAATGTATAATTCAGGTTGATTTGATATAAGTAATACTCTTGACTTGGGTGAGTACTTGAAGTTACATACAAATCGTATGAACCGGCATCATCAGGTTGTAGATCAGATACTGAGATATCTTTAGAAGTAAACAGTGTACCTTCTCCTTTTCTCCAGTCATAATCAACATCACTATAGTTCTGAACAATAGCAGAGTTATAGCTATCACCATGCTTAATAGTTTCATTGATTATTGTTGTTGATTTTATCGATTGGTTCTCATATGTAACATAAGCACCTTCATAACCAGTTAGTTTGTCTAACTCATCAAAGTAAAGGTGGTTGTTGTCTAAACTTAAATATTGAAGGTTTTCAAAAGCAGATAATGTAGTAGGTACAGTCTCTAGACCTTTTTCATACAAATCAATATCTAATACTAAACCATTATCATCAATATCTACAATTACACCATCTGAATTCCAATCTCTGAAAGGATCATTTTCTTCAAATGAGATACTAAGTTCAGTGAGTAAATCATGGACTTTTGTTGAGTCTTGATCACCAAGTGCGAAAGTAATATTAATGTCAGCAAACATAATTGCTAAACCATCATAGTTGGAAGAAGAGATGTATAATTGGTAATTACCTGCGTCTTCTCTTGTCATACTTTCGATATCTAAATCAAGAACATTTGAATGTACTGATTCACTAAATACCCATTGATATGTTAGATCAGAGTAGGTAGGTGCTGCTGTTAAAGAAGAAGTATAACCTTCACCACCTTTTACAATTTCTTCTAACTCTTGAATTGGATCAATAGATTGACTACCATAATAGAAGTTCGTTACCCCCATAGTACCTAGGTAATCCAGATCATCGAAGTACAATTGGTTGCTACTAACATCTAGAGTTTCAAGATTCATTAAGTTCAAAATACTTGAAGGTACAGAAGTTAGATCGTTACCACTTATATCTAATGAAGTGACTTCACCATAAGCGTTCACTACATAGCTTACACCGTCGACTGTCCAGTTTCTGAACTCATCAGAAGGGTTATCGATAGTTTTACCAAGATCTGTAATTACTTGTTCTAGGTAAACAGAATCTCTATCACCTAATGTGTAAGTAAGGTTAACTTGGTATATGTTGAACTCAAGTCCTGAGTGAGTGGTTGATGTTACATACAAATCATATGTACCAGCATCAGCCGGTTGGAAATCTGTGAAAGAGAGGTCTTTTGTAGAGTAAACTGAAGAACCGCCTTTTTTCCAATCATAATAGATATCAGCATAATCTTGAGTAATTGATGAATTATAGTTGTCACCATGTTTTACAACTTCGTTGATCACAGTTGGAGTAACACTTTGTCCATCATAAGTCAAATTGATGTCACCACTGAAGCCAAGTAATACATCTAATTCATCAAAGTAGATATTGTTGTCATCAAGGCTTAAGTTCTGTAAATCTTCAAATGCTGATAATGATGAAGGAACTTGAGTTAAGGTAAGATTACTTAAGTTAATATCACCTACGGCACCATTGTCATCAATATTATCGATAATACCGCCTGTTAACCAATCTCTGAACGGATCATTTTCTTCAAATGAAACTCCAAGTTCAGTCAATAAATCATGAACTTTTGTCGAATCTCGGTCTCCTAATGCAAATGTAATATCGATGTCAGCATATTTAATTTCTAGTCCATCGTGGTTAGATGACGAGATAAATAATTGGTAGTTGCCTTCATCTTCTCTTGTCATACTTTCTATATCCAAATCAAGAACATTTGAATATCCAGACTCATTAAACACCCACTGATAAGTAATATCCGAGTAAGTAGGTACATCAGTTAATGAAGATGTATACCCTTCACCACCTTTAACAGTAGCATCAAGTTCTTGAATAGGATCGATACTTTGACCATCATAAACAAAACTTGCTACACTCATTGCACTAAGAATATCTAAATCATCGAAGTACAACTGGTTGTCACTAACATCTAATGTAGTAAGATTGGTAAGATTCAGTAAACTTGATGGAGTAGAAGTAAGGTCGTTACCACTAATATCCAATGAAGTGACTTCACCATAAGCGTTCACTACATAGCTTACACCGTCGACTGTCCAGTTTCTGAATTCATCAGAAGGATTATCTATCGTTTTACCTAAATCTGTAATTACTTGTTCTAAATAGGCTGAATCTCTATCGCCTAATGTGTAAGTAAGGTTGATTTGATATAAGTTGAATTCAAGCCCTGAGTGTGTCATCGAAGTGACATATAGGTCATATGTTCCAGCATCAGCAGATTGGAAATCAGTAAATGTGATGTCTTTTGTAGAGTAAACAGAAGAACCACCTTTTTTCCAATCGTAGTAGACATCCACGTAATCTTGAGTAATAGATGAATTGTAGTTGTCACCATGTTTTACTACTTCATTGATCACAGAAGGTGTAACACTTTGTCCAGTATACGTTAAGTTGATATCCCCACTGTAACTTAGTAAAACATCTAATTCATCAAAGTAGATATTGTTATCCTCAAGATTTAAGTTTTGTAAATTGTCGAAAGCAGCTAAAGTAGAAGGAACTTCTGTTAAACCTTTACCATATAAATCGATATCAGTTACATAACCATTGTTATCAATTCCTGTGATAATTCCATCGTTATTCCATGTTCTGAATGGATCATCTTCGTTGAAGGAGATTCCCAATTCAGTTAGTAAATCATGAACCTTAGTTGAATCTAGATTACCATTAGAGAAGATGATATCGATATCAGCAAATTTAATCTCTAATCCATCGTAGTTGGTAGATGAGATAAATAACTGATAGTTACCAACGTCTTCAGTTGTCATTGTTTCGATATCTAAGTCCAGTACATTCGAGTACCCAGATTCATTAAATACCCATTGGTATGATATGTCTGAATATGTTGGAGCGTCAGTTAATGAAGAAGTATAGCCTTCACCGCCTTTAACAGTTTCATCTAACTCTTGGATTGGATCGATTGTTTGTCCACTGTAAATGAAGCTAGCCACACCCATTGCATTTAGAACATCTAAGTCGTCAAAATACAATTGGTTATCACTTACATCTAAAGTGCCTAAGTTGGTGAGATTTAGTAAACTTGATGGAGTAGAAGTAAGGTCATTACCACTAATGTCTAATGAAGTAACTTCACCATAATCATTTACTACATAACTTACTCCATCGATAGTCCAGTTTCTGAATTCATCAGAAGGATTATCAATCGTTTTCCCTAAATCAGCAATGACTTGTTTAATGTAAGCGGAATCTCTGTCGCCTAACGTATAAGTCAGGTTGACTTGGTATAAGTTGTATTCTTGTCCTGCATGTGTCGTAGAAGTCACATATAAATCATATGTACCGGCATCAGCAGGTTGGAAGTCAGAGAAACTGATATCTTTTGAAGCGAACAATGACGAACTAC